>CAZMCT010000001.1:0-120010 GCA_964564785.1 uncultured Planctomycetales bacterium
CCGGTGACCCGCAAGCCCGTCCCGCCCGCCCTGGCCGGCGGCTTGCCGCTGCCGCCCGCGGGCGAGCCGCGCTCCGACATCGGCCACCGCGACCCGGTACCGCGCCCGCCCTTCTGGGGTCGCCGCGTCCTCGACCAGATCGATCTTCGCGCCCCCCTCGCGTTCATCAACGAGACGATGCTTTTCCAGGTTCAATGGGGGTTCCGCAAGAAGCGCCGGTCGCCCCAGGAATGGCGCGCGTACGTCGAGCGCGAGATCCGCCCCATCTACCGCGAGCTGGTCGAGCGCTGCCGCCGCGAGAACATCATCCAACCCCAGGCCGTCTATGGTTACTGGCCGTGCAACTCCGACGGCAACGATCTGGTCGTCTTTGCCCCTCCGCCGCGCGAGCTCGATCGGCCGGAGCTGCACGGGCCCGAGTTGGTGCGCTTCACGTTTCCGCGGCAGAAGCGGCCTCCGTACTGGTGCCTGGCCGATTTCTGGCGGCCGCTGCGCGACGGCGTGGTGGACGTCGTCGCGTTCTCGCTGGTAACGGCCGGTCGGCGAGTGAGCGAGGTGGCCCGCGCCTGGTTCGCGGAGAACCGCTACCAGGACTACCTGTACCTGCACGGGCTGGGGGTCGAAGTGGCCGAGGCGCTGGCCGAGTACATTCACAAGCAGGTGCGGGTCGAGCTGGGCGTGGCCGGCCAGGATGCCCGCGATCTGCACAAGCTGTTCCAGCAGGGGTACCAGGGCAGCCGTTACAGCTTCGGCTACCCGGCCTGCCCGAGCCTCGAGGACCAGGGCCCGCTGCTGAAGCTGCTTCAGCCCGAGTCGATCGGCGTCACGCTCAGCGAGGAATTCCAGCTCGACCCCGAGCAGTCGACCAGCGCGATCATCGCGTATCATCCCGAGGCGCGTTACTTCAACGTGCGGTGAAGCGCGTGGACCGCTGCGCGCGGCAAGGCTCAAGCCGCGCATGCGGCCGTCGAGGAGCACACCCACCCATTGTCGCGGGCTTCTGCGCGGGGCTTCGCCGGCCGCGCCAACCGACCCACGCGTCCTCGTTCAGCGGCAGCGTCCGGGCGCTGGAAAGTAGCGCTCGCCGACGTACCAGCGCTCGTCCGCGCGGTCAGCCCTGGTGCGCGGCGGCGGCATGCGCGTGTCGGTGCCTGTTCCCCCTTCCCCGTTACCGGGTTTGCGGGCCGAAAGCCCGCGGACCTTGTTCCTTATTGCCGATGCAGCACATCCCCCAGCCACGCCTGCAATTCGCGCCCGCGATACACCACCAGCAGCACCGCCGCACCCCACAGGGCGATCGCCGCCTGGAACGGCCGGTCACGCAGGATCACCGCCGTCGGCCCATCCACCCGCCCGTGCTCGACCAGCAGCGCGAACCGGAAAATCGCGTACACCACGATCGGCAACGTGTAGATCAGGTAGTTCGTCCCGAACTCGTGCACCGTCCGCTCGTCCGTCGCGTACAACATGAAGCCGACGACCGCGATGCCGGCCGTGAGCGTGGTCATGTGGTTCAGCAGTTCGGGCGTGTACTCGGCCAGCGTCCGCCGGTGCCGGGCCGCGCCGCCGTCGCCCCCGTTCGCGGCCAACACGTTCAGCTCGCAGCGCCGTTTCGAGAACCCCATGAACAGGCAGAGCGTGAATGTGCAGAGGACCAGCCACGCCGAGATCGGCACGTGGATCACGACCGCACCCGCGATCGCCCGCAGCACGAACCCCAGCCCGATCAGGATCACGTCCAGCAGCGTGAGCTGCTTGAGCCCGAACGTGTACCCCGCCTGGAGCACCACGTACAGCAGCGCCACCGCGAAAAACGCCCGATCCAGCCACAGCCCGCCTCCCAAACCCGCCACCAGCAGCACCAGCCCGAACGCCGCCGCCGCTTCCGCCGAGATCACACCGGCCGCCACCGGTCGCGTGCGTTTCGTCGGGTGCAGCCGATCCTCCACGCGGTCGTGCACGTCGTTGAGCACGTACACCCCGCTGCTCACCAGGCAGAAGCACCCCAGCCCGAACAACACCCACACCACCGCCTGCGGGTCGGCCAGTTTCTGCCCGAACACCAGCCCCGCCAGCAGGAACAGATTCTTGGTCCACTGCCCCGGCCGCATGAGCTGGATCCACGGTCGCAGACCGACCGCCGGACGCGGCCCGGCCGCGGTCGTCGGCGGGTCCTCCAGCGTCGGTGCGGGTTGTGTCATGCGGGTCCTTTGCCGGCTGACGCGCGGCCACCGGACGGCGCGGCATTCTGGACCACGTTGGCGGGCCGGTCAATCCGCGGTGCTCAGCCGGGAGCGAGCGGGCCGTCCTCGACCACCGCGTCCGGCAGCGTCCAGACCACCGCTTCCGGGCCGTCCCACGTGACGGCGCCGCCGCGCCCGCGCTGGGGCAGGCGCACCGACACGCGCTCACCTTCCAGCGCGAGCGACAGCTCCAGCCGGTCGTCCTCTTCGCGAACCATCAGCTCGGGCGCGCTGCGATGATCCGCTCGATCGGCGACGAGCAGGTTGATGAAGACGGCGACTGGATTGCGCGCGGCCGGCTCGATCTCGACGCGTCCCCAATGCGGCGTCCGGCCGATCTCTGGGCCCAGCAGCAGGGGCTCACCCAGGCGGTACCATGCGTTCGGCGGGTTCTGAGCCTCGGCCGGCAGGATGAGGCGCTCGAAGCCATCCGCGTCACCGCCGAAGTATGAACGCCCCGCGTAGCGGCCGTGTTCGATGCCCAACCGGTTGGCCGGCCCGCCGACGACCCGCAGGGTCCGCGGCAGCGGCCGCACCGGCGCCAGCCACAGGGCGCCATCGCGGTCGCCCCACCGCAGCCACCGGGCGTCATTGCAGCGCCAGACCCCCCCCACGTTCGTCGCGCCCCAGACGCGGGCCGTGTCCGAGGGATCCTGCCCATCGACCTGCGGCCGCGCCGGCAGGTTCACGATCCACGTCGGCATGCCGCGCCGTTTGCCAAGCGTGACGCGATCGACCACGAGCAGCGCGCGTTCGAGCACGAACACGAACTCGCGCGTGTACTCCGCGAATTGACTGCTGTGGTACGCGGGTGCGAGGTCGAGCGCGAGATACGCGGCGCCGCCCTGCTGCCCGTAGGCCAGCGTCGCGCCGGTTCGCCGCCCTTGTGCCTCCAACGGCGTCACGAAGTCGGTACAGGTCTGCTCGATGCAGCGCTGCCCCCCGGCAGGCAGGTAGCGGGCTCCGTACCATTCCGCGACCTGGAGCGGATCCCACATCAGCAGCGCGTTGTGCGCGATCGTGGCGGTGCAGTATTGCTCGAAGTCGAACGGCTCGCCCCGCCGCCCGAGGCGCTGCGCGCCCCGCTGCGTCGGCACCGCCGCCAGATGCACGTCGTCCCCGCCCGCGGCCGTGAGCTGGCCGCCGCGCTCGATCACGAAGTGCCCGGCGTCGAAATGCTGCCCGCGCCGCAGGAAGGGCTGTCCGGCGTCGATCCAGATCCGGGTGGCCTCCGGGCCGCGCCCTCCCCGAAAGATCACCGCTCCGCCCAGGTGGCGCGCCGCCGGCAGCGCCTGCGGGTCGCAGCGCGGCAGGTCCGCGATCGGCAGCACGATCGGAACCCACCGCCATGCCTGACGCGCCGCCGCTTCCTCGCCCCGCTGCCGCAGCGCCTGCTCGACCCGCTCTGCGGTCCGCACGGCGGCCGGGTCGCGCGTGCGCACCGCGAGCAGGTGGGCCGTCAGCGGACGCAGCGCATCCCAGTTCGCCGCCGGATTCGCCGGCGCCGCCGCCCCGTCGTCGTGCAGAAAGCCACGGGCCAGCGCCGGGTGCTCAACCTCCGCCAGCACGTAATGCTCGAGCCAGCGGCCGACCGACGCGCGATACTCCGGCCACAAGTCGCGCCCCAGCACGTGGCCGGCCAGCTCGATCGCCAGCGCCGTGTCGCGCTCCTCGTCGGCGCCCGCGTCGGAACCGGTCGGACTCAGTCCGCGCCAGGCGACATACGTCGGGAAGGTTGACAAGAAATAGCGGCGTGCTTCTTCGAGCAGCCGTTTGCGCGCCTCGAGCCAGCTCGGCGACGGGTCGTCGGACTCGTCCACCGCAATCGCCACGGCCAGCGACGTCAGTTTCTCTCGGAAGGGACGCGGCTCGAGCGGACTGTCCCCCGCCGCCAGCGGCACGACGGCCCGTCGCATGCGAAGCAGGAAATCCTGCCGCACGGCCGGCTCGACCTCGTCCCAGCACCAGTCCAGCGCCAGCACCGCCTCGAGCTTGTCGGCCGACGACGCAGATCGGAGCCCGGCCTCCACGATGCGCAGCAACGCCTCCGTGCCCGGCCCCGGTCCCTGCACGAAGCGCAGCAGGGCCGCACCTGACAGCTCGCCCGGCAGATTTCCGTCCGCGGCCGCCAGCGCCTCCCGCAACGCCGCGTAGTCGCCGGCCGACATGCCGGCCCGCCCCGGCGGCGGCGTCCCGGGGGGCAGTTCCAACCCGCAGGCATGCCGCAGCCGTGCCCGGTCGGCCGGCGTCACGAGCAGCCGGGGGTGCTCGGCCGCCGCACCCAAACTGAGCAACGCCAGAATCGTCCCGGAGACCAGCGTCTTTGGACAAAGCTGCATCGCGTGGCTCCCAACCCGGGCGAATTCTCTCGCCGAAGAACGGCATGGCAAGTCCGTAAGCGCTCCCGAATGGGGCCAGAACTCCCAGCCCGAGCCGACGTACTCTCCTCGCTTCGGCCGTCACTTTTTCAGCCCGGCGAAGAAGGGCACAGACACCGGGAGACCGGCTGCGAGCGCTACCTGCTGGCCGGTCGGCGCGTAGTTAGCCCCCTTTCTTGCCGGGCTGTCATGGCCCGGCGGCCGCACGGCCGATAGAATGCGTGTCCCGGCAATCCGGCTGCGGTTGTAACATGTTGTCAGATTAGCGGTTTGCGCGTGGAGCGCGGGTGCCGTTGGCCACCGGCGGCGGTGCGACAGTTGCGTGGAGCCCTTCCCTGACAGTCCAAGCCCTACGGCCGGTGCTCTCAGGTCTGGCAGTGCTACTGCTTGGGTGCGGCGCGGGCGCGCAGATGACGGACAGGCCGGCCGCTGCTCAGCCGGCGCGCCCCGCTGAAACGCAGGCCGCCACCGGACCGGCCGCTCCGGGCGTTCCGCGCGTGATTCCGTGGATCGAGGTGGGCGGGGACAGCCCGGCCGAGTTGGGCAACATTGTCGCCGGGCTGGAAATCTGGCGGCAGGTCACCGACACGGCGATCGTGTCCGTGAATCCCGGCCGCAGCGGGCTCTATTCCGTTCTTCGGCGGCGCGTGCCCGGAATGCGGATCGTTCCCGGCCTGAAAACCTGGCCGTTGCTCAAGACGTTTGACTCCGAGTCGGGATGGGAGAGTATTGCAAAGGAGCTGACGCGTATTGCGGAGGTCTCGGGCGCGCGGACAGTCCTCCTCGAAAACGAGACGGCCATCCGACCGTATCTCGAGGGCAAAGTGGACGTCGATCTGGCCGGGCTGCGGCGCGGCCTGGAGAAGCTGCCGCGTGACCTGGAGATCATCTGGTACCCGGGGATTCACGGCGAGGCGAAGTTGAAGCACGCCCGCTCGACCGCCGTATGCGAGCTGGTCGCCACGGTCTGCCGCGGCGTGCGGTTCACCGACACCGACTCCGCCGGGCCGAATGCCGGCCGGCAGTGGTGGGCCGGTCAGGCCCGCAGGCAGATGCGCACGCTGTCCAGCGGGCGTCCGACACTCCCGATCCTGTACACCTGCGGCGGCCGCTTCTGGCGCCCGCAGCAGATCCTGGCGGCCCTGGCCCGCGTTGAAAACACGGACGCCATCATCTATACCGGCAGCGAGAATTGGCTCGCGGACACGCGGACCATCGTCGAGCATTTGACGGAGGCGCGGGCCGCGGCGCGCTCGCCGGTAGCGCAGGGGAATCGATGAGCCTCGAATTGTTCTTCCTGTTTACCGTCCTCGGCCTGGCCGGTATCGCCGCGCTGGTCCTGATTCTCCGCTTCCACGCCCCCGACGTCATCCTGCTGCTGGCCGCGCTCTTCCCGATCGCCTGGATGAGCCGTCTCGACTACGTCCCGGTCTTCGTGCTCGGCCCGCATATCCCCATGCACTGGTTCGCGCTCGCCGGGCTCACCGTCGCCCTGCTCCCCTTTGGCGACCCCCACAGCAGCCGCGCCCTGCGCCGCGCCATCGGCCCGGTGCTCGGCCCGTTCGCCTTTCTTCTGCTGACAATGCTGATGAGCGTCATCGCCAACGCCAGCGGCCCGGAAGGCGTCCTGATGGGCCTGCGGGCAATGGTTTTCACCATCCTGCCCTTCCCCGCCGCGTGGGTCGTCGTGCGTACGCTGCGCTTCGAGCCGGAGCAGTTCGCCCGCGCCGCGCTCGTTTTCTCCGCCGTCGGGCTCGCCGTCGGCGTCCTGGCGATTCTCAGCGCCATCGCGCCTCACCTCTTCGCCGGCGTGCTCCAGACCACCTGGAAGGTCGAGCAGGAGGGCGGCCGGGCCTTCACCACCCTCGGCGGGGCCAACACGACCGGCGCCGTCCTCGCCGTCGTCGGCTGCGTCGCGTCCGGCATGCTCCTGGCCGGCCGCCAGCGGGCCGCCGCCGCCCTCGGCCTCGCCGTCTCCTTCGGCGGCATCCTGGCCTCGGTCGCCCGCGCTGTTCTGCTCGCCTTCATTGCTGCCCACCTGTACCTTTACGGCCGTCCCACCAAGGGCTTGGGTCGCCGACTCGCCCTTCTCATTGCCCTCCTCGCCATCATCGTCGTCCCCGTCTTCAACAAGCTCCAGGCGAACCTGAAGCTCGAGCGGCTGCGGACCATTGCTGACAACTCGGCCTCCGTGCGCGTCATCGCCATGGATGCGGCCGTCCGCTTCGGCCTGGCGAACCCCGTCTTCGGCGGCGGGTGGGGCATCGTCTATCCCTACGCCCGCACAGTCGCCGGCGTCCAGGATCTCCCCCGCATTTGGTATGTCGGCGAGATCTCGACGCCGCTCGTCAAGCCCCACAGCCTCTTCGCGATCATGCTGGCCGAGTGCGGCCTGCCCGGCCTGTTGGCCCTCTGCTTCTTCTTCTGGCGCTGGTGGCAGGCCCTCCGCCCGCCACCGGCCCGGCTCGACCTCCAGGGCAACAGCGTCGTCGCCGGCTACCGCGCCGCCTTCATCTGCATCGTCATCATCGCCGTCTTCCAGGACGACCTGTTCATCATCAGTAAGCTCGCCTTCCTGCTTTACCTGCCGCTGTTCTGCGGCGCGCTCGCCAGCCAGTACTACCGCGCCGCCGCCACGGCGGCCGCCCCCGCACCCGTCGACATCGCTACGCTCCCCGTCGAGCTGCGCGTCGCCGCGGCCCTCCGCATCGGAGCCGGGCGCACATGAGCTCATACGCCCGCGACACCCGCCTGATTTTCATCGCCAACGTGGTCGCCCTCCTCGCCGGGCTGCTCAGTCAGTCCCTCCTCGCCTGGACCCTTCTGCCCGCCGGCCGCGGCGAATACGCCGCCTGCGTCATCTTCTCCGGCCTGCTCGTCCTCGCCTTCGCCCTCGGCCAGGAGATGGCCAACGTATACTACGTCGGCAACCGCAGCCTCAGCCCGTCGGAGGCCATGACGCAGAGCCTCGCCTGCGGCCTCGCCATGTCGCTCGTGGCCTGCGCCGTCGGCTACACCCTCACCGTCGCGTTCCCGCAGCGCTTTGCCGTCGCCCCGCTGGCCGACTTCCGCCTCGCCCTGCTCTACGTGCCGTTCGCCATCCTGCGCATGTTCCTCCAGCACGTGCTCCTCGGCATCCCCGACACGCTCCGCTACACGCTCCTCAATCTCGGCACCCCCGTGCTGATGGCCGTCGGCCTGGCCCTGGCCGCCCTCGTCGGCCTCACCGTCGCCACCGCCCTCGCCGTCCAGATCGCCAGCGAAGCCCTCGGCACCGCGGCCGCCCTGTACATGCTCGTCCGCACGCACTACTGCCGCCTCGTCCCGCTGCATCTCGCCAACCTCCGCCGCACGCTCGGCTACGGCTTCCGCTTCTACTTCGGCAAGCTCGCCAGCATGGCCAACGTCCAGATCGGTCCGATCATCGTCGCCGCCGTCTACGCCGATCGCGAGATGGTCGGCATGTACACGGCCGCGGCCGCGATCTTCTCCCGCATCTGGATCCTGGGCGAAACGCTTCAGCTCGCCCTGCTCCCCCGGACGGTGGCCGACCCGACCGGCCAGGCCCGCATGGTCGCCCAGGTGCTGCGCATGTGCCTGGCCTGCTGCGGCGCGCTGACGCTCGTGGCCGCCGTGCTGGCCAAGCCGATCATCGCCATACTGCTGGGCCCGGACTTTTTACCGGTCTTGGTCCCGGTCTGGATCCTGCTGCCGGGGATTCTCATCCGAGTGGTATCGAAGGTCTTGCCAGCCTACTTTGCTGGCGTGAACCGGCCCCAGATCACGTCGCTGGGCGTCGGAGTGGCAGTGGCGGTGGACCTGGGACTGATGCTGGTGCTGCTGCCGCGCTGGGGACTTGCTGGCCTGGCCGCCGCCGTCGCGACGTCCTACGCCGTCGAAGCCCTGATCATGTCGCTGGCGTTCCGCGCCTACGCCCGGCTGCCGTTGAGCACGATGTTCGTATTCTCGCGGGCTGACGGCGACGCCCTGTTCGCGGCGACACGGAAAGTCTTCGGTCAGCGGAATACCTCCGTTGGTGCGGCCTCGAACACCACGCGGTAGCAACGGAACTCCGAATGCGCCCGGACCACCCCTGAATCCCAGCCTCGAACCCCAAGCCCCCCGGTGGTGACGGTTCCGAGACGGCGGTGTCCTCTGCCGCACTGGTTTGACTCCCGCCGCCGCCAGCGCTCACGGTTGTCATCCGCCCGCGCGCGGCGAATAATCCCCTGCGGTTCGGCCGCCTCCTCCGGCCGACCGCGGGCGGCCGCCCGGGCCGCGGCGCCCGACGGGCGAGGAAGAGCGGACCCGGCCATGGCGACTGCGAGTCCTTCCGCGGACCACGATTTCCTGCCGCTGCGCGGCTATGACCACCTCGAGTTCTACGTGGGCAACGCCCGGCAGGCGGCGCACTTCTACGACAAGACGCTGGGATTCAAGCCGGTCGCGAAGCTGGGGCAGGAGACCGGCTGCCGCACGCGGGCCAGCTACGTCATGCAGCAGGGGCAGGTGCGGTTCGTGCTCACCTGCGCGCTGACGCCCGACGACGAGATCGCCCGGCACGTCGCGCTGCACGGCGACGGCGTGAAGGTCATCGCGTTCGAGACGCCCGACGTCGAGGCCGCGCTGCGCGCGGTTCGGGCCCGCGGCGCGACCGTGCTCCAGCCGCCGACCGCAGCCGAGGACGAACACGGCGTGCTGCGCACCGGCGTCATCAGGTACGCCGGCGACACGGTGCTCAAGTTCGTCGAACGGAAGGACTACCGCGGCGTGTTCGCACCGGGCTATCGGCCGCTGGACGCGCAGGGCACGCCGGCCGCCGGGCTGGCCGCGATCGACCACATCGTGACGAACGTGTACCTGGGCGAGATGAACCACTGGGTCGACTGGTACCAGCGGATTCTGGGCTTCACGCAGCTCGCGCACTTCACCGACGCGGACATCAGCACCGAGTACAGCGCGTTGATGAGCAAGGTCATGGAGGACGGGCGCAAGATCAAGATGCCGATCAACGAGCCGGCCGAGGGGCGGCGCAAGAGCCAGATCGACGAGTATCTCGAGTGGTATCGCGGCCCGGGCGTGCAGCACGTGGCGCTGGCGACCGGCGACATCCGCGCCACGGTCCGCGAGCTGCGGCGGCGCGAGATCGACTTCCTGCGCGTGCCCGACACGTACTATGAGGACCTGCCGGCCCGCGTCGGCGACCTGCCGGTCCAGCTCGACGAGCTGCGCGAGCTGGGGATCCTGGTCGACCGCGACGAGGACGGCTATCTGCTCCAGATTTTCACCCAGCCGGTGCAGGACCGGCCGACGCTGTTCTTCGAGGTGATCGAGCGGCACGGCAGCCGCGGGTTCGGCGTGGGCAATTTCAAGGCTCTGTTCGTCTCGCTCGAGCGCGAGCAGGCCCGCCGCGGCAATCTCTGATACCCCCGCGGCCCCCGTTCCAGGGAGGGTGCCGCGCTGGGGGCCGTGCCGGCGCACGGGCAGCCCTTCCGTTCCCACCCTCCCACCCCCTGGGTATCCTGCCGTCCCGGAGGTGCCTGGATGCACGTGCACTGCCCGCATTGCGGCGCGCGAGTGCCCGCGGACGACCTCAACATCGAGACGGCCATCGCCCGCTGCCGGCCGTGCGAGGCGGTGTTCAGCTTCGCGGCCGCGCTCCGGCAGGAGGCCGAGGCGCGCGGCGGCCCGACGGCGCCGCGGCGGGACGTGCCGACGCCGCGCGGCGTGCAGATCGAGAACTGGGGCGGCGACCTGCGGATCCGCCGGCGCTGGTTTCACCCCGGGGCCCTGTTCCTGGTGGTCTTTTGCCTGTTCTGGGACGGCTTCCTCGTGCTCTGGTACGCGATCGGCATCACGCAAAGCGCCCCGCTGGTGATGCTCCTGTTTCCGCTGCTGCACGTCGCCGTCGGCGTCGGCCTCAGCTACTTCACGCTCGGCCTGCTCGTCAATCACACGGTGATCGACATCGGCAGCGGCGTGCTCACCCTTCGCCACGGCCCGCTGCCGTTCCCCGGCAATCGCACGCTCGCCGCCGCGGACCTCGACCAGCTCTATTGTCGACAGCGCATCCACCACGGCCGCAACAGTTCCAGCGAGACCTACGAGCTGTACGCGATCGACCGGACCGGGCGCAAGCTCAAGCTGCTCGGCAACTTGCCGGAGGCCGAGGACGCCCTGTTCCTCGAACAGCAGATCGAGAAGACGCTCAAGCTGAAGGACCGCCCCGTCGCGGGTGAATACCGCTGACGCGCGCCCCGAGCCGCACCCGGCGCGCGACGTTCACACCCGCCCGCGACCTTCGTACAATCCGCGGAGCGGCCAGGAACCGCCGGCCGCCCTCCGCCACGAGGTGCCCATGCACGAGATCACCGAAGCCGTGGTCGAGCTCATCCGCTCGGTCTCGACCGACCTCTCGCCCGACGTCGAACACGCGCTGGCCGCGGCCGTGCAGCGCGAGGAGCCCGGTTCGGCCGCCCGCGGGGCGCTCGAGACGATCCTGCGGAACGTGCAGCTCTCGCGCGCGACCGGCCGGCCGATCTGTCAGGACACGGGCACGCCGATCTTCCACGTCTGGTACCCCGAGGGCACGTACCAGCGCGACCTGCTGCGGCAGATCCGGCACGCGGTCCGGCTGGCGACCGAGCGGGCGTACCTGCGGCCCAACGCGGTGGCCGCCTTGTCGGGCAAGAACAGCGGCGACAACACGGGCGTCGACTTCCCGACCGTGCATTTCGAGGAGTGGGGGCACGACTACCTGCAAATCGGCCTGATGCTCAAGGGCGGCGGGTCCGAGAACTGCGGCTGCCAGTACAGCGTGCCCTCGCCCGAGTTCGAGGCCGGCCGCGACCTGGCCGGCGTGCGCAAGGCCGTGCTCGACGCGGCCTGCAAGGCCCAGGGGTTCGGCTGCGCGCCGGGCATTCTCGGCGTGGGGATCGGCGGCGACCGCGTGACGAGCATGATGAAGGCCAAGGAGCAGCTCTTCCGGCCGCTGGGCGACGTCCACCCCAGCCCGGAGCTGGCGGACCTCGAGCAGCGGCTGCTGCGCGAGATCAACGAGCTGGGCATCGGGCCGATGGGCTTCGGGGGCAAGACGACGGTGCTGGGGGTGAAGGTGGCCGAGCTGCATCGGCTGCCGGCGAGTTTCTTCGTCTCGATCGCGTATATGTGCTGGGCGGACCGGCGGAAGGTGATGACGATCAAGGACGGCAACGTGGCGCTGCTGGCGGCGAAGTGACTTTCCCAGGCCGGCAGGAGTTCGAGCATGGCGGCGAACCTGACCATACCCATTTCTGAGGCCGAGGTCCGAAAGCTCAAGATCGGCGACCAGGTGCTGCTCTCGGGCGTGCTCTTCACCGGCCGTGACGCGGCCCACAAATACATGAAGGAGACGTTCATCGCCCGGCCCTGGCCGGAAAGCGAGCGCGGCGTCTACGACGTGCTGAAGCGCGGTCTGGCCGGCGGCGTGATCTACCACTGCGGACCGGTCGTGCGGAAGCGGCCGGACGGGAAGTACGAGTTTGTCGCGGCCGGGCCGACGACGAGCATCCGCGAGGAGCCGTACGAGGCGGCGGTGATCGAGCATTTCGGCCTGCGCGCGGTCATCGGCAAGGGCGGGATGGGGGCCAGGACGCTGGCGGCTTGCGCGCAGTTCGGGGCGGTGTACCTGCACGCGATCGGCGGGGCGGCCACGTTGATCGCCGAGAGCGTGAAGGACGTCGAGGCGGTCCACAAGCTCGAGTTCGGCGTGCCGGAGGCGTTCTGGCAGATCCGCGTCGCCGATTTTCCCTGCGTGGTGACGATGGACAGCCACGGCCGGAGCCTGCACGAGCAGATCGAGGCCGATTCGCGCAAGAAGCTGGCGGCGCTGCTCGGGTAGGGCGGCTTTCCACCGATTAGCGTAAGGCCGCAAAAAGCGCGGAGGACCGCGGAGAAGAGACTCGCACGTCTCGGTCTCCGCGTCCTCCGCGGCTCACTGCGGCGCTCTGTACCTCCGCGGTCACCGGCTCATACGCCGCCGCGGTTACGGGGCGGGGGGAACGCGCTTACGGGCACGGCCCGCCGCCGCCCGACAGCAGGGCCACGAACGGGTTGATGTCGTCGAACCCGACCGTGCCGTTTTGGTTGATATCGAAGTTGTCCGGGTTGCACATCGGCCCGCCGGTCAGACCGGCCACGAACGGGTTGATGTCGCCGAAGCCGACGACGCCGTCGCAGTTCGTGTCGCCGACGCACACCGGCGGCGCGAGGCCCTCGCACGCGTCGCCGATCCCGTCGCCGTCGGTATCCGTCTGGCTCGGGTTGTAGAGCCAGACGCAGTTGTCGAGCGCGTCGGCCACGCCGTCACCGTCCGTGTCCGGCGTGAGCTTCGTGTACCAGCAATTCGGGTTCCGGATGCCCGTGCGGGAGTAAGGCCCGCCGCTGACGATCAGCAGGTAGTTGTCGCCGCCGATCGTGTAGGCGACACCCGCGGTGCGGGCGAGCGTCTCGGGATACGGCGTCCCGGTCTTCCATTCGCGGATCGCGCCGGTGTCGGGGTCGATCAGGGCGTAGAAGACCGTGTTCTTGGACGTGCTGCCGAACAGCCCGGCCACCATGAAGATCTTGTAATCGACACCGACGCAGGCGAACTCGTAACGCCGCTCGGGCGCGTGCAGCGGGTCGAGCACCCAGTCGCCCAGGCTGCCGTCCGCATTGATCGGCGCCCGCAGCATATCCCACTCGTTCGTGCCCTCATAGTTGCCCGCGACGCGCCACAGGTAGTCGCCGCTGGTGCACTCGAAGGCCGCTACGCCGTGGAACCAGGAATTCGTGGTGGTGTTGGCGGTCTCGACCCACTCGCCGTAGTCGCCACCGGGTTGCAGGCGGCTGTAGAAGGTCTCGTTCTGATTCACCCCGCTGTTCGCCTCACCATTGACGATGTACAGCGTGTCGCGGAACTGGACCAGCCCGCGCCCGAACGAGTCCATCTGCTGGGTGGGGGTCGATTCGTCGCTCATCGGAATCACGACCGTCGAGGTCGTCCAGGCGCTGATCGAGCCGTCCGGGTTCGGCGTCGTGTACCAGCACGTCCCCATGGTCGTGTAGTCGTTCCGCCAGCCGCCCCAGACGTAGATCCGGCCGTTCCAGACCGCAGCGCCGTGCGTGGCGCGATTGTCCGGGAGCAGTGCGGTCGCCTGCCACGGGCCGAGGCTGCCGTCGCCGTTGACAGCGGCATAGTACACCGTGTCGGTGGCGTAGGTGTCCGGGTCGCTCTCGTTCGAGCGGCCGCCGATCGCGTAGACGTAGCCGTTGAGGTACACAACCTGGTGATCGGTGAGACCCCAGGGCAGCGTGCTGGTCTGCGTCCAGTTGAAGATCACCGGCGGGTTGCTCACGCCGACGGTGACGGCGTTGGACGGCAGACTCTCGACGCCGGCGACGGTCTGCGTGGCCGTGATAACGTCGCCGATATCCAGATCGCCGACGTCGACATAGCCGATGCCGCCGCTGGGGACCGCGCTGCCGACCAGGACGCCGTTCACGTAAGCACTGACCAGCTCGGCCGCGGGCGACGCCAGCAGACCGTACACGGCCACCCGCACGGCCTCGGGCACGATCGGCCCGGCCAGCGTCGGCGCGGGCAGGATGACCTGGACCGGGTCGGACGGCGGGCTCTCGGTGCCGTCGACGACGATCGTGGCGGTGTAGATGTCGCCGGGCACGGCCGGGGCGATCGTAAAGGTCACGTCGTTGGGCGGCACGGGCACCTGCTGAGCGAGGAAGCTGCCGTTCCTGTAGAGGTTGACGAGGTCGGCGGTGGGCATGATGTCGGTCACGACGACCTCGGTGGCGCCCATGAGCAGCGGCTCGACAATGGTCGGCGGGAGCACCGGGTCGGGGACCGGCGAGTCGAACTGGAGTTCGTCGATGTAGACGTCGATGTTCGACGCGGTGTCGATCTTGATGATGCCGATGTGCTCGAGCGTGCCGCGGTCGTTCGGGGCCGCGAGGACGCCGTCGCCTGTGAACGGGGCGAAGCCGGCGGCCGACGGGATACCGTCGACGGTGATCGTGCCGGTCGCGAGGTTGAACTCGATGTCGTAGCCCAGCGGCGAAGGCGGGAATGTCACGACCGGGATCGGCACGACGGCGCCGGTATTGCTGAGCCGGTAGCCGGCGCGGATGAGGTCGTCGCCCGCGGGGGTCGTGTTCAGCACGCCGTTGGGGCCGGGCGTGATCACGGCGGTGCCCGGCGGGAGATTCAGGCCGCCGGGCCCGAGGTCGGTTCCGACGGGATAGACCTGCACGTCGTCGCCGGTCGCGGCGGTGTTCACGATGAAATTGGGGCCCACGATGATGGCGTTGGGCGTCGGATCGACGCCGACCCACTCGATGCTACCCGAGGTCCCGCCGTCCGAGAGCTGCGGGGCGACGACGCCGGTCTCGCGGATGCCGAGGATGATGCCGACTTCGCCCGCGAAGAGCTCGCTGATGTTGACCAGCTTGAAGCGGACCTTGCCCTCGGTCTGGAGCGAGGGGTTGGGCCAGATCGGTCCATTGAACGTGGTGAGCCGGACCCAGCCGTCGGGGCTGTTGGGATCGACCCAGGTGAAGCCGACGCGCAGGGCCCCGTCGCCCTCGGTCTGGTAGCCCGACGCGCGATAGGCCCAGTTGTGGTCGAACTGGCTGCCGGTGTTGGGCACCACGTATGCCGATGTCGAACCGGAGTACTGCGGCACCTTGAACATTTCCTGGCAGGTGGCCGGGTCGTCGATCGGCGGCCCGTTGAAGCCCACCAGGGCCGACGGGTACTGCGCCAGGCCGGCCAGCGGGCCCAGCGCCGCAATCATCACCAGGGGCAAAAGCACACGAAAGCTTCGCGACATGGTTTCTCCTCCAGGACGGGCGCGAGGGATTCGCGACCCGCGGGCCTGCACCGGACGCGCGCCGCTACACCGGGCGTGTGTCCAGTGTTCTTCATGCCAAAAACGATGGACGGAGACGCGATTCCACACGCAGGTATGATCCCCGTCCGCGGCGGGTGGGCACACCCTCAGCTCGCCCACCCACGATTCACTTCTACGATCAAGTTTCTTTATATCACGCCGGGGCCTTATGGGACAAGGACAATGTCCCCCCGCCGGCCACCGCCCGCGCGTTGCGGGGCGACGTAAGCATGTTCCAGACGGCCGCTTACCGCGGTCCACCCCCCCCCCAGCCTGCATCCGAAATAACCAATCGCTAACCGCAATTGCGCGTTCGGACAAGGTCCCGGGCACGCCGCGACCGGTGCCGCCCCCAGATGTTCGCATCGGGCTCCGGATCAGCGTATGATGCGCCGCTGGCCGGGCGCGCTTTGGAAGCGGCAGCCCGCCAGCCCACCTCGAGCAACAAGGAGAGTGCACGTGCCCCAGCGTACCATCGTCGCGATGCCCGGCGACGGCATCGGTAAGGTCGTCTTGCCGGAGGCAATCCGTGTCCTGAACGCCGTGAAGTTCGAGGCCGAGTACGTTCACGGCGACATCGGCTGGGATTTCTGGATCCGGGAGGGGAATGCTCTGCCCCAGCGAACGATCGAACTGCTCGAGCGGCACAAGATCGGCCTGTTCGGGGCGATTACCAGCAAGAGCAAGGACAAGGCCGACGCCGAGCTGTCGCCCGCCCTGAAGGGCAAGGGCTACACGTACTTCAGCCCGATCGTGACGATGCGGCAGCACTTCAACCTCGACATCTGCATTCGGCCGTGCATCTCGTTCCCCGGCAACCCGCTCAATTTCATCCGCAAGAAGCCGGGCGGCGGGTTCGAGGAGCCGGCCGTCAATGTGGCCGTGTTCCGGCAGAACACCGAGGGGCTGTACGCGGGTGTCGAGTGGACCAACCCGCCGGAGAACGTGCGCCAGGGGTTCGCGAGCCACAAGAAGTGGGCCGCGTTCAAGAACGTGCCGCCGGAGGACATGGCGGTCTCGCTGCGGATCATCACCCGCACGGCCAGCGAGCGGATTTGTAAGGCCGCGTTCGAGTACGCCAAGAAATTCGGCTATCGGTCGGTCACGATCTGCGAGAAGCCGAACGTGCTGCGCGAGACGAGCGGAATGTTCACGCAGATCGCCAAGCGCATCGCGCAGGACTACCCCGGCGTCGCGCTGTGGGAGACGAACATCGACGCGCAGATGATGTGGCTGACCAAGAACCCCGAGGACTACGGTGTCGTGGTGTGCAGCAACATGTTCGGCGACATCGCCTCCGACGCGTTCGCCGGGCTGGTCGGCGGCCTAGGGTTCGCGTGCAGCGCCAACCTCGGCGAGGAGGTGGCCGTGTTCGAGCCGACGCACGGCAGCGCCCCGAAGTACGAGAAGCTGGACCCCCCGATCGTCAACCCGATCGCGATGATCCTCTCGGCCTGCATGATGCTCGACCACCTAGGCGAGAACGACAAGGCGACCCGCATTCGCAAGGCTATCGCGGCCGTGGTGGCCGAGGGCCGGGTGCGCACGTACGACATGCTGCGGCTGCCCGGCGGCCCGGACGTCTTTGCGAAGGGCGCCGCGAGCACGACCCAGATGACCGACGCGATCATCGCCAGGCTCTAGGCCGGCAAACCGCACCGCCGCTGAAGGCCGCAACGATGACGACCACGACCGGCGAATGGAGAACCGCCGGGCGGGGCCGCGTGAGCCTTCGGCCCGGCTCGCCCGGCACGTATCCCCAACGCGTGCGCACGTATTGGCGCTCGTTAGCCGATCTCGGTAGCATCCCCCCCGATGCTGCATTCCACACGCCGGTACGTGTTCCGCTTCACCGTGGCCGTGCTGTCGATCGTCGCCGTGCCTCCGCCGCTGCACGCCCAGCCTGCGGAGGTCGTGGCGGGGCTCGAAGCGCTGGTCGCAAGAACACGCGACGGCACGCAGGTCGGCCTGGTCGTGCTCGACGTTGCCAGCGGCCAGCCGTGGTTCGAACACCAGCCCGATCTGCCGCTCAAGCCGGCCAGCGTGCAGAAGCTCTTCACAACCGCGGCCGCCCTCGAGCGCTTCGGCCCGGGCTTTCGGTTCGAGACGCGCCTACTGCTGCGGGGCGATGAGCTGTGGGTGATCGGCGCGGGCGACCCCGCACTCGGCGACCCGCGGCTCGGAGAGCGCGACGGACGCGATCTCGAAAAGCTTTACGACGCCTGGGCCCAGGCCCTGCGCGACCGCGGCGTGAGCCGCGTCAGCCGGATTGTGCTCGATGATTCGATTTTTGACCGGCAGCACCGGCACCCCGACTGGCCGGATGACCAGGCGGATCGCTGGTATCAGGCACCGCCCGGCGGTCTGAATGTCAACGACAACTGCCTGGACATCACGGTCGTACGGAGCAAGGAAGGGGCCGAGCTCCGGCTGCAACCGGACCTGCCGCCGGAGCAGGTTGTGCGCAAGAACGACCGCAACGGGAAGCTGGTCGTCGAGCGGAATGGAGAAGGCGGTTTCGTGGTCAGCGGCTCGCTGCGCAACGGCGCGCTCGATCCCGTAGCCACGGACGATCCGACCGCCTTCTTCGGCCACGCGCTCCGTCGCGCACTCGAGAAGCGGCGGATCGCTGCCGGCCCGGCCGAACGCCGCAAGCTGTCCGCACAGGAACTGTCCGCCGCTACGCCGCTTGCGACGTTCTCGACGCCGCTGCCGGACGTGCTGTGGCGCTGCAATACGCACAGCCAAAACCTGTTTGCCGAATGCCTGGTGAAGGCGCTGGCGGCCTACGGCCCAGACGGGCGGCCGACGGGTACGCCGGGCAGTTGGGCAGGTGGGGCGCAAGTCGCGGTCGAAACGCTGCGGCGGGTGGGCGTGGACTTGGGGACGGCTCTGCTCCGCGACGGCAGCGGGCTCAGCCACACGAACCGCGTGACGGCGCGGCAGGTGGCCGGCCTGCTCGCAACAATGCACCGGCGCCCGCAGGCGGAGGTTTTCCGGGCGAGTCTGGCGGCCGCGGGTGAACCGGGCTCGATGAAGAACCGTTATGGCGACCCGGCACTGCGTGGCCGGCTGCGGGGGAAAACCGGCTCGATCGCGAATGTGTCCACACTCGCGGGTTACGCGACGCGAGATGACGGCACGGTGCTGGCCTTCGCGGTGCTGGTCAACGGTTCGGCGGGAACCGACCTGCCGCTGGCGGTGTGCAAGACACTGGTCGGAGCGCCGGAGGCCGAAAAGAAACCGGCCCCGTCCGGAAAAAACTCGAAAAAGCCGAGCGGCAAGCGGAAGCGCTGAGCCGGCCGCGCCGGGCCGGCGCCGGCCGAGGGACGGGCCACCCTGCCATCATGAGCCGTTTGAAAAAGGGGAGCTGCCAAAGGGGACAGCATCAAGAGGGGGCAGACACCACGTGGCTGGCTGTTGGCGCCGCCGTGAGGGTGGGTGGGTGCGGAGCCGGCCCCCTTTCGCAACGGGCGGTTATGGGCGGCCGGCGCGAATTCCGGGATTTCGGTGGCGGGCGGCGGCGGCGGCGCGGGTGTCCGGGCGACTTTCTCGGGCCCGCGGCGTGGCGGTTGGATCGCGCCGCGTCGGGGCCTATGATTGGGCAGAAAGCGGATCAGCCCCCGTTTTCTCCAGTTGCAGGTGCGTTCCTTCGCGAATCCGAGCGGGTCGGCCACAAAGGATGTGGCCGGCCCGGCCGCGTTTTGGGGCGGAGAGGGCGAAAGCGGCTCGCAGAATCGGGGCGTTACCGGTATGAGGGTTGTAGCGGGCGGCCGGCACGGTCCGGCGCTGCGCGAGCCGGATCCGGAAGTGGGCGCGATGATCTCGGTCATCATTCCGATGCGGAACGAGGAGCGCTACGTCGCGCGGTGCCTGGACTCGGTTCTGGCGCAGCTCGGCGAGCGGCGCGACGTGGAGGTTCTGTGTGTCGACGGGCGCAGCACGGATGGCACACGGGCGGTAATCGAGCGCTACGCGGCGCGCGATGGTCGAATCCGGCTGGTTGATAACCCGGAGCAGATCGTACCCGTCGGGATGAACCTGGCCATCAGCCAGGCGCGGGGCGACGTGATCATCCGGCTCGACTGTCACGCCGAGTATGCGCCGGACTACGTTGAGCAGTGCGTGGCGGTGCTGCGCCGGACCGGGGCGGACAACGTCGGCGGCTATATGCTCACCAAGCCCGGGCGCGATACGCCCGTCGGGCGGGCGATCGCCGCCGCGACCAGCAGCCGGTTTGGCGTCGGTGGGTCGGCTTTTCGCGTCGGCGGACAAGAGCAGGAAGTCGACACCGTTCCGTTCGGCTGCTTCCGGCGCGATGTGTTCGAGCGCTTTGGCCTCTACGATGAGCGGCTGGTTCGCAACCAAGACATCGAGCTGAACAGCCGTATCCGGCGTGGCGGCGGGCGGATCGTGATTTCGCCCGCGATCCGCCTGACGTACTACAACCGCTCGAGCTATCGGGGTCTGCGGCAGCAGGCATTTCACAACGGGCTATGGAACCCGTACACGATCTGGCTGGTGGGCGAGGGGCTGCGGCTGCGGCATTTCGTGCCGCTGTTATTCGTGCTGAGCCTGATCGTGCTGACGCTGCTCGGCTTTCTGTGGCGGCCGGCGTGGTACTTGCTGGCGGCGGAGTTGGTCGTGTACGCCGGTGCGGCTGCGATCGCGGCCGCGCGGTGCCGCGGAGCGCCGCGCGGGCTCGTGTGGCTCGCGTTCGTGCAGTTGCACCTGGCCTACGGGCTCGGCTCGCTCTGGGGCGTGTTGACGGCACCCGCGCGCTTCGGCCTGCGGCGACAGCCCCGGGCACGACAGCGTCCGCCCGAGCGCGCCGAGTAACGGTGAAACAAAGTCCATAGTGCTGAACCCCGCCGGGCCGGACGCCGTGGCGCCGGTCCTCCGAGCCCGGCCTCTCCAGGCCCGGGGCGGCGCAGGGGCGGACGGCCGGGTCGAGCGTTCGCTCATCGGGCCTCGCAGCCCATCGCCAGTGCCCGCAGGTAGGTCGCCTCCACCTCCCGGACCGTGCGCCGGATATCGAACCGCTCCTCGCACGTCCGGCGGCCCGCGGCCGCGATCCGCTCGCGGAGACCCTCGTCGTCCAGCAGCCGCTCGATCGCCGCAGCCATTGCGGCCGGGTCGCGCGGCGGCACCAGCAGGCCATCGACCCCGTCCGTGATGAGCTCGCCGGCGGCCCCCGTGTTCGTCGACACGACCGGCACGCGCTGGGCCATGGCTTCGATGATCACCAGTCCGAAGCCCTCGCCCGGCGGCAGGGTGCAGACCACGCTGACATCGAATCCGCTCATCAGTGTGACGGCGTCGGCCCGGTAGCCGACGAAGTGCACGCGCTGCTCGAGACCCAGCCGCCGGCGCTGCTCGAGCAGTAATTGCAGGTACGGCTGCATCGTCGGAGCATTGTGGCCGCCGATGAACGCGAAATGCACGCCGGGGCGCCGGGCACAGACCCTCGCGGCCGCGTCGAGAAAATCGCGGTGCCCCTTGATCGGGTTGAGCGAGCCGACCAGGCCGACGATCCGCGATTGCGGCGGGACGCCCAGCAGTTCCCGCAGCTCGGCGCGGCGATCGGCGGGTAGCCCGATGGAGATGCCGTTGTAGACGACGGTCGAGCGCTCACCCGCGAGCGGCCGGATGCTCTGCTGTGTGGCCCGACTGATGGCGATGATCCAGACGAACCGGTGTGTGAGGGCCCGCCACAGCGCGGCCGGGGCGAGGACGAGCCGCTGCACTTCCATGCCATGCCAGTGCCAGACGCAGCGAAAAGGTGCGGCCACTCGCGCCAGCCCGGCCACGATGTGGAAGTGGTAGTAGTGCGTGTGGACGAGCTCGATCCGCTCGCGGCGGAGATAGCGGGCCAGCCGGACGGCACACCGCAGCGTCCAGACGCCGACCTTCGGGTAGCTCCACCAGAGCCGCCGCATGCCGCCGCCGGCCACGTTTTCCCGCAGCGGCGGCGGCCAATTTGCGCCGAGCAGCTCATACGCCAGGCCGGCGGCGCGGACGCGGTCGATGAACGGCCCGTCTCCGCAGGATACGAGTCGGACGTCGAAGCGGCGCCGGTCGACGCGCGCCAGCAGTTCGAGCACGTACGTGGCGACGCCGCCGCCCTCGCGGCCGCCGACCAAGAGGGCGACGCGACGGGGCACGCGGCTGGCGGCGAGTGGTTCGTGCACGGCGTGTGATTAGCGGCGGAGCGGGTGGGTGTCAACGGTGACAGCGCGAACCGGGCCGTCCACGCGTTCCGCACCGCCGACCGCAAACGCTGCGGCGGCGCCTCAGACGATGCAAGCCACTTGTAAGCCCATCGTTCCAATGCCACGGGGGCATGGAATCGGGGGACCGCTGGCGTGAGCGGGGCCCTCGCGCGCGACCGGTGCGGCGTGCCGCCCTCAGGCCGGCCGCCAGCCCGCGGCCTCCATCTGCCGCGCGGCCTGCGCGACCCACACGAGCACGTCGCGCTCCTCGTCCGACAGCTCCACGTCGCGGCGCGCCATTACGACCCGCGCGAGATTCACCGCCTTCTCCACACGGTATTCGTCGAGCCCGTCGTCCGTCAGCCACGCGAACGACGGCACGAATTTCGGCACCGACCGGCCGGTAAACACGTTGGACGCCACGCCGATCACGCCGCCGGTCGGCAGGATCGTCCCGATCCCGATCTTGCTGTGGTCACCGATGATCGACCCCAGAAAATGCCGCCCCGTCTCGACGCCCCGCCCGTTCAGCGACACCCGGATCGTCCCGTACGTGTTCTTCAGGTCGCTCGTGACGGTGCTCGCCCCCACGTTGACCCACGACCCTACGTAGCTGTGCCCGAGATACCCGTCGTGCTGTTTGTTGGTGTAGCCCAGCAGCACGCTGCTTTTGATCTCGCCCCCCACCTTGCAGACAGGCCCGATGCTCGTGCCGCCACCAATACTCGCGTGCGGCCAGACGATCGACCGCGGCCCAATGTAGCACGGCCCCTCCAGAACCGCGTTGGGCTGCACCACCACGCCGGCGTCCAGGTAGACGGGGCCGCGTTCCCCGTCCAGTACCGCCCCCGGTTTCACCCGCGCCCCAGCACCGATGTAGATCTGCTCCGGCTGCACCAGGTGCGCGCCGGGGTCAACCTGCCCCGCGTGCGCGCCGCACGGCCGGCACTGCCGCAGCAATTCGGCGGCGTTCGCCTGGATCAGGTCCCACGGGTATTCGATCAGCCGGATCGTCTCCGGCGGCGGTTCATACCGGCAGCCCTGCGACCACTCGGTAAGGGCGGCGGCATCCAGTGCAAATCCCGGCCGGAGCTGTTCGGCCGCCGCCGCGGTTACCCCGGCCGCGACGAGATCGCCGTTCTGCCGCCAGCCCACGCCCGGCGCGGGGAGCGTCAACGGCCCCGTGACCAGCGCCCGGGCGTTGAGCAGGCACCAGTCGGCCGCCGCGTCGGGCGCCTCGACCGGCAGGCGTTCGGCCACCAGCGCGGTCAGCGGGGCGCGGACATCGATCCGCACCAGCCGGCCGCGAACGTGCGTCCGGATCTTGTCGATCAGGCGGTCGCGGCCGCAAACGAGCTCGCAGCAGGTTCGCACCCAGGTGAGCGGAAGCAGTCTTTCGTAGCCCGCGTCCTCGAACAGCACGATGTTCATACACACTCCGCGTGCCAGCGTACCGGCCGGCGGCTCGTCGCCCGAATGGCCAATGTAGCGGCCGACCGCCCGTCGGCTGAAGACCCCAGCGTACCGGCCGACGGCCCGTCGGCGGGGAAGACCGCAGCGCGTCCGATCGGGGGAACTCCGTACACCTTCCGCGCATGCTAGCGCGCGGCTACACTCCCGGCCATGGGCAGGCCGCGGACCCCCAAGCCGGTGAAACTGTTCGTCGGACTGCTCGGCGGCGATGCCGACCTGCTGCGGCGGGTGCGGCAGCTTCTGATCCGCCGCTGGGGACCGACCGACGCCGAAAGCGACATCTGGCCATTCGACCAAACCGATTATTACGCGGCCGAAATGGGCCCCGGCCTGCTCCGCTGGTTCCTCGGCTTCGAAAGGCCGGTGCCCGCGGACCAGCTCGTGGATATCAAGCACGAGACCAACGCGCTCGAGCAGCAGATCGCCGACGACGCCCTGCTGCCCGACATTTCGCGGCCGGTCAATATCGACCCGGGCTACCTCGACCTGAGCAAGCTCGTGCTGGCCAGCACCAAGGACAGCGGACATCGCATCTATCTCGGCCACGGAATCTACGCCGAGGTCACGCTTCAGTTCGCCCACGGCGGCTGGCAGGTCCGGCCGTGGACCTATCCGGACTTTCACCGGCCGGAATACCACGAATTCTTCACCCGCCTGCGCGAGCTCTACCGCCGGCAACAGCACGCCGAGGCCGGCGGAATCGCGCTGGACGTGCCGCAGGCATGAACCGAGCGCCATTGATCTTCGCATTCGCGGCCGCGACGGTCGGCGTCTGGGTCACGTCCGCGCTGCTGACGCTGGCAGCGCGGCGTGTGGCGCTGCGGGTGGGGTTCGTCGACCGTCCGGGCGGTCACAAGTCACACGTGGGTGCGATGCCGTACGGCGGGGGCTGCGCGATCGTTGCGGCCGCGTGGCTGGCCATCATCACCGGTCTGCTCGCGGCGTGGCTGCTGCCCGAAAGCTGGGTCGCGGCACGGTACGGGCCGCAGGCACTGGCCTACCTCGGCGGCGTTCACGAGCGCACCGGGCAGATGCTCATCATCCTGCTCGGCGGGCTGGTGCTGCACGCGCTGGGACTGCTCGACGACCGGCGGCCGCTGTCGCCGCTGCCGAAGCTCGCGGTGATCATCGGGGTCGCGCTGCTGGCAGCGACGTACGGCCGTGTGCGGGTGGGCGAAGCGCTGCTGGGCACGCTCGGCTCGGTGCTGGCGACGACGGCGTGGTTCGTGGTGATCATCAACGCGCTGAACTTCCTGGATAACATGGACGGGCTGAGCGCGGGCGTAGCGGCCATCTGCCTGGCGGCGCTGGCCGTGTGCGGGCTGATGGCCGAGCAGGTGTTCGTGCCGGCGCTGGCGTGCGTGTTTTTGGGCGCGGTCGGCGGCTTTCTGCTGCTGAACTTCCCCCCGGCCCGGATCTTCATGGGCGACGCGGGCAGCCTGGTCGTCGGGTACATGCTGGCGACCGTCTCGACACTGACCACGTACTATCGCAGCACGACCGGCTACCCGCCGTACGCCCTGGCGATGCCGCTCGTGATCCTGGCCGTGCCGCTGTACGACTTCACGAGCGTCGTCGTGATCCGCCTGGCCGAGGGCCGCAACCCGCTCCGCGGCGACCAGCGGCACTTCTCGCATCGGCTGGTCGAGCGCGGTCTCAGCCGCCGCGCGGCCGTCTTCACGATCTACCTTGCCACCGCGACGACCGGCCTGGCCGCCACGCTCCTGCCCGACGCCGACTGGCGCCGCACCCTGACCGTGCTGGTCATCACGGTCATGGTGCTGGCGATCATCGCGATTCTCGAGATGCCCCTGCGGAACAGGGCCTGACCGCCCGTGCTCGACCTGGTGCTCTGCTACGCGCTGCTCGCCCTGCTGGCCGTCCGGCCGCTGATCAGCGAGACCTTCGAACCGCTGGAAGTCTCGCTGATCGCCGCGCTGCGGGCCACGGGCGGGCCCACGCCGGCCACGACGGCCATGCTCGACACGCTCCAACTGATCGTGGCGCTGCCGGCGCTCGCGCGGGCGGCGCCGCGCGCCCGGCGGTCGACCACGGGCCGCGTAGCCGCGCTCGGCCTGGGGCTATTGATCGCGGCCGTCGTGATCTCCACGCGCGTCGCGGGCGACCGGCCGATCGCGCTGCTGGCGGGGCTCAATCTGGCCATCATGGCACTGGGCGGAGTGGCGCTGGCGGCGCTCGTTCAGCACCGCTGGCAGCGGCAGCTGGTGCTCGCGGCCCTGCTCGCCACCGGGACGACGACCGCGCTGAAGTGCATCAGCCAACGGCTGGTGGAGAACCCGCAGACCCGTCAGCAGTGGGAGCAGGTCTACAGGCCCGAGCTGCTCCGCCAGGGCTTCGACCCCGACGATCCGCTGTTCGTCAATTTCGAGCGCCGCATGCGGGCCGGCGAGACGTACGGGTTCCTCGGCCATCCGAACATCACCGGCTCGGTGCTCATGATGTGCGGGCTGGCGTGCGCGGGGCTCCTGCTCGGCCGCAGCACGACCTGGGCGGGCCGGGCCGGGATCCGGGCGGCGGCACTCGCGCTCGTGCTGGCCGCGATCGCGGCGGCGACGTGGTTCACGGGCAGCTTGGGGGCCGTCGTCGCGGGCGCGCTCGGTCTGGTGGTCATGCTCCTGACGGCCGTCCTCGTGCGTCGCCAGTCGGGCACGGCATGCGGGCCGCGGCCGGGCACGCGGCTCGCCGTTCTGGGGGCCGCGTATCTGGCGCTGGTGGCCGGCGGCACGGCCTACGGCCTGATGCACGGCACGCTGCCCCACGCCTCGCTTGCCTTCCGCTGGCAGTATTGGACCGCTGCCGGCCGGGCCTATCGCGATGTCCCGCTGACGGGACTGGGGCGCGAGAACTTCGCCGCCGCGTATACGCAGTACAAGTCGGCGGAAAGCACCGAGGAGGTCCGCAACCCGCACAATCTGTGGGTCTCCCTGCTGGTCGAGCTCGGACCGCTCGGCTTGCTGGCCGGGGGACTGCTTGCGGGCGCCGCGGTTGTGCGCGCCGACGGCGGCCTGGCCTGCAAAGCACCGGCGCAATCTGAAGTGATCGCGCCCGCCGGTGCGACGCCGCGCCTCTGGCCGCGTACGGCCCCTTTGATCGGCACGGCGCTCGCTCTACACCTCGCGCTCTCCGCGACCCCGCTTGATCAGCCTGGTGCCGCGTATCTGTGGGTCACGGATGTCGCGCTGCCCTGGTCGCTGGCGTTGGTGCTGCTCTCCGCGATTACGGCCGGGCCGATGTCGCGCACCGTGTGGGCCGCAGCCGGAACGCTCGCGGCGCTGCTGGCCGCGCTGGTCCACGGCCTGCTCGATTTCGCCCTCACCACGCCGGCCGGACTGAGCGTCTTCGTGCTGCTAATGGCGGCCGCGGAGCCGCCCGAGCAGAGCTGCGCTGGCGAGCGGGCCGCGGACAGCGACGCGCCCGCCGGTCGCACCGCCCCGCGCGCCGCGCGACACCGCTCGGGCGCGTCCGCCACCCAAACCCGGATGCTGGTCGGCTTGGGAACGTTGCTGATCAGTGGGCTGCACCTCACGCTGGTGACCTTGCCGGCCAGCCGCAGCGCGCAGCACCTGCGCGCGATCCAGACCGCAATCCAGCCACCCACGAGCGTCGAGCGCGTCACGGCCGCTGCGGACGATGCGTCGCGCGCCGCCCCGCGGGACGCGACGATCCAGCGTGCGGCCGCAGCAGCGCTCGCGCGGCTCGCACCCTATGCCGGGAGCGAGGCCGCCCGGTTAGCGCTGCTGAGCCAAGCACGCACGGCCGCCGAGCAGGCGGTGAACGCGAACCCGCAGGCCGCCGAATCCTACGCGCTGCTCGCGGGCATCGAAGCTGAACTCGCCGCCGAACATGAACGGGGGGCTTCGCCATCGGAGGCGTGCGGCCTGCGGCTGCAAGCCGCCCGCAGTTGGGAGCGGGCGCTCGCGCGCTACCCCACGAATCCGCGCATGCAGCTTCTGGCCGGCCGGGCCTGGACTGAGCTGTCGCGCACCTGCGGCAACGGCACAGCCTTGGCGGCAGCCCGCCGGCACTTTGCGGAAGCGCTGCGGATCGACGACTTACGATCGCCAGGTGAGGCGGTGCGCCTGCGCCCCCACGAACGTCTGGCGGCCGAGCAGGGACTGCTGGATTCAGGCGGTCTAGAAACCCGTCCCGGCCGCCCATAAACGTGAGCCTTTCCCATTTTCACACTGTTCTCTGGGCCAGAAGGGCCCGTGCGCAGTTCAAATTAACGTTGACACAAATGGAATTGTTTTAGTACAGTTGTATGGGCGCTTGGAACCTGAGCCTTGCGGACCGCGCTTTCCTCGCTCACTCGGCACGGTCTGGCCTTGGTTCGCGCCCGAAACTAAATGTGGAGGGGAAGGGCCGTCTGGCATAAACCATGGCGGCCCTCTGTTTTTCGCTCGCCAATGGCGGGGAAAGAGGGACGCGAGCGTGGACACCCGCGGTTGCCGGCCGAGAGCACGCCGGTGCCCGGTTTCTTGCGGATCGTCCCCGCACACCCCTCTCCATGGGCACAGGGGCGCACCAGGGCGTAGAATCCCGCCCATGAAACCGTACCGCCATGGGCCTCTGAGCGTGACTCCGTTCGATGAACCGATGTTCGGCGAAAACGCCTACCTGGTCGCACTCGAGTCCGAGCGACTCGCGTGGGTTATCGACCCGGGACTTCCGCCGCAGCCGAAGCGGATCGCGGACGCCCTTACGGACGGCGAGCTGAAGCTGGTCGGAATACTCCTGACGCATTGCCATGCCGATCACCTGGCCGGGGTTCCTGACCTGCAACGAAAGCACCCCGGCGTTCCGCTGCACGCCCCACGCGGCGAGGAACACATGCTGGGTGACCCAACGGCGAACCTGTCAGCCCTGTTCGGCATGCCTGTATCTGTCGGACCGGCCGCGCGCATCATCGGACCGGGCGATTCGCTCGCCTTGGGCGAAACGCAGTGGCAGGTGCTCGATGTTTCGGGGCACTCGCCGGGTGGCCTCGCCTTCTACTGCCCGGCGGCCGCGGTCGTCTTCACCGGCGACGCGCTGATTCCCGGCTCCATGGGGCGTTACGATTTCCCCGGCAGTTCGGGCCCGCGCCTGATCGCGAACATGCGGCGGCACTTGCTGACGCTGCCGGACGAGACGGCCGTATACTCGGGGCACGGCCCGCCGTCGACCATCGGGAAAGAGCGCTCGACGAACCCGTGTCTTCAGGAGGATTTCGTACCATGATACGCTTGGCGGGTCTGCTGCTGCTGGTGACCGGGTGCGTGGCCCGCAACCAGGTGGTCGAGGCGTTTCCGCCCGCGGAGTCGGCGTCTCCATGGATCCTGCAAGGCGAGGTCTGGCACGGTACGTTCGCGGCAGCGGCCCCGGGTCTCGGGGACGATGCCCAGCGCTGGGCCCATTTTGAGCCCACGCACGCGTGGCTGGCCGTCTATTGCCACGAGCAACAGCCGGAGAAGTGCCTCAAGGTCCGCCTGTTTGCTTTCGCTTCGCAGGAAGCGGCCGCGCGGGCGTACGAGGCGTTCCGGCCGGCCAACCCCACCGCGTACGAGATCGGTGATCAGGGCTGCTGGACCGAGATCGGCGTTCTGTTCCAGTGGGGCCGGCTGGTGTGCGACGTGTTCGGCGACCGCGCCGACTGGAACGCGCAGGTGAACGCGAGCCTGCTGGCGGCCTACCTCGGCCGCCGCATGCCGCCCGAAGCTCCCGGAAACCCGCAGTGAAACGCACGGTGCGGACCATCGGGCTCCTGGCCGCCTGCGTGCTGGGCGGCTGCACGCGTCCCAGCGATGCGGCGGCGGGGCGCGCGGCGGCCTCGAACTCGGATGCGGCGACCACCGCGCCTGCGACCCGCCCGCGCCTCGAACTTCGCGACTGGGTGCTTTCGCCGCCGCAACCCGAATCGGACCAGCGCGCGCCGTGTCCGCGGCTTCTGAGCGCGGCGCCCAACGTCACGGAGATCTGTTGTGCGCTCGGCTTGCGGGAATGCCTCGTGGGTCGCACGCGCTATTGCACGTACCCGCCGAGTATTCAGGACGTGCGCTCCATCGGCGCGCTCAACGATCTCAATGTGGAGGTGCTGCTCGACATTCGTCCCGAGCTGGTACTCGTCGCGGGCACCAGCCGCCAGATCACCGAGCGGCTGGAACACCTGGGTCTGGCGTACCTATCGCTGCCGGATTCCCGCCTTGAAGATCTGTTCGTGGCTGCAACGCAGATCGCGGCCCGAACCGGACGCGGCGCGACCGCAGCCCGGCTCGTTACGGGAATCCGGGCCGAGCTCGACACGGTCAGCGCGGCCCACCGCGGCGCACCCGCACGCCGCGTGCTGGTCCTCACGGCCCCGCTGGCCGACCCGCCCGTGCAGGCCGACGCTGCCGGCCCCGGCTCGTTCTACGACGACCTGCTGCACCTCGCGGGCCATGCGAATGCCGCGGCCGAGGCCGCCCGATCGTTCACGGCCGTCTCGCTCGAATATGTGTTGCGCGTCGATCCCGACGTCATCATCGAGCTCGTGCCCGATCCTGGGCAGCGTCCCGGCGGTGACCCGGAAGCCCGTCGCGCGTGGAGCCGCGTGGGGCCGCTGCGGGCCGTCGCGGCACGCCGCGTGCACGCATTGATCGGCCCGGAGCACTTTGTCCTTGGGCCGCGGATCGCGCATACCTACGCCGCGCTGCTGGACCTGATCGCGAGCGGCGAACATGAGTAACGCACGCGGCACGACCGCGGGACACCTCGACTGCCGCGCCCTGCGCGTGCAACGCGGCGGCCGCACCGTCCTGCACGACATCTCGCTCACGCTCGACGGCCGCGAATGCGTGGCGCTGGTCGGACCCAACGGTTCGGGCAAGACCACACTCCTCCTGGCGCTACTCGGACTATTGACGCCCGCCGGCGGTCAGGTGCGGCTCGACGGCCGCACGATGCACCGCATTCCCGCCCGCCGCCGCGCCCGCTTTGCCGCGTACGTGCCGCAGCGGCTCGAGCGCGTGCCCGCGCTGCGCGTCGCGGACGCCGTCGCGCTGGGGCGCTACCCGCACCTCGGAACGGTCGGCAGGGCGACCGAAGTGGACGCGGCGGCCGTGCGCAGCGCGCTCGACCGTTGTGGGCTGACCGCGCTGGCGGCCCGACCGCTGACGGTGCTCAGCGGCGGCGAACGGCAGAAAACCCTGCTGGCCGCCGCGATCGCGCAGGATGCGCAGATGCTCTTCCTCGACGAGCCGAACACCGCGCTGGATCCGGCGTACCAGCTCGAACTCGTGCGGGTCCTGCGCCAGTGGCACGCCAACGGACGCGGCGTGCTCGTGATCAGTCACGATCTGCAATTGCCGGCCGCACTGGGTGGACGGGTGATCGCGTTGCGGGCCGGCCGCGTGGTGGCCGACGGCCCCGCCGGCGAGGTGCTCGACGCAACCACACTCGAACGGATCTACGACGCGCCGTTCGGCGTCGCGCGAACCCTCGGCGGCGCCACCATCGTCTTGCCCGCCTGGTGGAGTGTGCCGTAGCAGCCCGTGGAGAAAGGGGTCCAGCGCCGGGCCAACCCACCGGCATGGCAGCGCCAACGCCCTCGCCCGCGGTGCCGGTCCCCCTTCTCAACGCCGGACCTCAACTCTCCGTTCGATTCTGTGTCCGTATTCCCAGCGGTGCGCTTCTTCGCCGAGCGCGGTATAGTGCCCCCCGGCCGACGGGCGGCCCACGGAGACGGCGAGCGATGTCGAACGGTCCACCACCAGAACCCGCGACACCCCGCCGCAAGCTGCGCCAACCGCACGTCGACCGACGGGCCGTCTCCTTCAATCCGAACAAACGCTCCGATCGCGCCGACGACGGCCACACCAGCTCGCACGAGTACGCCGCGGACAACGTCCAACTCGGTGACGGCCACCGGGGCCCATTGGACATCGAGTTCCACCACCCGCTCGAAACCTGGCTCAAGCGCGACGCGGTTCGCCGGTTGCTGGGCTGGATCAGCCGGCCGCGAGCCGGAGGTCGGCCGATCCTCGAGGAGATCCTCACCTCGTATCACGATCCGGCCGCCACCGCTGAGCAGCGGCTGCTCTACTGGCCGGTGCACCGCATCATCGACCGCATTCGCGGCAGCGTCCCGGTCGAGACGTTCCGCAAGCGCATCAGCGAGCACAGCAGCACGGTCCGCGGCATCGTCGCGACCGCCCGCAGCCTGGCCGAGTTCGGCCTCACCGTGCCGCAGCGCTTCAGCGCCCCGCTCTTCGCCGTCTGGAACTTCACCAACCGCTGCAATCTGCGCTGCCAGCACTGCTACCAGGACAGCGGCCGCGACGCCCTGGCCGACGAGCTCACGCTGCCGGAGAAGCTCGACCTGCTCGAACAGCTCGTGGCCGAGTACGTCCCGATGATCGCGTTCGCCGGCGGCGAGCCGACCATCTCACCGGACCTGTTGCCCGTCCTGCGCCGCTGCCGCGACCACGGCCTGCACACCAGCGTCGCGACCAACGGCAGCACGATGACCCCGCGCCTCGCGGCTGAGCTGGCCGAGGCCGGGGCCCGCTACATCGAGATCTCGCTCGATTCGACCCGGCCGGAGCGTCATGACGCGTTCCGCGGGCAGCCCGGGATGTGGCACCGGACCGTGCGCGGCATGCGGACCGTGGTGCAGACGCCCGGCCTGCGGCTGGGCATCGCGATGTGCGTGCACCAGGGCAACTTCGACGAGGTCGAGGACATGTTCCGCTTCGCGCAGGACATCGGGGCGGGCTGCCTGGCGCACTTCAACTTCATCCCGGTGGGCCGCGGGGTGGACATGGCCGCCGGCGACCTCACGCCGCAGCAGCGCGAGTGGCTGCTCCGCCGGCTCAACGAGCTGATGCAGTCCGGCAAGATCGGCGTCATCTCGACCGCCCCGCAGCTCGGCCGCGTGTGTCTGACGCACGCGGGGCTCGACGGCCGGCAATCGTGCTCGCACGCGGGCTCGGGCGGGGGCGTGAAGGCCAAGGTCGTCGCGAAGTACCTGGGCGGCTGCGGCGCCGGCCGAACCTACGTCTGCATCGAGCCCAACGGCGACATCACCCCCTGCGTCTACATGCCGCAGCGCGTGCTGGGCAACATCCGACAGCGCCGCTTCCGTGAGATCTTCCGCGAGAATCCGTACTGGGACCTCCTCTGCGACCGGACGCAGCTCACGCACCACTGCGAGGTGTGCAGGTTCCGCAACTACTGCGGCGGCTGTCGGGCCCGGGCCGACGCGTACTTCGGCGCGGTCAACGCCGGCGACCCGGGGTGCCTGTTCAACGAAAAGCACTGGGAAGCGCTGCTCGCGGCCGGCGCGGCCAAGACCGAGGCCCACTCCGCCGAAGGCCGCGCGACGCGCATCAAGCTGTACGACGGCAGCACGACGCAGGTGTCCGCGTAGGGTCGCAACACGCCTCGGCCGACCTGCTCAGCGCCGCACTCCACGCATTTCGGTCCGCCCCCGCACCCATCGCCGCGATGAACACGTCGGCGGCGGACCGAATTGGCTGGGGTGCCGCGCCGTCGTAAACGTTGCAGTCCGGCGCTGCCGCGCCGTACTCACACCGGCCGGTTTACACGCGCTGTACGCCGCGATACCGTGCGCCGCGCACCGCGGTTCGAGGGCGCTCGCCCCGAACGCCTGCCGAGGAGGCTCGCATGTCCGCCCTTCCGCCGGAAAACCCGCCGACGACTCCGCCGCAGCCCCCCCTGCCCCCGGCCTACGCCTGGCCGCAGTCCGCCGAGGCACGCAACGGCATGGCCATCGCCGCCCTCGTCTGCGGCATCCTGGGCCTGTTCATGTGCCCCCCGGCCGCGTTGCTCGGCATCATCTTCGGCATCATCGGCATCGTGCGATCGGCCAGCTTGCCCACCGGCCGCGGCCGCGGCCCCGCGATCGCCGGCTTGGTGTGCGGGGCGTGCGGCGTGCTGTACATCCCGTTGCTGCTGGCCATCCTGCTGCCGAGCCTGTCGCGGGCCCGCGAAATCGCGAAACGGGCGGTCTGCGCCAGCAACCTGCGCGGTGTCGGTCAGGGGATGAAGGTCTACTCCAACGACCACGCCGACTGGTACCCGATTGCGCCGTTCCTCGAACCGGAGCGCGGCGAGACGAATGCCATGTCCGTCGCGTTTATCGGCGCACTCGGCCGCAGCTACACGGATCTGTTCACGAGTGAAACCGACCTCGCCCGCGTCCATCCCAGCCGCTCGCTGTTCATGCTGGTGATCGACGGTTCCTGTACGCCCAAGCACTTCATCTGCCCCAGCTCCGGAGATGTCGAGGACGACCTGCGCAATCTCAAGGCCGGGGTCCAGGTGGCCGCGCAGCCCGGCATCAACCGCTTCGATTTCAAGGGCTACCCCCATCTGAGCTACGGCTATCAGCTTCCGTTCGGCCCGCGGGGCCGGCCCAACGAGAATCTCGACCCGCGCATGGTGATCATGGCCGACAAGGGACCGTTCTTCGACGCCGGCGCCGCCGGGCCGGCCGGCGAGGTTCCCGACCGCTACGTGGCCGGCCACACCCCGGGCGCAGCCATCAGCCTCGCCAGCGTCAACCGCGACGCGACGGCACTGCTCCAGGCCGGCAACGACGCCTGGCGCCCGCTGAACAGCCGCAACCACCGGCAAGAGGGCGAAAATGCACTGTTCCAGGACGGCCACGTCGAATTCACCAAACGGCCGATCTCGGGCGTGAACTTCGACAACATCTACACTGTGCAAGCGTCGCGCACGCTCGAGGACAGTCTGCTGGGCAATTCGCCGCAAGACCGGCTCGGCCCGCTCACCGAGACCGACTCGGTGATCGTGCCGTAACCCACCCATCCGCCGCGGCGCGGAGCGCGCTAAAATGAGGGGACTGCGCCGGCCATTCCGAGTTGGAGACGTACCGAATGCGCGCCTGTTCACTCACCCGCTGGGTAATCTTGCTCGCCGCGATCCTCGCCGTTGCCTGGCCGGTGCCGGCCCAGACCAGCCAACCGGCCGCGTTTTCCATCCTGCACGTTTCCGACATTCACGTCGATGCGCACCTGGCGCGTACCGGCCCGCCCGGCGCCCTGCGCGGCGGCGAGACGATTCGCTGGATCTGCGAAGAAGCTGCCCGGCCGCAGGAGATCACCGACGCGGACGGCTCCGTGGCGTGGACCGCTCCGCCGCCCGCGGCGGCCATCGCGACCGGCGACCTGACCGAGTACGGCGTGATCGACGACACCTGGCAGGTGTTCGAGAAGGCGTTTGAACCGCTGCCGTGCAAGCTGTACGTCCTCCCCGGCAATCACGACAACACCTGGGTCGCGATGTACGACGTCCTGCGGCGGCGACACGGTGGCGAAAACCACTCCTTCGACCTCGGCGGCTGCCACTTCGCGTGCATCAGCTCGGCCTCGCCGCAGGAGCCGGTGCCGTGCGTCGACGCCCGCACCCGCGCCTGGCTGAAGGCCGACCTCGAGCGGTTGCCGCCCGGCACGCCCGTGTTCGTCGCGCTGCACCATCCGCTTTACAGCGACGAGTTCGCCAACCCGGCCGAGCGCGAGCTGCTTGTCGACCTGCTGCGGGACTACAACGTCGTGCTGCTGCTGTATGGCCACGGCCACGGCGTTGACGTCCGCGACAACGGCGGCGTGTTCGGCGCGATGGGGGGCTCCACGTTCGGCAAGAACGCCGGCTACGGGCTGCTGACCGTGGCCGACGGTCGCGTGCGCTATGCCTATCGGTATCACCGCGACCCGCAGGCGCAGGAGGGCACCGGCGGGCCGCGCTGGAAAGTGCTGCACGACCGACCGTTGCCGAAGCAGGCAACGCCGCGGCTGTTCACGTTTGCCGAGCCCGCCGCCGACGGCGTCGTCGCGACCGGCCCGCTGCCTGTGCGCCTCGCGCCCAGCTCAGATTTGCCGGCGGGCAGTACGCTGGCGTGGCGCATCGATCGCGCTGCGCCCGAGGAGCGCCCGGCCGCCGACGGGCTCGACTTCACGCTTGACGCCGCCGCCCTGGTGCCCGGCACACATCTTCTGTCCGTCACGTTGTCGCGGCCCGACGGTGCGTCGGACACCCGTACGCGCATCTTCCACGTCGAAGGCGGCGGCGTGCGGACACTCTGGCGCCGGCAGCTCCCGGCCGCCTTCAAGGCCGGGCCGGTGCTCATGGGCGAGCACGTGATTCTCGCCGGCAACGACGGGATGGTGCGCGCCCTGGCGGTCGCGGATGGCACCAAAACGTGGACCTTCGCGACCGGCGGCGAAATCCTCGGCACGCCCGCCGCGGCCGGCGACCGACTGATCTTCGGTTCCGGCGACGGTCGGGTGTACGCGGTGAGTGCGGCGGGGCAACAGGAGTGGATGTTCGCAGCCGGCCGGCCGGTCTACGGCAGCCCGCTGGTGGCGGACGGGATCGTGTACGTGGGCGACAACGGCGGGCGGCTGCACGCGCTCGAGCTCACCGACGGCAAGCCGCGCTGGACGTTCGAGCGGGCGGATTTCCCGATCGAGTGCCGACCGGAGATCTGGGGCGAGCTGGTCACCTTCGGTGCATGGGACGGCTATCTGTATGCGCTCGACCGCGAGACGGGTGTCTTGCACTGGAAAGTCCCGGGCCCAAAGGCGAAGGAAACGAACAACAACCGCTACTACGCCCCGGCCGACTGCGGCCCGGTCGCCCGCGGCGACGCGCTCCTGGTGTGCGATCGCGGGTATCTGTTGGGGACATTCGCCGTCGACGGCGCAGCCGGCCCGACCTGGCCGCTGAAGGTCGCGGGGATTGCGGCCGCGGGCGAGCCGGACGTGCTTTACGCACGGACGATCGAGGATCGCGTGATGAAGCTCGACCGGGGAGGGCAACCGGTCTGGGAAGCCGGCGTGCCGGCCGGTCGCTTTCCCGTGCCACCCACGCCGCACGCGGACACGGTGTACGTGTGCTCGAATCGCGGGTTGCTGAGCGTTCTCGGTGCAGCCGACGGCCAGGTGCGCTGGCAGTACCAGGCGACGCCGGGGCTGTACGTCATGGCCCCGGTGGCGGTCGCAACCGAGGGGTCGTGCGTCGTCGCGGGGATGGACGGAACAGTGGTCGCGGTGCGCCCGCCGCGTTGAGCGCCGGCGCGCGGGGTCGCGCGGCTCCATCGCGGCCGCTCAGGGCAGCCCGGACACCTCCATGACCTCCATTTCGTAGGTGTCGGGCGGGAGGACCAGCTCGAACTCGGCGGCGGCGAACTGCGCGTCCAGGTTCCACTCATCCAGCGTGGCGTCGTGCACCGGCTGCCCGGGAAGGTCGGTATAGCGGACCACCAGCCGCCGCGGAACGGCCGCCGCATCGGCTTCGAGCCACGCTTCCCACTCGGCCGTGCGGCTGCGGCAGGCAAGGTGGTGACACGCTCTTCCGGCGACGGTCTCGGTGCCGACGTAGCGGGCCGCGAGCAGTTCGGCGCGGAGGGCCGCGTAGGGGTCCGCGACAAGCAGCCCCGCCAACGGATTGCGGTAGGCCAACTCCCGCCGCAGACGCCCGACCAGCTCGTCGAGGTCCCGCACGCCGTCCACGCGCGCGTACGCCCGGCGATCCACGTCCAGCGTGATCAGCGTCCGGCCGTCAAACCGCGTGCGACGCACGGCTGCGGCGCTATTCAGGTCGACTGCCAGCCGATTCGGCCGGCGGACCCGGACGCGCCGCTCGGTCGCGCAGGTGACCGGGCCGCGCGGGCCGACGACGACCTCCTGCGCGATCCGCTCGCGGAAGCTGAACTGGCGTGCGGCCCCGATGGTGCGGCCGAGGGCGCGGAGCTGTTCGTCGGCACGGGGGTCGATCGTCGAGTCGGCGGGTCGCGCTGCGGCGCAGCCGGCCACCAGCGAAAAGGTCAGGGCACCCAGCAGCAGGGCAAACGGGCGGCCGGCAGACCGTTCAAAAAGGGAGCTGGCTTCGCACCAACATACTCTCACGGCAGCGCCAAGCGCTACTCCCCCGGTGCCTAGCCCCTGTTTTGGCGGACTGCTGGGCATGAACTGATCCTTGTAGCTGAGCGTCGGCAGCAGCGCACTCTCCCGCCGGCATCGAAAGCGTACACGCGACGGCAGTCGGCTGCACACAAACACGGTCGGCATGGCCCCGGCCCCCGGGATTCCACGATCCTCCGGCGAGTTCGCTCGCGCTACAGCTCCGGCCCGCCGTCGTACCGGCCGTAGACCGATTCGAGCGTCTGCATCATCTCGCCCACGGTGGCGAGGGCCTCGCTGGCCTCGATCAGCGCGGGCATCACGTTGGCGCCGTCGAGGGCCGCCTGGCGCAGAGCGGCCAGCGCGCGGGCATGCCGGTCGCGCAGGGCCGGATCGCCGTTGCGACGGGCCTTCAGGTCGCGCACGCGACCGACCTGCTCGCGCTCGACGGCCTCGTCGATCTTGAGCGTCGGGATGCGCTCGAAGTCGTGCTCGTGGTACTTGTTCACACCGATCATGACACGTTCGCCCCGGTCGAACTCGGCCCCGTAACGGTGCGACGAGTCCGCGATCGCCCGGCGGAAATAGCCCTGCTCGGTGGCCGGCAAGACGCCGCCGTAGGACTTGTACACGTGCTCAATCAGCTCGAGCGCCTGCCGCTCGACCTCGTTCGTGAGGCTCTCGACGAACCAGCTCCCGCCCAGCGGGTCGACCGTCCGCGTGACGCCCGTTTCGTCCGCGATGATCTGCTGGGTGCGCAGCGCGATTTTGACCGCGTTCTCCGTCGGCAGCGCCAGCGTCTCGTCCATGCTATTGGTGTGCAGGCTCTGCGTTCCACCCAACACGGCGGCCAGGGCCTGGTAGGCCACGCGGATGATGTTCACCATCGGCTGCTGCTCGGTCAGCGAGACGCCGGCCGTCTGGCAGTGGCAGCGAAGCCACCAGCTCCGCTCTTTCTTGGCGTGGTAGCGGTCGCGCATGATGCGGGCCCACATCCGCCGGCCGGCCCGCATCTTGGCGATCTCCTCGAAGAACTCGTTGTGCACATCCCAGAAGAAGGAAAGCCGTTGGGCGAAAGCGTCGATGTCCAGCCCGCGCTTGAGCGACTCCTCCACGTAGCACATGCCGTCGGCGATCGTGAACGCCAGCTCCTGCGGCGCCGTGGCCCCGGCTTCGCGGATGTGGTAGCCGCTGATCGAAACCGTGTTCCACTGCGGCATGTGGTGCGTGCAGTACTCGATCGTGTCAATCACCAGCTTCACGCTCGGAGCGGGCGGAAACACGAACTCGTTCTGGGCGTGGAACTCCTTGAGGATGTCGTTCTGCAACGTGCCGCGCAGCTTGTCCAGGCCCACGCCCTGGCTGCGGGCCACGCAGATGTAGAACGCCAACAGAATCGCCGCCGGGGCGTTGATCGTCATGCTGGTCGAGACGTCGCCGAGCTGGATGCCGTCGAACAGCACCTTCATGTCTTCGAGCGAACTGATGGCCACGCCGCACTTGCCGACCTCGCCCAGCGAGAGCGGATCGTCGGAGTCGCGGCCCATCAGCGTCGGCAGGTCGAACGCGGTCGACAGGCCGGTCTGGCCCTTCTCGAGCAGGTACTTGAAACGCTGGTTGGTCTGGGCGGCGGTGCCGAAGCCCGCGAACTGCCGCATCGTCCAGACCCGGTGGCGGTACATGTCGCGGTGGAACCCGCGGGTGTACGGAAACTGCCCCGGCTCGCCGATGTCATCCAGGAACTCGATCCCGCCCACATCTTCCGGCCCATATACCCGGCGGATCGGGATGCCCGAGATCGTCGTCGGATCGCGGCCCTCCAGACGGGTCGCGGGACTCTTGCGAGCTGGCTGACGTGCGACTTCCGGACTCATGCAAACCTCGCAACTTGGTCGTAACCCCGGCGCGATGCGCCGCATACGGGGACCGGACGGCCGAACCGCGCACGCACCGGGCGCTCCCTATCCTCACTATAGCCCATTTTCCGCTCCAGGCGAACGGGGAAGCAGGGCGCGCAGCGTCCTCGCGCCCAGCGCCTAGCTCCCAGCGCCCGGCGCCCCAAACGCCGCCGCGATCAACCGTTCCTGCTCGAGCTTGTGACTGGCGGCCGAGCCGGTGGCCGGGCTGGCCGAGGCAGGCCGGCTGAGGACGTCCAGCGGCCGGCCGAAGAGGGTCGGCCCGAAGCGCAAGCGCAGGTGCGGCCAGGCGCCCATGTTGGCAGGCTCCTCTTGCAGCCAGGTGACGCCGGCCGTCTGCGGATACGGCTCCAGCGCCGCGCTGAGCACATCGGCCGGCAGCGGATAGTACTGCTCGACACGAACAATGGCCGTGTCGGTGCGCTGCCGCCGCTCGCGCTCCTGGACCAGGTCGTAGTACAGCTTGCCGCTGGTGAGCAGGATGCGCGTGACGCCGGCGGGCGCGCACGGGTCGGCGATGACACGGCGGAAGCGGCCGGTCGCGAGGTCGTCGAGCGTCGACGTCGCTCGCGGGTGGCGCAGCAGGCTCTTGGGGGTCATCACGATGAGCGGCTTGCGCCAGGGCCGCAGGACCTGCCGCCGAAGCAGGTGGAAGTACTGAGCGGGCGTCGTGGGATTGGCGACCTGGATATTGTCCTCGGCCGCCAGCGCCAGGAAGCGCTCAAGGCGGGCACTGCTGTGCTCGGGCCCCTGCCCTTCGAGCCCGTGCGGCAGCAGGAGCGTCAGGCCACTGAGGCTATGCCACTTGTCCTCGGCGCTGGCCAGGAATTGGTCGACGTAGACCTGCGCACAGTTGATGAAATCGCCGAACTGCGCCTCCCAGAGGATCAGGCCGTCGGGGTAGGCGATGCTGTAGCCGTACTCGTAGCCCAGGATGCCCAACTCCGACAGCGGGCTGTTCCACGCCTCGAACGGCGCCTGGCCGTCGCACACGTGTTGGAGCGGACAGTACGGCCGGTTGTCCTCGTAATCGTACAGCACGGCGTGCCGCTGGCTGAACGTCCCCCGGGCGCTGTCCTGGCCGGAGAGGCGGACGCGGGTGCCCTCGGAGACGAGTGTCGCGAAGGCCAGCGCTTCGGCCGCCGCCCAGTCGAGCGGCTTCTCGCCGCGGGCCATTTGCCGCCGCTGCTCGAGCCAGCGGGCGAGCTTGGGGTGCAGGTGGAAGCCGGCCGGCAGATTCGTCAGGGCTTCCAAGAGCGCCGCGAGCTGCGCGCGTGGCACGCCCGTGTCGGGCTCGGGCGTCTCGGCATCATGGCCGCCGCGGTAGCGGCTCCACAGGCGCCCCAGGACGCTCGGCCGGGCACTTTCCAGCGGCCCTTCGTCGCGGATACCGGCGAGCTGCTCCTCGAGGTACGCGCGGCGCTGGCGGGCGAGTTCGTCGGCCTGTTCGCGGGTGACACCGCCGAGCTCGAGCAGGTGTCGCAGATAGCCGTCGCGAACGGACTCGCGGCGCTCGATCTGCTTGTACAACACCGGCTGGGTGAACGACGGCTCGTCGCCCTCGTTGTGGCCGTAGCGGCGGTAGCAGTACATGTCGATCACCACGTCGCGGCGGAACCGGCGGCGGAAGTCCAGCGCCGTCCGGACAACCTGGGCGACGGCCTCGGGGTCCTCCCCGTTCACGTGGAAGATGGGGCTCTGGAGCATCTTGGCCACGTCGGTCGCGTAGACCGTCGAGCGGCCCTCCGCGGGCGTCGTCGTGAAGCCGAGCTGGTTGTTGACGATCACGTGCAGCGTGCCGCCGATCCGGTAGCCGGCCAGCTCGGACAGGTTGAGCGTCTCCTGCACGATGCCCTGCCCGGCGAAGGCCGCGTCGCCGTGGATCAGGATGGCCATGCTGCGCTCGCGGGCCGTGTCGCCGAGGCGGTCCTGCTTGGCCCGCACACGCCCCAGCACGACCGGGTTGACGAACTCCAGATGGCTGGGGTTGAAGCACAACGCCAGATGCAGCGTGCGACCGGCGGCCGTGGTCCAGTCGCCGTGGTGGCCCTGGTGGTACTTCACGTCGCCGCGGCCGAGCCACAGCTCGGCGTCAATGTCCTCGAACTGGCGGAACACCTGGCGGGCGGGGCGGCCCATAATGTTCACCAGCACGTTCAGCCGCCCGCGGTGGGCCATGCCGATCACGATCTCCTCGACGCCCTGGCCGCCGGCGTGCTCGATCGCCAGGTCCAGCAGCGGGATCAGGGTCTCGCCGCCCTCGAGCGAGAAGCGCTTGGCGCCGACGTACTTCTTCTGGATGAACTCCTCGAAGATGACGGCGTCGGTCAGGCGGCGGAGGATGCGGAGCTGCTCGTCGCGTTCGAGCTTCAGCCGGTTTTGCGTGCCCTCCATCCGGTCCTGGAGCCAGTGCCGCGCCTCGAGCGAGTCGATGTGCATGAACTGCACGCCGATCGAGCGGCAGTACGTGTTCCGCAGCAGAAACAGGATCTCGCGCAGCGTGCGGGTCGGCTGGCCGGCGATCGTGCGGACGCTGAAACGCCGCTCGAGGTCGTCGCGCGTGAAGCCGTAGTAGCGCGGCTTGAGCTCCGGCCGCTCCGGCCGCTTCTGATACAGTGGGTTGAAACGGGCCAGAATATGGCCCCGGACGCGGTACGCCCGCACAAGCTGATCGACGCGGTCCTGCCCGACCTGCGCCCCCTCGGCGGCCGCGTGCCCGTTGCCGCGGGCGGCCGCTGCACCGGTCCCGGCCGGGGCGGGGGGGTTGAAGATGCTGAACGGCCTGAACGACGGCCCCAGCCGCACGTCGCGGGCGAAGCGGTCCTCCGGCCGGAGGGCGTCGAAATACCGCCGCCACAGCTCGGGAACGCTGCCCGGGTCGCGGAGGTAGTCGGCATAAAGCTGCTCGGCAAAAACCAGGTTCGGCGGGTCCGGAACGAGTTCGTTCACGGTGTTCGGAACGCGTTCGGGCGTCATCGTGCGTATTCCCGTGTCAGCCAGCACCGCGCCCGATGTGGGCACCATCGGCAATTATAGTCGCAGGCCGGGCGGCAGCGGTGAGCGCGCGGAACGGCCCTTCGAAAACCCCCCGCACGGTCCGGCCCGGCAATCTTCCCGGCGGCTTGCGTGGATCAGCGCCTCCGGCCGGCTCGCAGCAGCCCCGCCAGCGTGACCACCGTCAGCGCCGCCGCCGTGCCGGGGCACAGCGGCGAGCCGGTCGGGAGATCCTGGCCGGAGTCGTCACCGCCCCCGTCGTTCGGATCGACCGTGTTCGGCTTGTCATCTTTGGGCTCGTCGCCCGAGTCGTTCGGTTCGCCGGGTTCGTCGACGGGTGGTTCGCCCGCGGTCGTGAACGTCCACACCGGCCCGGGCGTGCTGCCGCCGTCGTTGCGGGCATACACCTGCCAGCGGTACGTCGTCCCCGGCCGCAGGTCGGGCTCCGTCCACGCGCGCGACTGCGTGCTGGCCTTGAACACCAGCGCCTCGTCGCCCGCGGCGGCGAGGAAGAACTTGTAGACCGCAGCCCGCTCGGCCGCCGCCCAGCCGAACGTGACCGTCGTCGGCACGCCCGTTTCTCCGTCGGCCGGCTGCGGCGCGGACGGTGCATCCGGCGGCCGCTCGGCCCGCACCTCGAGCACGGCGGTGCTGCTGAGGATCGAGCCGCAGGAGTTGGTCACGAGCACGGTATAGTGGCCGGCGTGCTCGCGAGCGGCCGCGTCAATCGTGTACGTCGCGCTGGTCGCTCCGGGGATGCTCTGGCCCTCGAGCCGCCAGCGGTACTGAAGCGGCGGGGCGCCCGCGCCCGCGACGGAGAGCGTCGCCGGCTCGCCCGCGTATACCCACGTGTCCTCGGGCTGCTGCGTGATCCGCGGCGCAAGGACCGGCTGGCATTCGTCCGGCACGCCGTTGCCATCGCAGTCCGACGTGACGCGGCCATGCAGCGCAAACGCGAGGTCGGCCGCCGCGTCGTACCAGACGGACGCCGCCACGCACTCGCCCCCGTGGCCAAACCCGCCGCCCGGATTGTGGATGTAATGCTCGCTCCCGGCCGGATGCGCGAGATTCGCCCGCCGCCACCAGAACTGCCCATATTCGAACCAGCCGCCCATCGCCTGCACCGAGATCCAGTACGTCCCGGCCGGCAGCTCCGCGCCCCCGAAGTCCCACGTGACTTCGGGGATGCCGCTCGTCCCGCGGCCGGTCACGCTGAGCAGCACCCGGCCGCCGGCCTCCCCACCCCCCGCCCGGTCCGCGATCTCGATCAGGAACGGCACGTCCGCGAATCCCGACCAGTCCTGGGCCTCGAACCAGGCGCGGCCGGCACCCAGGTGGGCCGTGGCCGTCAGCGTGAAATCGTCCCATGCCTTGCAGCTCCCGGCATCCCAGCCCACGTCGGCGAAATCCTGTGCGACCGCGTGCCCCTCCGCCGCAGGCCACTGCCGCAGGAGCGCGGCCAACTGTTCCAGCTCGCAGTCGTCCGCCACGCCGTTGTCGTTGCAGTCGAAGCTCGTCCCGTCGGCGAGGTCTTGTACGTCGGGCACGCCGTTCCCGTTGCAGTCCGCCTGGCAGTCGTCCGGCACGCCGTCGCCGTCCACGTCCTGGCTGGTCCCACCGGCCAGATCGCACTCGTCCGGCACCGCGTTGCCGTTGCAGTCCGAGCTGGTCCCCGCCCCCAGATCGCACGAGTCGCTCACGCCGTTGCCGTTGCAGTCGTCCTCGCACTCGTCCGGCACGCCGTTGCCGGTGCAGTCTTGGCTGCTGCCGGCCGCGATGTCGCACGTGTCCGCCTCCCCGTTCTGATTGCAGTCCGCCTCGCATTCGTCCGGCACGCCGTTGCCGGTGCAGTCATCGCTCAGGCCGTCGCGGATGTCGAGCGCGTCCGCCCGGCCGTTGGCGTTGCAGTCGGTCCCGGCCGCGTACGCGTTGACAATGCCGTATCCCCGCACGAACAGCGGATCGGTGGACTCGTCGGCATAGTCGCTCGCCGTCTCCAGCAGCGACTCGCGCAGCTCCGCCGGCGTCCACGTCGGGTGCGCCTGGATCAGGCACGCGACCGCGGCCGCGACCAGCGGCGTGCTCAGGGATGTGCCGTCCGCGGTCGTGTAGGACGCGTCGGCCGACGGCGAGACGGTCCAGGTTGTCACCCCGCGGGCGAGCACCTCGGGTTTCACGCGGCCGTCCGCGGTCGGCCCGTCCGAACTGAAACTCGCGATCGCGCCGCTCTGCGTCACCGCGCCGCACGTGATGACCTCGAACGCGTCGGCCGGCGCGATCAGGTGCGACGTGTTGGGATTGGTGTCGTGCCCCTCGTTGCCGGCCGCATTGCAGCAGTGCAGCCCAAGGCTTGTGGCGGCGTTGACGGCGATCGTGGTGATGGCCGTCAGGCCGTCGAGATCGTGCTGGCCGTACCAGTCGATGTAGCCCAGTGACGCAGTGGCCATGTCGCCGCCGTGGGCCTCGATGAACTCGAGCCCGGCGACGTAGTTGTCTTCCTCGGCGGGGTACTCGTCGGTCGTGTCCTCGGTCTTGCACAGAATGTACGAAGCGTCGAAGGCGCCGCCGACCAGCGCGTCCGGCATGTAGGCCGCCAGCGTGCCGAGGATGAGCGTGCCGTGGCGGTGCTGCGCGTCCGGGTCACCCGGCTCGATCGCCGTATTCCCGTCCTGGTCGACGAAGTCCCACTCCGCCACGACGCGCAGCGGCTTGTCCGGGTTGTGGAATGCGAGGTGGGAGCGCTGGAAGCCCGTGTCGAGCACGCCCACGATCACCCCCGCCCCCGTGTAGCCCGCCTTGTGGAGCTTCACCAAATTGATCTGCGTGAGCTGCGGCGTCGCGTAGCCGTAGTCGAGATCGAACGCGCGGTCGGGCGCGCCGTGCGGCGGCGCCGGAACGTCTGCTCCCTGCGCCGCCGCCACCCGCCGCGCGCGGGCTACCGGCTGGAGCTTTTCCACGAACGGCAGCGCCGCGACCTGCGCCACCTGCGCCCGTGTGGCCCAAACCGACGCCGCGTTCAGCCAGCGCGACGTGACGTGCAGCCTCGCCCCCGTCGCCCGCACGGCCGCGACGTAGCGCTCCGCCACCGGCAGATCACGTTCCGTGAACAGCGCGCCCCCGCGCGCCGCCGTCCCCCGCAGCGCCCGCCGCTGCGCCGCCCGCGGGCAGTATTCGGCCGCCACGCGCTCCACGGCCGCCGCCGTCTCCACCGCCCCCACGCCCTTGTCCGTGAAAAAGACCCACACCTTGACCGCTCCGCCGGCCGCGTCCAGCTCCCGCGCCAGCGCCGCGTGGATCTTGTCCCCGGCCGACCGTTCGCCCACCGGCGTCTGCACACAAGCGACCTGCCACGGCCACCATGTCCAACCGCCGACCAGAATTGCGAGAACTGCCAGCGATCCGATTCCAAACCAGCGAGACGACATCGCGGTACTCCCTCGCAGATGGGGACTTGAATCCGTGGCGCGGCATCGCGTCTACTCAGCGGCCAGGCCCGCCTCCGCGCCTTCCTGCACACTGGACCGCCGACCGCGGCATATGGTTCCCGCCTCTGGCCGGCGGCCCGTGTTCCTTTTGAGACTCGTCGGCCGCGGACCACGGACGTCAGGCCGGTTCCATGATCATTTTACCGCGATGCGACACCCCGACCGGCGTCTTTCACGGAATCCGACAGTCAGACCCGGGAGATTCGGCCGCGATTACGAGTTGGGCGTGCGATAGGCGGGATGGGTGCGAGGGCGAGCACCATGGAACGTTTCATGCGGGTGCGGGTATTCCCTCGACGAGAGCCTCGACAGTCGAGCCCCCACGCGCGGCCCGGTCCGCGAGGGTGCGCAGACCGGGCCGCGCGAGTCGTCGCCTGCGAGCCGGCTCAGGTCGCGGTCGCCGGTGCCAGGGCCGGCTGCCGCTGGACGGACTTGCCGAGCAGCAGCATGGGCGAGGCGATCACGATCGTCGAGTACACACCACTGAGCGAGCCGACAATCATGCAGTAGTTGAAGCCGCGGATGCTGCTGCCGCCCCAGATGTAGGCAATCACCAGCACGACCAGCACGGTGAACGTCGTCAGGATCGTCCGCGACATGCACTCGTTGATCGCGTTGTTGATGATCTGCGGGGTGACGATTCCCAGCCGCCCGCGGATCTCGCGGATGCGGTCGAAGATCACGATCGTGTCGTTGATCGAGAAGCCGATGATCGTCAGCAGGGCCGCGATGACCGGCATGTTGATTTTGAAATCCTCGACCAGCAGCGCCCGCCCGAACGCGGTCTGCGCGATCCAACCCGAGAAGCCCACGAACGCCAGCGCCACCAGCACGTCGTGCACCAGCGCCACGACGCCGCCGATGCCGTACGAGACCCGCCCGAACCGGATCCACACGTAGCCGATGATCATGCCCCACGACAACAGCAGCGCGATCAGCGCCTGCTGGCTCGACCGGGCCGCGATCTGCGGCTTGAACTGCATCACCTTCCGCAGCGTCTGCTCGGTCGACAGCGCCCGCTCCACCAGCGTGAGCTGCGGCTGCGCAAAGCCCGTCCACCACGTCTCGGGATCGGCGCTGTACCGGATCTCCGGGTCGACGGTCGCCACCACCACGCTGCTGTACAGCGGCCGGCCCTGCTCGTCCGCCCGCCCGTCAGCCGGGTTCAGTCCGATGACCGTGAAATCCCGCCGCGTCTGGTCCTTGAAATCCGGCTGGAAGTACATGCTGCTGATCCGGGCCTCGATGGCGTGCAGCGGCAACGGCGGGTCGAGCCGTTCGAACACCATGGCCGCCCCGCCCAGGTAATCCGTCAGGTCGGCCTCGACCGGCGAACCCACGCCCGGCACCACCCCCGACAGCAGCCGGTCGGTGATCGGGTACGGGCGGTCGCCGCGGCCACGAAACTCGTACTGCACCTGCGGCTGGATCCGCATCTCGTCGCCCAGCGCGCTGGTGATCGCGTGCTCGACCATGCGCATGTTCGTGACGGTCGTCGTCACGTTCCACACCCGTCCCGAACCCGCCACACCGCCGGACTCCAGCACCGCGTTCACGCTCGCGGTCGCGAGATCGTCAGCCGATTTCGCCAACGCCCCGCTCAGACCCCGGATCCGGGCCGCCAGGTCGTCGGCCGTCACTTCGCCCTGCACCGCCAGGCCGAGCTGGTCGCTCCCCGGCCGGACACGCACACCCCCGCGCCGCAGCAGGTTCTCCGCCTCGAGCGGCTCGGTCAGCATTGCGGCCAGCCGCGCACTCGCCACGCCCGGCACCTGCACCACGAAGACGCCCGGCTCGTCCGCGGTGGCGCTCACCGCCGCCTGCTCGAGCTTGCGGGCGTCCGCGGCCAGCTCGTGGCCGATCTGCTGGAGCCGCCGGCCGATCTCCACGTCGCTGACCCCCGCCGCGCTCGGCTTGAGCTCGAACTCGGCCGCGACGCCGCCGCGGAACTCGATGTCCAGGATATCGCTGCCGCGCAGCGCCAGCAGCCCGACGCCCGTCAGCACCACCAGGAACGAGACCGGGATCAAAAACTTGCTCTTGCTGTACCAGTCGATGCTCGGCACGCGGATCAGTTTCAGCATGCCGACGCCCTTGATCACGTTGTACTTCAGCAGCACGGCGAACACCGAGCGCGTGACGAACACGGCCGTGAACATGTTCAGTGCGATACCCCACCCGAGCATCATCCCGAAGCCCTTCACCTCCTCGCTGCCCACGTAGTAGATGATCAGACAGGTCAGCAGTGTCGTCACGTTCGAGTCGAAGATGGTCGTGAACGCCTTTTCGTACCCGTTCTTGATCATCATCCGCAACGACGCGCCGCGCTGCTTCTCCTCCCGCATCCGCTCGTAGATCAGCACGTTCGCGTCCACCGACATGCCCACCGCCAGGATCAGGCCCGCAATCCCGTCCAGCGTGATGCGAGCCCCCAGCATGGCCATCATCGCCAGCGTCAGCAGGACGTTCATGAGCATCGCCACGCTCGCGATCGCCCCGCACAGCCAGTAGTAGCCCAGCATGACGGTAAGCACGGCCACGGTCCCGATCATCCCCGCCCGCACCGCGTAGTCGCGGTTCTTCTCGCCCAGGCTCGAACCGATCGTCCGCTCCGACACCGGCGTCTCCTTCAGCCGCGCCGGTAGCTGCCCGCCCTCCATCGTCTGCACCAGGTACCAGATCTTCTCTTGCGAGAAATCACCCTCGATCACACCGTGCGTACGGATCTCGCTGCGGATGTTCGGCGCCGAGTACGCCACGTCGTCCACCAGAATGCACAGCGGCTTGTCGATGTTGTTGCGCGTCAGCGTCGCGAACATCTGCCCCCCCACGTCGTCCAGCACGAACGCCACGCTCGGCCGCCCACGCTGGTCCCGATCCTGCATCGCCCGCTGGAGCCGCCAGTCACGCTGACCTTTCACGTCCTTCAGGAGCCCGTCCCGCGGGTCCATCTTCGCCAACACCCAATAGTGGTTGTCAAACTTTTCAACCACGTACGACTCGCTCTGCTCCGGCGGACGCGTCTCCAGGTCCGCCGGCGACTCGTAGTTGAAGAATTGCAGCGGATTGTCGATCCGGAACCACCCCAGGTCGTCCTGCGGCCGACGCGGCTGGTTCTCCTGCAATTGCCGGCGATAGCGGTCATACTTCCCCGGATTGGTCCGGTCCGGCGTCGCCAGAATCCGGAACTCCAGCTTGCCCGCCCCGCGCAACAGACGCTTCAGGTCCGCTGGACTGTCCAGGAACTGCTTGCCCTGCCGCCATACGTCATAAGTCGCCAGCGCCGCCGCGATCTTGTCGTGCAGATCGGCATGCTTCAGGACGATCTCCGGCAGGCTCTTCTTGCGCACCGGCGAGTTCCGGTCCAGTTCGATGATCTCCTCGAACCGCCGGCGGTTCAGGTTCGTCGCCAGCACCTCCTGCACTGCGTCCTCGTACAGCTCCTGCGCGTCCCGCAGCTCCTGCTTCAGCGCATCGGCCGCCGGGGCCGTCTCGGGGGTCGGCTGCGACGCCGCCTGCTCCGCCACCTTCGCCTCCACCACTTGCAGCGCGTCCCACTGCGCCGCCGCCGCCCGCAACAGTTGGTGCCGCTCGGACACGATCCGCTCGATCGCGTCACGCTTCGCCTGCGCCTGCGGGTCGTCCGCCGCGATCGCCGCCAGGGCCGACTCGCGCCGCCCCTCCGCAAGCCGCCGCAGGGCCGCCTCGCGCTCCTCACCGCGCGCGCGGACCGCGATCTCCACCGCCCCGCGCCGCAACTCCTGGTCGTACAGGTCTTTCAGCGCGTCCGCGTACGCCTGCCGCCGCTGCGTCGCCTCCTTCGGCGGAAGCGGCATCTGCACCTCGATACGGTTGCGCCCGTGAACACGCCACGTCAGGTTGTAAATCCCCGACGGATCCACACGCCGTTGCAGCAACGTCTTCACCCGCTCGGCCAGGTTCACGTCCCCACCCGCTGCGGTCGTGTCGATCTCGAAAATCATCGACGTGCCACCGGCGATATCCAGCCCCGCCCGCAGCCTCTTTTGCGGAGGCCACAACAACGCGAAGCCGGCCAGCAGCACGATGCCAATCACCAACCAACGCGTCCCGACGTTCTTTTCCATGGGTTCGATCCTCTCTGTTCCGTTGCTACGGGCTCACGGCACGGCGCTGCGACCACCGGGCCGGCTGCCCTCCGGCTCCGTTTTCGTCTCTTGTTCGAATTCACGGCCCGACGTGCGGCCGCCCAGGTGCGACGGCCGGCCGGCCTCTTCATCCGCCGCGGCGGCCTTGCGGCCTATGCGCCGGGGGGACCGGTGGGACGGATACAGAATCGAACGGCCGGGTCACCGGGCGGCACGCGTCCGGCCGCTGGCCGGGCAGTCCAGACTCGTTCGAGCGGATCAAGCAGCGCGTGCCAAGCCAGAGGGTCCGCGGCAACAATCAGCCCGTCGCCGCGCCCCATCGAGGGCCGCCGCGGGCCGCAACTAACCACCCCATCACGCGCCCCGCCTGCGCGGCGCGCCAGGCTATGCACCGGCCAGCGCGGTGCTGGGGCGTTGTCGGGCAACAGGAGCGGCAGCCCCTTCCGCCGCTTATCGGCCGGCCGCTCGTCGTGCGGCCGTGAGGCGCTGCCTTCATTCGCCACAGCCTCGGCCGGAGGGCCCACGAACTCCGGGTCGCACCTTTCGAGCGGGACGAGAAGCCACGGCCAGACCTTCCCCTGCGCCGCGAGCAGCAGCCCGAGGCCCAGTCCGGCACCGACGCGCATCCACTTGTCCACCCGGAGGTAAGGCATTCCGGACAAGATACCACATCGTCCCCGGTGTGCCAAGAGACGGCGACGTGGGGCGGTCGGGCGACAAGCAGCTCGCCTCTCCCCCGCCTTCCCGCTTCCCCCGCGGTACCGGGGGGCCCCTTTCCACTCCGCCCCGCGCTCCGTCATCGAGCAACCAGAGGCCCGCGCCCCGAAGTCGGGGACGAATCACGCCCGGCGCGCAAAACGCGGGGTCGAATTCACACGCTCCCCGCCGGCTGGCGGGCCGGCGGATAGACCGTGCGGATCGCGGTCAGGATCGTCCGCGTGGCCGGCGACCGGTTGAGCGTATAGAAGTGGATTCCGGGTGCTCCGCGGTGCAGCAGCTCGAGGCACTGGGCCGTCGCGTGCGCCACTCCCAGCGACAGCACGGCGTGATGATCGTCCTGGAGCCGGCGCAGCTCGCCCAGCAGCGGCTCGGGGATCGTCGCCCCACACATCTTCGTGAATCGCTCAATCTGGCTGACGTTCGTGATTGGCATGATGCCGGGGATGATCGGCACACCGATCCCGGCCGCCCGCACCCGGGCCACGAAGTCGAAATACTTCTGGTTATCGAAGAAGAGCTGCGTGATCAGGAATTCGCACCCGGCGGCGACCTTCTTCTGGAGGTTCTCCAGGTCGGCCTGTGGGCTGGGGGCGTCGATGTGGCCCTCCGGGTAGCACGCCCCGCCGAGACAGAAGTTGAAGTACTTGCGGGCGAACGCCGCCAGCTCGCTTGCGTAGCGGAAGCCCTCCGGATGCGGCTCAAACGGCCTCCTGCCCTCGGGCGGGTCACCGCGCAGCGCCAGCACGTTCTCGATGCCGGCCTCGGCCAGACGCTCGAGCACGCTCATCAGCTCGGAGCGCGACGCCCCCACGCACGTCAGGTGCGCCATGGCCTCGATCCCGTAATCCCGGCGGAGCTGCGCGACCAGTTCGATCGTCCGCTGTCGCGTGCTGCCGCCGGCCCCGTAGGTGACCGAAACGTACGTCGGCTGAAGCTCGCGGAGCGAGGCCAGCGACTCACGCAACTGCGCAAAACCCGGCTCGTCCCGCGGCGGGAAGAACTCGAACGAGAAGCTCGGCCGGCCGGTGGTGAGCAGTTCGCGGATCCTCATGAGTTCAGAATTGTAAGTCACTCCGGTTCGAACCGCGACCGTAGGGCGGCGGAGACCGACCACGCCGCACCACGACCGCTCGCTCCTGGTCGCCCCTCGGCCGGGCATCCCCCTTGGCCCCCCGCCCCCGTCCCGCTATCATCTTTGCTCGGATCCGCCAGTCCGCCAGCGTGCAACACTGGGAGCCAGCATGAAGGTCCTCGTCGTCATCCGGCAGGTGCCCGACTCGACCACCACCATTCGCATCCGGCCCGACGGCCAGGATATCGACCGGGCCGGCGTGAAGATGGTCGTCAACCCCTTCGACGAGTTCGCCATCGAGCAAGCCGTCCAGCTCCGCGAGAAGCGCAAGGACGTCGAGAACCTCACCGCGCTCGTGGTTGGGCCGGCCGCGGCCGCGGAGGCCCTGCGGACCGCCCTGGCCGTTGGCGCCGACGAAGGCATTCACCTCCAGGACGACGCTTTCAACGCGCTCGACGAGCTCCAGCTCGCGGCCGTCATCGCCGCGGTCGTGAAGCCGCTCGGCTTCGAGCTGATCTTCACCGGCAAACAGGAAATCGACCTCGACAGCGGCCAGCTCGGCCCGGCCCTGGCCGAGCTGCTCGACCTGCCGCACGTGGGTGCGACGGTGAAGTTCGAGCTGGCCGACGACGGCCGCTCGTTCGTCGCCCACCGCCGGATCGAGGGTGCCGAGGAGGTGGTGGAAGTGCCGTTGCCGGCGCTGGTCACGACCGACAAGGGGCTGTGCGAGATGCGCTATCCGTCGCTGCCGAACCTGATGAAGGCCAAAAAGAAGCCCATCAAGCTGCTCAAGGCGGCCGACGTACCGGGTTTCGCCGACCTGACGGCCGGCCTCGGCGGCACGCGGATGCACACGTTCCAGCCGCCGCCGCAGCGCCCGCCGGGCAAGCTCGTCCCCGGCGAGCCCGAGCAGGCCGCGAAGGAGCTGGTCCGCCTGCTGCGGGAAGAGGCCAAAGTCGTCTAGCCGGGAGCCGCTTCGGTGTTCGCGCGCCCTCGTGGGAAACATTGCCGCACCTTTCATTCCGAGGAGGTGGCCGAGGCGACCAACGAAAACCCCGCCCCGAATTCGGCACCGGCACCGATTACAGAACTCCGTCCGGCCGAGAGCTGAGAGCTGAAATCTGAGAGCTACGCATGTCCAATGACATCCTCGTCTTCGCCGAACAGCGCAACGACAAGCTCCATCCCGCCGCGCTTCAGATCGTCACGCCGGCCAAGGACCTCGCGGCCCAGACCGGCGGACGGGTCGTCGCGTGCGTGATCGGGTCCGAGATCGCGGCCGCCACCGACGCGATCGACAAGGCCGGGGTGCAGGCGATCGTCACGGTCAGCGACCCGACGCTGCGGAACTACTCGGCCACGTGCTACCGCACGGCCCTGGCCGCGGTGGTGGCGAAGGTGCAGCCGCGGGTCGTGCTGCTGCCGGCCACGTTCATGGGGCGCGACCTCGCGCCGCGCGTCGCCGTGCGGACGCAGGCGGCGTTGGCGAATGACGTGATCGAGCTGGGCATCGCGGCCGACGGCGGGCTCGAGGTCCGCCGCCCGGTGTACAACGGCAAGGCGTTCTGCCGCGTGAGCTTCCCGAAGGACCGGCCGGCGCTGGTCACGGTGCGGCCGAACGCGTTCGCGGCGCCGCCGGCCGGCGCGGGCGGCGCGCCGCGCGAGGCGCTACCGCATTCCGCGGCAGCGGGCGACGAGCGGATCCACGTCCGCGAGGTGGCCCGCAGCGGCGGCGAGATCAAGGATGTGACCGAGGCCGACATCATCGTGTCCGGCGGGCGGTCGCTGAAGACGGCCGAGAACTTCCAGCTCCTGTTCGACCTGGCGAAAGAGCTGGACGCGGCGGTGGGGGCGTCGCGGGCCGCATGTGACGCCGGACTCCAGCCGCACAGCCGGCAGGTGGGTCTGACGGGCAAGACGGTCACGCCGCGGCTGTACATCGCCTGCGGCATCAGCGGCGCGATCCAGCACCTGGCCGGCATGCGCGGCAGCAAAGTCATCGTCGCGATCAACAGCGACAAGGAAGCCCCGATCTTCAAGATCGCGGACTACGGCATCGTCGGCGACCTGTTCAAGATCGTCCCGGCCATCACACAGGAGGTCCGCCGGCTGAAAGGGTGACTCGGGGTACGCCCTCGACGCGCCGCCCGTGTGTCACCGCCGTGTCGGCGGTGCATGATGCCTGCGGCTCACGTCCGACGTCATGGACCCCCGGGCAACGTGACGCGCCAGAGGGGCGGGTCTCGCAGCAGCACGAGCCCCTCGGGTACCTGGGCCTCGATCTCGCGCGCCGGAATCGCGATGATCCTTCCGCCGCGCGCCGCGTGTCCGAGCAGCTCTTCGTCGCTCAGCACCGGCCAATCCGGCCGTGTCAGGTCGTGCCGCAGCCAGAAAACGCGCGGGCCGTCCGTTGCGCGGCGGCCGCGGTCCTGACCACCGGCCGGCTCCGGCCGCAGCAGCGCGATGGCGAACGCGGTGGTCGAGTCGGCCAGGACCCAGCCGTCGTCGCCCGCGGCGTCGAACGCCGCCGCCGCCAGCGCACGCGGCGAGTTCGCCCCGGCCCGCCACGGTTGGAGGAGGTAGTCGTACTCGTTCCGCAACGGCACGTCCCGCATCTGCCCGCGCAGCCAGCCGCGTGCCTCCGCCAGCCGCGGAAACGCCGCGTACATCGCCGGCGGCAGCGCGACGTTCAACAAGAGGACCGCGAGCACCAGAGCTGGCCGCGGCCCCCGGTTCCCGGTTCCCGGTTCCCTGTTCCCTGGTCCGAGCCTGCGGCCTTGTCCCGCGCCTGCGCTTCGGCCTCGGATCGGCGGGGACGATGCGCTGCGGCGTTGACGCGGTCGCAGCAGTGCCCCCGCACCGATCCCCACCCACAGCGCCACCACCGCGCAGACCGGTACGAAGTATGTATACACGTCCTTGATCGAATACCGCGCCACGAATACGACGATGATGACCGTCTGCGCCCGCAGCACCCGCCGCCACAGGCGCCGCCGGCTTGTCACCCGCCGCATCAGCCCGTACACCCCGAGGGGCAGCGCCGCCGATGGGAAGCAGTACCCCAGCGCCAGCAGCGCCATCAGCAGTTGCCGACCGGTCGGATGAACATTCAGCACCGCCGCTTCCCAACCCGGGCTGCCGGTCCCGCCACCGAACAGCGCCGAGCGCATCGTCGCGACCCACTCCCCGCTCGCCGCGCCCGCCTGCACGACCAGCACCCAGTACGGCGCTGCGCCGGCCATCCACGCGACCGCACAGGCCGCCACCCACCCCGGCGGCACGCGCCGCCGAACGACCCCCTCGATCAGCAGCACTCCGTACGTCGCCAGCGACAACAGCCCCAACAGGTGGTCAGCCGTGTGCAATCCGTTCACCGCGAACACCGCAACGAGCCAACGCAGCCGCGTCGTGCGAACGTACGCCGCCAGCAGCGCCCACTCGATTGTCAGCAGCGCCGCCGCGACGGTATATGTCTCGGTGATGGCCGACATCTGCCAGTACGAGTGCGCCACGGCCAGCGTGGCGCCCGCGAAGAGGCCGGCCGAAGCGCGGACCGTCAGCCGCGTCACCAGACCCGCAAGCACACCCACGCCTACCGCCCCGGCCACCCCCGACAGCAGATTCAGGCGGTGCAGCGGGTCCCCCACCGGCACCGCGAGCGCCATCCGGCCCAACCAGTAGTGCAGCGGGTGGACGAGGGCCAGGCCCGCGGGATGCTCCAGCCGCCCGGTCAGAATCCGGTACTGATGAATCCCGGAATCCTGCCATTCCGCGCCGCGCGCACCGGTGACGGCGTAGAGCGTCAGGGCGGCCAGCCCCGCGGCGACCCCCGTCCAGGCAGCTCGGCGGCGGAGCGCGAAGCGTGGCGGCAGCCCCGAACGCGGCGCGGCACGTTGCATGGTCAGTGTTTCTTCTTCGCGTATTCCAGCACGGGTCCGCCGATGTGCGTACGGAATTGCAGCTCGTCGAGCGCCCCGGAAATGCGGCTCACCGGATTGCCGTCGGAGTCGAGCAGCAGAAACAGCGGCTTGCCCTCGAAACCGTACCGCAGTCCGTTGACGTCGCCGGGCCGGTTCGCGATGCGGCAACAAATTGCCGACTCGAGCGGCTCGCGCGCCCAGCGCTGCGTGAACACCTGCCGTTCGTTCCGTTGGTGGACCGGATCGTCGGGGGCATAGATGTACAGGAACACCCGCTGCTTGCGCTCCTTCGCCTGCCGCAGCGCCGCCTCCAGATCGCCTTCGATCCACGCCACCGGCCGCCCGCCGGTGCTGATCTGCTGGTTGACGAACAGCAACACCGCCAGCAGCGCCAGCACCAGCGCCACCCCCCACGCGGGCGGCCCCTTCCGGCGCCGCGCGGCGGGCGGCCCGCCCGTCGCAGAGTCGCCCGGACTGGCGGATGGGCTCGCACCCGGCTCGCTCATGGCGCAAACTCCGCGATCACCCCGCACCGCCCGAGACTGTATCGCCTGCCACCCGGCCCGTAAACGCCCCGCCCCGGGCGGCCCGGGGGACAAGGTCGGCGGCGGCCGATAGAATCTCACGGCAGCAGGCAGCGGAGACGAAAGTGCTCAGACCGTTCCCGGCCGAGCTCGAGCGGCAACGACAGATTATCGAGCGGGTCGCCCGTGAGCAGGGGCTGGATTTCTTCGACACGATCTTCGAGCTGGTCGACTTCGAGCAGATCAACCAGATCGCCGCGTACGGCGGGTTCCCGCAGCGCTATCCGCACTGGCGCTTCGGGATGGAATACGAGCGGCTCCGCAAGCAGCACCGCTACGGCCTGGGCCGCATCTACGAGATGGTCATCAACAACGACCCGTGCTACGCCTACCTCCTGGCCGACAACGAGTTCGTGGACCAGAAGACCGTCATGGCCCACGTCTATGCCCACTGCGACTTCTTCAAGAACAACATCTGGTTCTCCAAGACCAACCGCAAAATGATGGACGGGATGGCCAACAACGCCACCCGCGTCCACCGCCACATCGACCGCGAGGGCTTCGAGACGGTCGAGCGCTTTCTGGACGTGTGCCTCTCGCTCGAGAATCTGATCGACCCCCACTCGCCTTTCATCGCCCGCGAGGAGCCGCGCCGTCCGCAGCGCCCGACCCTCCGCGACCAGGTCGAGCGGGCCGTTCGCTACCCCGCCAAGCCCTACATGGAGCGCTTCATCAACCCGCCCGACCGCCTGCGCGCCGAGCGCGAGCAGGCCGAGAAAGCCGAGCAGGCCGCCCGCCGGGCGTTCCCCGCCACGCCCCAGCGCGACGTCCTCGGCTTCCTCCTGCGGCACGCTCCGCTCGAGGACTGGCAGGCCGACATCCTCGACATCGTCCGCGCCGAGGCGTACTACTTCGCCCCGCAGGGCCAGACCAAGATCATGAATGAGGGCTGGGCCACCTTCTGGCACTCACGCATGATGACCCGCTACCACCTCCGCGCCGACGAGCTCATCACCTACTGCGACCACCACTCCGGAACCCTCGCCAGCGGCCCCGGCCGCCTCAACCCCTACAAGGTCGGCGTCGAGCTCTTTCGCGACATCGAGGAACGTTGGAACAAGGGCCGCTTCGGCAAGGACTACGACGAGTGCGACTCGATCGAGCGCCGCCGCACCTGGGACACCCACCTCATGAAGGGCCTCGAAAAAGTCTTCGAGGTCCGCCGCATCCACAACGACGTCACCTTCATCGACGAGTTCCTCACCCCCGAGTTCGTCGACCGCTGGCAGCTCTACCACTACCGCCGCGACCCCGCCACCGGCCGCATGGTCGTCGTCAACCGCGACTTCGACCAGATCAAGCAGACCCTGCTCTTCACGCTCACCAACCACGGTCAGCCCTATATCTACGTGGTCGACGGCAATTACGCCAACCGCGGCGAGCTCTACCTCGCCCACAAGCACATCGGCGTCGACATCGACATCAAGTACGCCGGCGAGTGTCTGCTCAACCTGCACAAGATCTGGAAACGCCCCGTCCACCTCCAGGCCCGCATCAAGGACGACATGCTCCTGTTCAGCACCAGCGGCGACAACGTCACCCACCAGAAAATCAAGGACGGCCTGCCGCAGCCGGCCCACACCGTCTGACGTAGCGGCCCGTGCCCCGCCCCAGCCGTGCAGAGCGCGCCCTCCACGCCCCCCGCGTGCGCCACTGCCGTCTCGGCCCTGGCTGCGGCCACGCGCCACGTCGGCCGCGACCTCTTGTTCACCGAGGCGTCCGGAACCAGAATCGCCCCGCACGGCAGGAGTTCCCGATGATCCGCATTCGACCCGTCGCCGCCCGCTTGGCCACGCTGATGCCTGCAATTCTGGTTACGTACCCGACCGCCCAGAACCGGACTCCGGTGCAGGCCCCGCCGCCCGCGACAACCACCGCCCCCGCAGACGCGCTCGTCCCGGAGGTCGTCGAGGAGCTCTGGCCCGACGGCCGCCCCCGCGTCCGCCGCGAGGTCCTGCGACAGCCCGACGGCTCGGTCGTCGAGCACGGCCTCTACCAAAGCTGGTACGCGAACGGCCGCAAGGAGTACGAGGGCCGCTACGTCCAGGGCAAGGTCGACGGCCTGCATCGGCGCTGGCATCCCAACGGCCGGCCGGCGACCGAAGAGCACTTCTGCCTAGGACTTCGGCAGGGGCCGCGGTGGGTCTGGGACGAGCGCGGCCTGCTCCGGAAGCAGGAGCATTTCCTGGACGATCGGCCGGTTGGACTCTGGCGGACGTGGAACAGCAAGGGTGAACTGCGGTCGCAGCACATGTTCGACGCCCGCAGCACGTCGCAGCCGACGTCCGATAAGGCGCCCTGACCCTCACACCGAGCCGCTGGTCCAGGCCGCCCAGCAGCCGGGCCGGAACCCGATACCCCTGCGTCCGCGCAGCCTGTGCGCCGTCCGGCAGGTCCCCCTATGTCGAATTGCCGCCAACGGCCGTTTCGGATACGATGGAGCCATCGCGTACCGACCGACAGCGGGCCGGCCGGCCTGCACTGGGATGGGTCGGTCAGTGGTCAAATCCGCGCCCTGTGAATCGCAGTTGCTGTCCTTTTCCTGGAGGGAAGGCATGAGCCTCCGCATGCTTCTGTTGTCCGTACTGGTCGTCGCCCTCATCGTCGCGGCCGATTCGACCCCCGCTCAGAGCACGGCTGAACCCGCGGTTACCCCACCGAAGGGCGCCATCCGGCCACCCGGCTTCGGACACCTCGAAGTGCTCGACCAGCCCTACACTCCGGTCCCGCGTGCGCTTCAGCGGACCTCGCCCCCCGGGCGTTACCGGACGGGGCGCTACGTCGTGACGCAAGTCAACGTGGACGCGAACGGGCAGAACATCCTGAACGACGCGGCCAACGAGCCGACGATCGCGGTCGATCCGACGAACCCGCTGCGGATCGTGATCGGCTGGCGGCAGTTCGACACGATCAACAGCAATTTCCGGCAGGCGGGCTGGGGCTATTCGACGGACGGCGGGCAGAGCTGGACGTTCCCGGGCAAGATCGAGCCGGGGCACTTCCGCTCGGACCCGGTGCTGGCTGTGGATCGCGACGGTGTGTTCTACTACAACTCGCTGACGAACGAGGGCGGGTTCCAGTGCTTCGTGCACCGCTCGTGGGACGGCGGCGTGACCTGGCAGCAGCCGGGCGTGTTCGCCCAGGGCGGCGACAAGCAGTGGATGGCGATCGACACGACCGACGGGGTGGGCAGCGGCAACATCTACGCGTACTGGAACGAGTTCTACAGCATCTGTAGCGGCCAATTCACGCGCTCCACGAACGGCGGCGACAGCTACGAGCCGTGCAGCACGATCCCGGGGTCGCCGTATTGGGGCACGTTCTCGATCGCGCCGGACGGCACGGTCTTCGTCTGCGGCGACGGCTTCCTCGTCGCCCGCTCCACCACCCTGAAGAACCCCGGCTCGCCCCACGCCTGGCAGTTCAACACCACGGTGAACCTCAACGGCACGCTTCAGTACGGCCTGCCGATCAACCCGGACGGTCTGGCCGGACAGGCCTGGATCGCCGTCGATCCCTCGCGCCCGGGCTGGGTCTACCTGCTGGCCTCGGTCGACCCGAGCGGCGCCGATCCGCTGGACGTGATGTTCTCGCGTAGCACCGACAACGGTCAGACCTGGAGCGCGCCGCTCAAGGTGAACGGCGACACGAGCACCAGCAATTACCAGTGGTTCGGCACGATGTCGGTCTCGCCCGACGGACGCATCGACGTCGTCTGGAACGACACGCGGCTGAATCCCGGCGGGACGAACTCGGCCACGTTCTACCGCTACTCGACGGACGGCGGCTTCACCTGGTCGAACGAGGAGCAGATCACGCCGGTCTGGAACCCGCTGGTCGGCTGGCCGCAGCAGTCCAAGATCGGCGACTACTACCACATGGTTTCCGACGAACGCGGCGCCGATTTGGCCTTTGCCACCACGCTGAACGGTGAGCAGGACGTCTACTACGTGCGCCTCGGCGATCCGAAGTGTGACAGCGCCGGCACGGTCGAACTCGACCGCGCCGCCTATGCCTGCGAGAGCACGATCGCGATCGAAGTCGTCGACTGCGATCTGAACGCCGACCCCAACGCCGTCGAAACAGTACCCGTGCTCGTCGCCTCCAGCTCGGAGCCGGCCGGTGAGACCGTGACGCTCACCGAGAGCGGCCCGAATACGAGCGTGCTTCTGGGCTCGATTGCGGTCAGCACGATCAACGCCCCCGGCGTGCTGCTGGTCGCACCGGGCGACACGATTACCGTGACCTACACGGACGCGGATGACGGACAAGGCGGGACCAACGTACCGGTGGTCGCGACGGCCCCGGTCGACTGCACCCCGCCCGGCATCTCCGGCGTACAGGTCCTCAGCGTCGGCCCGCACGAGGCCCAGATCACCTTCAACGCCACCGAGCCCGTGCGGGGCCGCGTGCTCTACGGTCTGAGCTGCGGCTCACTCACCGGCACGGCCGACGTGAGCTCGTACAGCACGACGCCGGTCGTCAACGTGACCGGCCTGAACGAGAACACCGGCTACTACTTCGCGGTCGAGGCCGAGGACCAGGCCGGCAACGTCGCCACCGACAACAACGGCGGCGCCTGCTACGCCTTCGCCACGGCCGATATCCCCAACTACTTCACGGAGCAGTTCTCCAACAACGATCTCGACAACCTCAGCCTGGTTTTCACCCCGAACGGCTCGATCGACTTCTACGACGGCTGCGTCGAGGGGATCACCGCCCTGCCGACCGACCCGGCCGGCGGCACGACCCTGACGCTGACCGATGACAGCTTTGCGACCGTGAACCTGGGCGGCGGCGCGACCGTGCCGCTGTACGGTGTGAGCTACAACCGCTTCTACGTCGGCAGCAACGGCTTCATCACGTTCAACAGTGGCGACACCGCGACCGTCGAAAGCTACGCCAACCACTTCAACCAGCCACGCATCTCAGGTCTGTTCGACGACCTGAATCCCGCTGCCGGCGGGACCGTAAGCTGGAAGCAGTTGGGCGACCGCGTGGCCGTCACCTGGCTCAACGTCCCGCATTACGGCACAAGCATCACGAACACGTTTCAGATCGAAATGTTCTACGACGGCCAGATCACGCTGAACTACCTGGCGATCGGCATCAGCGACGGCCTGGCGGGCCTTTCGGCCGGCGGCGGCGTCCCGGCCGAATTCTCCCCCACCGACCTGTCCAATATGGGGCCGTGCGAGCCGACGCCGCCGACCGCGTCGAACGGCACGGCCTCGACGGCTCCGGGCGTCCCGGTTGCGGTCGTGCTGGTCGCGATCGACGACGGGCTGCCGAATCCGCCGGGCGACCTGAGCTTCGTGATCACCAGCCTGCCGCAGCACGGCATGCTGGCCGACCCGGCCGCCGGCGCGATCGGCAGCGTGCCCTATACGCTGGTCGGGGGCGGCAACGTCGTGCAGTACACGCCCAGCTTCTACTACGCAGGCACCGACAGCTTCCAGTTCGTGGCCAACGACGGCGGCACCCCCCCGCAGGGCGGCGACTCGAACACGGCGACGATCACCGTCAGCGTGGTGGCCGCGCCGCAACTGGTCTATTCGTTCCCGCTCGACACCAACCCGGGCTGGACGGTCGAGGGCGCGTGGGCCTTCGGTCAGCCGACCGGCGGCGGCAGCCACGCCCGCGATCCGAACAGCGGCTACACCGGCCTGAATGTGTACGGCTACAACCTCAACGGCGATTACACGAACAACATGCCGGCCCGCAATCTCACCACGACCGCGATCGATTGCAGCGATGTCGGCAACGCCGAGCTGCGTTTCCAGCGGCGGCTGGGCGTCGAGGCCTCGGATGATGCGCTCGTCCGGGTGTCGAGCGACGGCAGCAATTGGACAACCGTCTGGGACAACAACAACGCGGGGTACAACGAGGTGAGCTGGACGGCCGTCAGCTACAGCATCGCCGCGGTCGCCGACCACCAGCCGACGGTGTACATCCGCTGGGTGATGGGCCCGACGGACACGTCGGTGACCTACCCGGGCTGGAACATCGACGACGTGCAGATCTGGGGCGTCGTGACGCCGCGGATCGTCGGCGACGCCAACTGCGACGGCGACGTCGGCTTCCCCGACATCAACGCGTTCGTGCTCCTGCTGAGCAACCCGGCGGCCTGGGAGACGGCGTACCCCGACTGCAACCCGGCCAACGGCGACGTGAACGACGACGGTCAGGTGGACTTCGGCGACATCAACCCATTCGTGGCGCTGCTGACGGGTTCTTAGCAGCCCGTTGAAGAAGGAGGCCGGCCCCGCGCCAACCCACCATCACGGTGACGCCCACAGCCCCTCCCGGAGTGCCTGTCCCTTGTTCGGCGGGCTGTTCGCGTCCCCAATGCGGCAGTACGAAGGCGCAGCCGCCAAGACACCAAGCTCGACCAGGCGAATGAACGTCCCGGTCCCGACCGGTGTCGTGGCGGCTGTCTCGCTTCCTGACGAGGTAGTCGGCTCCCGCCGGCCGCGGCTACACGTACGTCTGCGGCTGACGGGTCTCCACACCGATCTCATAGCCCGACGCCAGCGTCCGCCGTGAGTGTACGACCGTTCCGCACAGGAACAGCGGCTCGCCGTGCGGGTGCGGCACGAGCGTCTCGACCCAAGTCCCCGGCGCGACGTCCGCCGCCAGTTGCAGCGCCAGCCCGTTCCGTGACAGGTTGAGCGTTTCGCCGAGCACGGTCCGTACCTCGCCCGTTGCCGCGTCGATCAGCCGGATGCGGCACGGGACGCGGAATGGCGTGCGGCGTTCGGCCCGCTGGGGACGCGTACGGGGAGCCGGCCGGGCTGACGGGGGGCACGACAGCGCGGCACGGGGGTCCATCGGCATCTCCACCGGCTTGGGCGGCACGCCGGCCGCGACCTCGCCCGCCGCGAGCGGTCGTGCCCTTGTCTGTATCGGTCGCGCTGCCGCGAGAGCATTAAGAGCCGTCGAATTCTCGCTCGGACGCCACCGGCCTCCCCCGTGTCGCCCGCTATCCCGGACGCGCACCTCAGCACCCGGATAGCAGCCCGTTGAATAAGGGCGCCGGCTTCGCTTCAAGCCCGCATCCCGGTAGCGCCAACAGCCACTTCCGCAGTGCTTGTCGCCATTTTTCGACGCCCTTTTGCAACGGGCGGATCGGCCCCGCACGTGTGCGGCGATCACCGTCCCCCCATGATCGCGGGAGACCAGATCGACGCCGCCCCGTATTCACCCCCGGATCCGCGGGCTGAAACCCCGTCAGCCGAGGACCTCGACACGCGTGTGGGGATCGACTGTGAGCGTCGTTCGTTCACCGTCCGGTTTGACCAGCCGAAGCCGCTGGAGCCAGTACCGGCTCTCGGGGCCGTGGGCATACCAACTCCCCGTCTTCTCAATCTCGACGGCCTGGAGAACCCCCTCGACGGACAGTTGCCAGTCGCCGTCGCGGCGGTCAATCGCCTGTGTCACACGGACGCGCTGACCGGGCTTCAGGTCCTCAATCTTCATGAATGCTCCTCGCGGCCGATTTTAGCAGCGCACCCGCCACGGCGACCGCTACAGCATCACCCGGCGGTTGTAAACCCACCACTCGATGAGCAGAATCAGCAGGGCACCGCCGACGAACCACCGCCACACCTCGGGGGTCGCCGTCCGGATCGCCGCCAGCTCGCGGATGGCCGCACCCGGGCCGCCTTCCGGCGGCTTCTCGGGTACCCGGATGTCGCTCTCCCAAGCGTCTTCGAGGTTTACCGCGAACCGGCTTCGGCCAGGCAGGCCGTCCTCTACCTCGTAGAGCCCGACCCGCTCCGTCCCGTCGTAGTACGCAACGCCGTAGGCGTCCGCCCGCACTGAAACCCGCGACTTATCGGGCCGCACCAGTTGCAGCCGCTCCTTGTCGGGCGGAAACGGGATCCGCAGCGGCTCGCCCGGCCGGATCGGTCTCCCGCCGTCCTCGCTCTCGCCCCCCCCGAGGTACCGGATCGCGTTATAGATGAAGACGCCGAAGCTCAGTTTGCTCCACCAGGTGCTGGCCTCGACCGGAAATGTCAGCACGAGATACTGCCGCCCCTTGGTCGCGTAACGGAATAGCACCGGCCCACGCGGCCCCTCAACCAGTGTCTCGGCGCTCGGCGGCACCTTCACGAGCCGGCTTTCGGCCACGTAAACGAAGTCGAGCGAGACGTACCGCAGGATCGGGTGCGTCTCGTCCCACCAGATCAACGGGTGATGGATGGCCGTCTCGCCCGTGTCCTCGATGCCCACGTCCCGCGGGATCGCCCCCAAAAACAGGTAGTTCCCCGCCGGCAGCTCCGTTGGAACGTACTTGTCGAAGATCACCACGTCGTACGTGCTCTGGCCGTCGGATTCATACGGGCCACCCTCGCCCGCCTCGTACTGAGCGGGCGTGACAAACGGGAATTCCTGTAGCGGCAACCCTCGGATCACGCTGTCCAGGAAGGGAAACTGACCGTCGGTCACCACCAGCACCCGTTGCCGGCGCGGCGCCGGCACAACCGCGGTCGCGGTATTGTCCACACCCAGGGCGTCCGGCCGCGAGAGTCGGGCCTCGACCACGGCCGCCCGATCGAGCAGCACGGGAAAGCTGAGGGCGCGGATGTGGTTACCTCCCGCAGGCGCGCTTTCGGCTTCCTCGGACCGGGCGCCGGGCGGTGGCCACTCGGGCGGCCGGGCGGTCAGTTCGAGCGCCTCAACCGCCCGGAGCTTGCCATCCACGTGGAGCGTGATGTCGGTGCTGACCGGATCGGGCCCAAAGTTCTCGACCGTCAGAAAGACTTCGACGCGTTCCGGTTGCTCGTAGTTGCGTTGAGTTCGCAGGACGGTGATCCCGACGTTATCCTCCGCCCGTCCGACCCGGAGCAGCTCGAGCGTCCCACCGCGAACGCTGGTGCGCGCGAGGTCCGGGATTCGGCCGTCTGAGATCAGCACCAGCCGCGGGGGCGACTCCGCGCTGACGGGCGTCTGGTCGGTCGAACGGGTGGGTGGCGAGAGGTACGCCTCGGCCAAGCCAATGGCCTCGCGCAGGTCGGTGCGGCCGTCGGTGGGCTCGAGGCGCTCGATCACGTCGGCGAGGTCGGCGGTGTTGGTGGTGAACGGCGAGAGGATGGTGGCGCGGTCGGAGAAGGCGATCAGCATGACCTGCGTGCGGGCTTCGGCGCCACCGAACGTGAAGAACGAGCGCCAGCCCTGGGCGCGGCGGTTGAAGGTGCGGACCAGACGTGTGGCCTGCTCCTTGGCTTCGTCGAGCCGCGTGCGGTCACCCTCGCGGGCCTGCATGGAGGCCGAACGATCGAGCAGCAGCACGACGCGGTCGGCGTCGGTAACACTGCTCTGGACGATGGGACGCGCGAGGGCCAGAATCGCGGCGATCAGGATGAGGAGCTGAAGCAGCAGGAGCAGGTTGCGCCGCAGACGCTGGAACGGTGCGTTGACCTGGAGGTCCTGAACGGCCCGCTTCCAGAGCAGCGTCGACGGCACGAGTTGTTCGCGCCGCCGCAACTTCAGGAAATACAGAATGAGCAGCGCCGGTACGACGACCGCCGCCAGGGCGGCCGCGAACCAGGGGTTCAGGAAGCTCACCCGGACCTCCGCGCGCCCCGGCGCTCCGGCCGAGGGCCGCCGTAAGCGTACCTGCTCGGGCGGCCGAACGCACGCGGAATCAAGAGGCTAGAGTTCGGGCAGGCTGTCGCCGGGCTCGAGCGGGACGAACTCGACGCCGACGCGATGCTGCCGGCCGGCAACATGGGTGCAGTTGCGCACCACACCCTTCAGGATTGGACGGTGCGGCAACGTGTCGAAACGCGCGAAAACGGCAGTACCGACGTTGACGGCTCCCTGGCACAGAAATGCAAAGCCCCGCGAGGACAGGTCGCGGGTCTCGACCGAAAGTCGGCGGTGAGTCGGGCTCGGGCCGCCCGATTCTTCGAGCACGACCGTCAGCGCCGTCCGCCACGCGCGCCGCCGATGGCGTCGAGCACGGCTGCGCGCATGCGTCCGGTCACGCCGGTAGAGGGCGTAGAGCAACTCTTCCGGCCGCGGTCGGGGATTCTCCTCGCCCGTTGGCCGCTCCTCGACCGGGACGAACAGCCCGGTCCAGCGGCGTTCGATCAGCCCCCGGAACACTTCGTCCGTGAGCACGTGTCCCTCACGGACGAGAATCTGGCCGGCGTGATCGTACACGGCGTGGGGCAGCGGCGCACCGCGGACGAGGTCTTCAGGCTCGATTCGGCGCATGCGAGCGGCTTGCGGCCGTGCCATTGCAGCCTCCCCGGACGGGGCCCGTCGTGCGGAACCCGCCGGTCCCCAGCCGCTGGTAGTATCGGTACGGCGGGGTTGTGAATTCGCAACCGCCCGCCTGCCCGGGTTATCGGACAGACTTCAGAGCTCACGAGGGCGGGTTCCTGCTCCGGGGGGGCGGCAGCGAAGCGCTACCGGGAAACGCTCGGAAACGATCTCAAGATCGCCATCACCTGCCCCTGCCACCAGTCGTTGTACAAGAAGAGCAACCGTTCCAGCAGGTACGCGATCCGCGTCAGAACCGTGGCGCCGAACATCGTCCCGAGGCAGGCCATGATCGCCAGCCGTCCGAAGCGCAAGGGCCCGCGAAAGACGGCGTGGTCGGTTCGAATCGAGAAGAAGAAGTACAGCAGCGCCGTCAGCAGGATCACGAGGAACAGGAGGTTGTTCGCGGCCGTCAGCACGCTGCTCCAGGTGAGCGTGCCGTCGTCGGCCAGCGGGTTGATCGGCCGCATCGACGCGCTGATCTGCGGGAAGATCAGCAGCGTTTGGTACTTGATGGCCAGGCCGGCCGCGGCCCCGACGAACAGCCCGCTGATGAGCGTGCTGAGCCAGAACCAGCGGCGCGAAAGCTGGAAGTACCACAGGGAACCCGGCACCAGCGCGAGGACCCACAGCGCCTTGCGCCACTCGTCGCCCGCAGCGCCGGTCTGCCACGCTTGCCAACCCTGCCACATGGGCAGCGCCCAGCGCGGATAGAGCACCTGCACCCACAGGATCACGGTCATGATTCCGACCGCGACCCCCAGCGTCGCGTGCTGCACGAGCCGATACACGGGGTTGTCTCGGACGGCGTAGCTCAGTACCGTCAGCGTGACGATCGCCGACACCCAGATCACCGGCGTTTCGGTCATGTGCGGCCCCTCCGCACCCGCTGCGCCGCCCAGAACCCCACGTTCCCCAGAAGCGCTGCCAGAATGATCGCGCAGTTGCCGAACGAGCCGGCCATCGTCAGCTTCGTCCCCGTGCCCAGCCGCCCGAGCAACAGCTCGTACTCCGCAGCCCCACGGTTGCCGATCAGCGCCCCCGCCAACTGCCCGCTGTCGAGATACGGGTAGAAATACGGCCCGATGATCGACATGCAACCCACCACCAGCCGCCCGCCGAAGATGCCGCTGATCACGCTCATCCAGTCGTCGTTCGCTTGGTACGTCAGCACCACGAACGCGTGCATGTCACGATGGTCGCGGACGGACCGCAGCAGCGGCAGCTCGTCCGCCGTCCGCCCCCGCCGGTCCTTCGGGAACACCCGCTGAAAATCGCGGCACAGACCTTCGATCACCACGCCCAGCCCGCCACGCGTCCCCGCCGGGGGACCCGCGACGTAGCCCATGTTCACCCAGTCGCGGCCGTAGACCCGCCCCGTTTCGGCCGCGATGGGCGTGATGACCTGGTCCGAGAAGTCGGGGGCGAACGGAGCGATGCCGACGGAGACGACCACGAATTTGATCTGCTTCTCGCACAGGTGGCGGGCGATACACTCGAGCTGGGCGCGGTTCTCGGAAGCCGAGCCGGCGTCCCAGCTCGAGTCAATGATCACGACTTTGTCGGGCGGACAGGAGGCGAACGTCTCGTACGCCCCGCGCGTCGGCGGCGAAATGAAGCCCCCGGGAATGGGGATCGGCACGACAAACGGGATCAGCAGCACCAAGACCGTGGCCAGGTACAGCCAGCGGCTGTCGATGCCGTGCAGTCGGGCGAGCCAGCGCACCATGGGCTACTCCGTCCGCGTGCCGAGCCCCAGCCAGTACCGCAGCGACGCCGCGAACGCCCCGGCGAACGTCCCGATCGCGACCGCCCGTTGCACGGCCGAGTTCGGCGTGTCCATCAGCCAGCCTTCGAGACTGTGCAGTTGCAGCGGCTCCCACAACCCCTGTGTGAGCCAGTCCCCGATGGGCGCGCGGCCCAGCAGCACGATCGTCGCGGCCACGAACATCACCGCCGAATCGAGGCCGTTCAACCGGAACGAGCGGTAGGCCGCCGACACCAGGTAGAACGTCAGCAGCGCGAAGCTCGACGTCCCGAAGGCGAAGATGATGCCGTAGAACAGGACGTTGTAGCCGGTGGTCAGGCTGCGGCCCCACAGCTCGGCCGTGGGCGCATCGAGCCGGGCTCGCGCCCAGCCGGTATGCACCAGCTCGTTGCCACCGGCCACCAGCACGCTGCCGAAGAAGAAGATCAGGAAGACCAGCGAGCCGCTCCAGCCGGCCCGGCCCCGCAGCAGGTTGGCGGCGTGGCTGCGGATGAGGTTGATCGGCCCGAGCAGAAACGCCATCGTTCCCAGGACGATGACCAGGTCCGTCGCCAGACCCAGGTGCGGCGAGAGCGGATTGGGCCAGCCGCCCAGCGCCGCCGGTAGCTCCGCCGGAAGAATGAACTCGAAGATGAAGTAAGCCCCGCCCAGGAACGTCAGAATGGCCGTGAAACTCTTGCGCACGGTCTACTTCGCCCCGTAATGGACCAGGTAACGGGCGACGGCGTCGGCGGCCGGGCCGACCCCGGGCACGCGGGCCAACAGCATCGCCGCGACACCGACCAGGATCAGCACCACGAAGCTCACCTTGATCAGGTCCTGGCTGACGACCGCGCTGCGCAGCGCCGGGTCGGCGCTGACGTAGGCCGCGGCAGCGTAGTACTCCTCGCCGATGATCGTGAAGTCGCAGGTGCAGACGAAGAACGGCACCTGACCCAGGAGCGGATCGCCCGCGATCTGGAGCATCCCACGGCGGGCCCCCGGCTCCGTCATCAGCAGGCTGGTGTAGTCGAACGCCCCGAAGAACATCGTGCAGCCCGCGTCCGACTCCGCAACCGTCCGCGCCACGCCCATGGCGTACACAACCGCCTCGTCCGACAGGAAACGCACCTGCTCGCCCGCGTTGAACGCCTCCAGCTCGCCCACGCTGCGGTATGCCTCGCGGGTGATCGTCTCCACGAACGGGTACACGTCCGGCTTACGGACCAGCGCGACGAAAGCCGTCCGCATCGACGCCGCGAGCCGCGCGATGTGCTCGAGCACTGACAGCGCCGCGTGCGTCACGATGTCGCGGACGTCCGTCATGCCCATCACGAACACCACCGGCCGGCCGAGCTCTGTGGCCCGCCCGACCGCTTCCTCGATCGCGGTGACGCCGGGGATGGGTCGCACGAAGGGGGCGTGGCCGCGGCGCGCCAGCCAGTAAAAGAACAAAACGAGGGCCGCGAACACGGCCATGAGCACGGTCATGAGGCCGTCGGCATGTTGCATGCGGGGTGGGGCCTCGAACGCGTTCGGCGGCGGAATGAAACGGTTCGGGGCATCATTCCGCAGCGCCTTCAGAATACGCTGAACTGCCCCGGCCCGCCAGTACGCCGCCCGAATCCAGCGCTTCCGAACCCAAGATGCCCGCGCGAGCCAGCGGGACGGCGCCGCGCGGCGCGGGGGTTCGCGCCCGGCGCGCGGGCCGAGCTGCGCGGTGCGCAGGGGCGGGGTTGCAACGGACGCGAGCGCGGCTACTTCTGCTCGGGCTCTGGGCCGGGTGCGGACGGCGTCGTGGTGGTCGAGCTGATTTGCGAGGGCGGCGGTTGCGATTCAGGGGTGCGAAGCTGGCGCGTGGGCGGTTCGGGCTCGGTGTCGCGGCTCAGCTCGTCTTGCACGTCGCGCAGGCCCTTCTTGAATTCGGCGATGCCCTTGCCGAGCGAGCGGCCCACCTCGGGCAGCCGCTTGCCAAACAGCAACAGCGCCACCACCATCAGCACGAGTAGGTGCCACGGGTCAAACGGTGACCACGCCAGGATGTTGAGCCCGATCATGGTGTGCGGTCCTCCGGGTGCTGGCCGGGCACCCGCCTCGGCGACACGGAAACCCATGCCGCACAAAACGTTATTGTGGCACGCCGCCGGCGCCATGTCAAAACCGGACCTCAGCCGGTTGAAAAAGGGGACCGCTTGAAAAAGGGGACCCGCACCGCGCGGGTGGCTGTCGGCGCTGCCGTGATCGTGGCTTGGCCCGCAGCGAGCCCCCTCTGTCAACGGATGGTCCGAATAGCTGATCGCCACGCGGCACGCACTCCGGGAGCGGATGCCGCAAACCTCCGCCCGCCGGGGCCGCCCGAACAACTGTTCATTCATCAGCCGCGTGGTTGCCGGTTCCCAGTTACCCGGAGCTTTCGGTTAGCATACCTCGAACCCGCCACCCGGCGGGCCCCGTGACGCATGAGCCGCCTGACGCGTATCAACACGATTTGGCGCAAGGAGCTGGTCGACACGCTGCGCGACCGGCGCACCCTCATCGCCATGGTCCTCGTTCCCCTGGCTCTCTACCCCGCCATGATGCTCGGCTCACTCCAGGGCGTCGAGCTCCGTATGGCCAGCCTGGCCCGCGAGACCTACAAGGTCGCCGTCACGTCCGAAGACACCGCCCGTTGGCTGCGGGCCCTGCTCGACCAGGAGTTGGCCCATCGGCCGGGTGCAGAGAGCCTGCCGGCCGAGGAGATCGTCGCCCGGGCAAAGCGCGGCGAGCTACCGGCCGAGACGAACGAGCCCGCGGCGGGCGAGCGGGCGCCCGACGAGGCGGCCCGCGCGCGAGTCCGGGCCGAGCCCCCGGATTACGAAGTCCACGTGATCCCCGACGTCCAGCAGTTGCGCCAGGCCGTGCTCGCAGGCAGCATGCACGCCGGGCTGCTGATCGAAGGTCCACCGCCGTGCGCCGGCGTCGGCGGCTCGACGCCGATGACCGTCATTTACGACGAAACGGAAGTGCGCAGTTTCCGCTTCGCCGCGGCCGGACTGGAGGGCGTGCTCCAGCGGCTCAACGAGCAGTTGCTTCGTGAGCGGCTCGCGGCCGCAGGTCAGCCGCCGGAGTTCGTGCGGCCGATCGAGCTCCGGCACGAGTCGGTGGCTCCGCCCGAGAAGGTCGGCGGCTCGCTCCTGGGCATCGTCGTGCCGCTGATCCTGATCATCATGACGATCACGGGCGCGATCTACCCCGCGATCGACCTGACCGCGGGCGAGCGCGAGCGTGGCACGCTCGAGACGCTGATGGTGGCGCCGGTGCCGACGGTGGACCTGATCGCCGGCAAGTTCGTGGTCGTTGCGCTCATCGGAATGCTCAGCGCCGCGCTGAATCTGCTTTCGATCGGCGGCACGATCTGGCTGGGCGGCCTCGGTGAACTGCTGGCCCGCGGCGGCCAGATCGTCATTCCGCTCGGCTCGTTGCCGTGGGTGCTGCTGGTGCTCGTGCCGCTGGCGGTCATGTTCAGCGCCGTCCTCCTCGCGGTGTGCAGCTTCGCCCGCAGCTTCAAGGAAGCGCAGAACTACGTCATGCCGGTGATGATCGCAGCCCTCATCCCCGCGATCGTCGGCGTGCTCCCCGGCACGCGGCTCGAAGGCCCGCTGCTGATCATGCCCGTCACGAACATCGTCATCCTGACCCGCGACCTGTTCACCGGCAAGTTCGACCTGTTCGCGATCCTGTGGGTCACGCTCTCCTCCACGCTCTACGCGGGCGCCGCCGTCGCGATCGCCGCCAAGCTCTTCGGCCAGGAAGCGGTGCTCTTCGCCGACAGCGGCTCCTTCAAGACGCTGCTGCGGCGGCGTTTCTACAAGCCCGCCGACCAGCCCACCGCGGCCCAGGCCTTCCTGTTGCTCGCGCTCGTCTTCTCGCTCAACTTCTTCGCCCAGCAGAAGCTGCTCTCGTCGCCCGTCATCCTGGGCACGATGAAGTTCTGGTGGGGCTTCGCCCTGATCCTCGTCGTCCTGTTCGTCGGCGGACCGGTCGCACTCGCCCTGTGGATGCGCGTCCGACTGCCCACCGCCCTGCGGCTCCAGCCGCCGCCCGCCATCGCCTGGCTGCCGGCCGCGTGCTTCGGATTGTCCACCTGGATCCTCGCCCAGGCCTGGTTCGCGTACCAACAGACCTGGCTGCCGATGCCGCCCGAGATGGAGCAGTTGTTCGAGCGCATGGTCGCGCTGCTCGGCGGCACACATCCCGCGCTGACGCTGCTCTTTCTGGCGCTGCTGCCCGCCGTCTGCGAGGAGCTCTTCTTCCGCGGCTACTGCCTCAGCGGCCTGCGCGGCGGGCTCGGCCGCACCGGCGCCGTGCTCGTGACGGCCTTCGCTTTCGGCGTGTATCACCACAGCGTGCATCGGCTCATCGTCACGGCCGCCCTGGGCGTGCTCTTCGGCCTGCTCGTCCTGCGGTACGGCTCGCTCTGGCCGGCCGTGCTGGCCCACCTGCTGCACAACGGCATCAGCGTGATGCACAGCCGCGCCGACGGCCTCAAGCCCCTGCTCGAGCGGCTCGGCTTCGCGCTCGACGCCCACGACTTTCCGTCGCTTCCCTGGACCGTCGGCGCCGCCCTGCTCACGCTGGCCGGACTCCTGCTCTGTGCCGGACCCGGCGGCCGGCGGGTTCGCGGCTCGCAGGCCGCGCCGGCCGCGACCCAGGCCGTGGCGGCGGTCCCGGAGGCCCAGACCCGGCCATGACGCTCCGCCGCGGGACGCAACTCGGGTTCGTGCTGCTCACCGTCCTGGGTGTTTACGTAGTGCGCGGGCATGCCGAGCGCTGGTGCCCGTTCGGCGGGGTCGAAGCGCTGTACACGTACGTGACGGCCGGCAACCTGACGTGCTCGCTGGGCGTGTCGAACTTCTACATGCTGGCGGGCGTGCTGATGCTCGCGCTGCTGGCGCGGCGGGCGTTCTGCGGGTACGCGTGCCCGATCGGCGCGATTTCGGAGTGGCTGCAGGCGGGCGCCAGGCGCGTGGGCCTGCGGGCGGTGAATGTGCCGGAGGGGCTGGATCGCGGGCTGGGGCTGCTGAAGTACCCGGTGCTGGGGGTGATCCTGTATTTCACGTGGCGGGTCGGCGAGCTGGTGTTTCGCGGCTACGACCCGTGTTACGTGCTGATCAGTCGGCACGGCGAGGACATCACGATCTGGGCGTACGTCATCACTGCGGCGATCGTCGTGGGCTCGCTCTTCGTGCCGGTGCCGTTCTGCCGCTGGCTGTGCCCGTTGGCGGCCGTGTTCGCGCCGCTGTCGCGCTTCGGACTCCTGCGCGTGCGGCGAAGTGCGGCCACGTGCCTTGACTGCGGGGCTTGTCAGCGGGCATGCCCGATGGCGATTCCGGTCGACCGCGTCGCGACCGTCACGGCCGCGCGCTGCACGTCGTGCCTGGAGTGCATCCGGGCCTGCCCCGACGCCGCCCGCGCGGTGACCTGGGGCCCCGGCCGCAGCGGCCGCCCCTGGCCGGCGGTCATGGCCGTGGTACTCGTGCTGGCGTTCCTGGGCGGGGCGGTTGCCGCCACGTACCTCGCGCCGCTGCCCTCGTTCCGTCAGACAGTCGGGCAGACACCGCCGCGGACGGCGACGCTCGACCTGCGCGTCAGCGGGCCGAAGTGCCGGCACAGCACCGAGCAGTTCGTGCAGTGGCTCGCGACGCGCGACGACGAGTTCGCCCTGCCCTTCGTCAAGGTCGAGGCCTGGCCCGAGCCGGGCTTCGCCGCCGTGCGGATCACGTACGACGCCGAGCGGGCCGACGAGCGCCGCGTCCGCAAGGCCATCACCGAACCCAGGTTCGACCGCGCCGGCGGCTGGCGGGTCTCGCCCTACCGCATCCAGGGCTATGACCCCCTCGAAGCCGACTAGGACCGCCGCAGAGGTGCTGAGACACACAGAAAACCGAGCTGCGAACAGCGCGTCGCGCGCGGCCGTACGGGCCGATCATCCGTCGTGCGCTGTTCGAGATTCCCGCTTCTCCTCTGCATCCGTGTCTCTGTGGTAATCTCCCACTCTGAATGCCCGCGAACCTGTTCACCGCTGAATGGCCGCTACCGCTGCTTGGACGGTGGCCCGCACTGGCGGCGAACCTGCTCGTGAGCGCCGCCCTGAGCTGGCTCCTGCGGCGTTTCCGCGGCCGGCCGAGCGAGCTGCGGCTGCGGCGGATCGTGTGCTGGGGGCTGGGCGGCCTGCTGCTGGCCGGGGCGGCCGCGGGCGAGTGGCACCGGGTCGTGACCGGCACGTGGACGGTGCAGGAGTCGCTGCCGTTGCACCTGTGCGATATCGGGCTGCTGGTCGTCGCAGCGACGCTCTTGGCGCTGGGACGCAGAATCACGGTGCCGCGCCACTGGCAACGACTGTACGAAGTCGCGTTCGTCTGGGGGCTGGGCGGCACGCTCCAGGCGCTGCTCACGCCGGACGTGGACGACCACCTGCTGAGCGTGAACTGCGCGCGTTACTTCGTCCTGCACGGCGGGATCATTGTCGGCGTGCTCGTGATGACGTTCGGTCTCGGCCTGCGGCTCGCGCCGGGCACGCCGCGCCGCGTTTGGCTGATCACGCTCGCGCTGGCCGTGGTCATGTTCCCCGTGAACTGGCTGCTGGGCGCGAACTACATGTACCTGCTCGGTCCCCCGGCGCACCCCTCGATCATCGACCTGCTCGGCCCCTGGCCCTGGTATCTGCTGCCGTTGGCCGCCCTGGCGACAGTCCTCATCCTGCTCTGCTACTTCCCCTTCTGGCTCGCCCGCAGAATCACCGCACAGACCCCGAGGCACAGACAAGAGCGAGGTGCGAATAGCGAATAACGAATGAGCGGGGCGCGCGGCCATTCGTTATTCGCGATTCGGAATTCGCTATTCGCCCCTTGCCAGCCGCCCCAGGATCATCGTCTCGGGTGCCGGGTGCTTCGGCCGCACCGGCTCCGCGTCGACCGGTTCGAACCTCAGCCCACCCCGGGCCGCGACGTCGAGGTATTGCCGCAGCGACAGCACCCACATCGGCCGGCCGCCGCGCTCCTCGAGGGCCTTGTCGATCAGTCCGAGCGTCACCGCGATGTGCTCCTCCAGCTTCGTGATCCCGAGCGTCGACGCCTGCGGCGGATCGAGGTAGATGCACGGCTCGTGCGCGATGTACGGATAGGCCGACGACTGCATCAGCCCCAGCACGTACAGCGGCTCGCCCGCCGGCACGCCTGAAGTCGCCCGCCGCACGAACTCGACCGTCGCCCGGCGATGGTCCTGCCGCGGCATCACGTACCCGCTCGTCACGCCGTAGGCGAGCGCGGCCACCGCGAACACGATCGTGTAGAAGACCCGCGCCGCCCGCCCCTTCCAGGCCAGGTGCGCGTCAATGACGACCGCCGTCAGGATCGACAGCGGCGGCAGGACCGGCAGCACGTAGTGCTTGTGCTTGAAGAAGCAGATGGTGAAGAACGCCAGCCCGCCCAGCAGCCACGCCCACAGGAACTGGTGCGCCGCGGCCTGCGGTCCGCGTAGCTCGCGTTTCAGCACCCGCGCTCCCAGCACCAAGGCCACCGTCCACGGCAGCATCAGCCACGGAATCGTCCAAAAATAGAACAGAAACGACTTCGACCCCAGGTGGTGCAGCCCGAAGAACCGCAGCAGGCCGTTGTAGCCCCACTGCCGCAGCGCCTCATCCCCCGCGATCCGGTACGCCGCGATGTGCCACCCCACCGCAACCACCACGAACACCGCCACGCCCGGCGTCCACACTACGCTCCGCAGCGGCCGCCAGCTCCGCCGCAGCAGGCACGTCGCCAGCACCGTGCACCCCACCACCACGACCGCCAGCGCCCCCTTGGCCAGCACGGCCAGCGCGACCAGCAGGTGGAACAACGCGGCCGCGACGAGTGGCAAATCGATCGCCTCGTTGCGTCCGCCCCCCGTCGCCGACGTCGGTGCCGCGCTTCCCCAGCGCCACAGCAGGACGCCGTGCGCCCCCGCGAGCAGCAGTGTGAACGGTATGTCGATCTCGCCCAGCCGCGCCTGCATGTACACCCATACGCACGAGGCCTGCACCAGCCCGGCCAGCAGCCCCACCCGCGGCCCATAAAACCGCCCCGCCAGCACGGCCAGCAACACGGCCAAGCCGATGCCGCTCAGGGCGGCCGGGAGCCGCACCGCGAACTCGCTGAACCCGCCCGCGGCGGCCAGCACGCCGGCCGTCAGCCAGTTCACCAGCGGCGGCTTGTCGAGCCACCACCCGCCGGCGTAACGGGGGATGATCCACTCGCCCGTCTCGAGCAGCCGCTGGGCCGGGTGCGTGACCATGACCTCATGGGGGGTGAGCGACCGCGCGGAGCCGAGGAACGGCAGGAGGATGACGGCCGCATAGAGCGCGACGAGGGAGAGAGCTGTGGCGCTGATGCCGGTGACCACGGCGGGCCCCGGGGCGGGTGCCTCCGGCTCCGGCCTCACGTGCGCAGGCGTTTCTGAATCGTTCATCGGGGCAGTGTACCCGCGCCCGGTTTGCTCCGCCGCCTATTCCGACTCGGAGCACGATCGCGCCACCTGGCTTAGCCGCCCCCGGCCTACAACCGACGCTGCGCACCAGGCACGCAGGCAGGATCGCACCCTGTGGCTCAGCCGCCCCCGGCTGAGGAATCACCGCCGAGGGCGGCGGTGCCACACTCGCCGGCACCGCTGCGGCGGTGTCGCATCAGTCGCCGAATTTGATCCCCTGCGCCAGCGGCAGCTCGGTACCCCAGTTGATCGTGTTCGTCTGCCGCCGCATGTACGCCTTCCAACTGTCCGAGCCGCTTTCGCGACCGCCGCCCGTCTCCTTCTCGCCGCCGAACGCCCCACCGATCTCGGCCCCGCTGGTGCCGATGTTCACGTTTGCGATGCCGCAGTCGCTGCCAGTGTGGGCCAAGAAACGCTCCGCCTCGAGTAAGTTCGTCGTGAAAATCGCGCTCGACAGCCCCTGCGGCACGCCGTTGTGCAGCGCGATGGCTTCGTCGAGATCGCGGAGCGCGCTCGCGGGCGCGACGCCCGCGCCGCCCTTGCCGTACGCGATGATGTACAGGATCGGCGCGAACGTCTCCTCCTGCACGATTTTGAACTCGTTTTTCGCGGCCGCGATGCACGGCCGCACGTAGTGCCCGCCCGGGTACTCCGCCCCGCTCAGCGGCTCGCCGCCATACAGCACCTCGCCGCCTTCCTGCTTCACCCGCCCGAGTGCCTTCTGCATGTCTTCGACCGCGGCGAGCGTCACCAGCGGCCCCATCAACGTCCCTTCCTTCAGCGGGTTGCCGATCGGCACGCTCTTGTACGCCTTCACCAGCCGCGATACGAGCTCGTCGCGGATCGACGCGTGCACGATGATCCGCCGCGTGCTCGTGCAGCGCTGCCCGGCCGTGCCGACCGCCCCGAACAGGATCGCCCGCGTGGCCAGGTCGAGGTTCGCGCTGGGCGTGACGATGATCGCGTTGTTGCCGCCCAGCTCGAGAATCGTCCGCCCCAATCGCCTCCCCACTACTTCGCCGACCCGATAGCCCATCTGGCACGAGCCGGTCGCCGAGACCAGCGGAATCCGCCGGTCGTTGAGTAGCCGCTCGCCGACCGTGCTGCCCTTGCCGATCACGAGTGAGAACACGGCCGGGTCGACCCCGTTGGCCTGGCACACTTCGGCCGCGATCCGCGTCGTGGCAATGGCCGTCAGCGGCGTCTTGCTGGCCGGCTTCCAAAGCGTGCTGTCGCCGCACACGGCCGCGAGGGCCGCGTTCCACGACCACACCGCGACCGGAAAATTGAACGCGCTGATCACGCCCACGACGCCGAGCGGATGCCATTGCTCGTACATGCGGTGACTCGGCCGCTCGCTGTGCATCGTCAGCCCGTAGAGCTGCCGCGAGAGGCCGCAGGCGAAATCGCAAATGTCGATCATCTCCTGGACTTCGCCCTCGCCCTCGGCCCGGATCTTGCCCATCTCGAGCGTGACCAGCGCTCCCAGTTCCTTCTTGACCTCGCGCAGCCGCACGCCGAGCTGCCGCACGACCTCACCGCGCTTCGGCGCCGGGATCGTGCGCCATTTCAGAAACGCCTGGTGCGCCCGGTCGACCACCCGGTCGTATTCCGCCTCGGTCACCTGCGTCACGGTGCCGATTTTCGAGCCGTCGATCGGCGTGATCACGTCCAGCTTCGGGCCGGAACCCAGCCATTCGCCGCAGAACCCGCCCAGGTTGTCCTTGTCCACGCCCAGCGCTGCCAGGAACTCGTACATGCCGCACCTCTGATCTGGAGCCGGCGCGCGCCGCGCCGGAAAGGTAGGGAGCCGCCCGTCTTGTGGCACCGGTCTCCAGCCGGCGTCTTGTGGCACCGGTCTCCAGCCGGTGGGCTTCTCCGCGCCGCGACAATCTACCGCGCCGCCGCGCATCACTCAAAGGAGCCCCCACGGAGTCCCCACACTGCGGCGCCGGTCGGCAGCCGACGGCCACGGTCTCGGGGCACACTGTCACCCCCGACGCCGGTCCCCGCGTCGGCCGGACAGTTGCCCAACGACGTCTCGCTCCCGACGGCGCTATTCCTCGAGCACCTTGCCGCGGAACAGCGCCCCGGCCACGATCCCCGCGATGCTCGGCACGACCAGGAACATCCACACCTGCGACAGGGCCTGGCCCCCGACCAGCAGTGCGGGTCCCAAGCTCCGGGCCGGGTTGACCGACACGCCCGTGATCGGGATGCCGAAAATGTGAATGACCGCCAGCGTGATGCCGATCGCCAGGCCCGCAATCTGCGTCGGAGCGTTCTTGCCCGTCGAGCCCAGGATCACGATCAGGAACAGCAGCGTGGCCACGAACTCGAACACGATCGCCGCGGTCATGTTGTAACCGGCGGGCGAGCCCGCATCCCAGCCGTTCTGGCCCAGATTCTTCCCCGCGTACGCCGCCAGACCGTAGGCGATCGTCCGCAGCACCGCGGCCCCGGCGATGCCGCCGAGCAACTGCGCGAAGATGTAGCCCACGAGGTCGTTGGGCTTCATCCGACCGGCCGTAAACACGCCCAGACTCACGGCGGGGTTGATATGGCACCCGGAAACAGGGCCGATGCCGTAGGCCATCGCGATCAGCGCGAAGCCGAACGCCAGCGCGATGCCCAAGAAGCCGACTTTCTCACCGGCGATGACCGCGGTTCCGCAGCCGAACAGCACCAAGGTGAAGGTTCCAATAAACTCGGCCAAGTACTTGCGCATTTGAAGACCCCTGTCAGGTGCCCGAACGATGGTCAGGAAAAGAGCCCCGGAGATGGCGGCCCGACCGCCGCGGAGCCCGCCCCGGCCCAGTGGGCGTGCCCCGCGGCGCGCGGGCAGATTCCTAGCGCAACGTCGGATCGTCGGCCACGGCCTGATCCACCCAGTTCGCCCACACGGATTGGGCGAACGCAGTGGTCGGCGGCCGGACGATCGCCTCGTAGTCCGTGCCGATGTCGGAGAAGTACGTGTCGGAGACAGTCTGGATCACGGCTGCGCCCACGTCCGTAAACATCGTCTCGTAGTCGCCGTTCGTCGCGGTCCAGCAGCCGTCGATCCCAAAGGTGGACAGCGCCGCCCCGCCCAGGGCGAGGACGGTCAGCGAGCGCATCCAGCGGTTCTTCATGCCGTGCATCGTTCGTCCTTTCACATCAAATCGCGGTCCTAACAGTCCGTGCTAGAACGCCACCTGGAGTTGCATACGCCACATCAGGGCATCGTCGTTCACATTGGCATAGCTGAAGGTCGAGTTCGAGATGGGCAGTTCGGTGATCTTCACCACATCGGTCTGGAGCTTGACGCTGTGACCCTTGATGTAGTAGTTCAAGCCGCCCGCGTACTCCCATGTGCCCTCCGAACCACCCGTCAGGGTCGAGATGCCGCCCACCCGGCCGACGACCTCGAACTTGTCTTCCCAGCCGGGGATCGGCAGGAAGTAACCGGCCTGCACATACGCCCCCTGGTGGCCGGTGGTCGAACCGTCACCGCTGGCCAGGAACAGCGGGCTGTACGGCGGCCCGTCGGCGTTGCGGATGTCGACGATGCGAACGACGTACTCGCCGGTGATCGAGAAGCCGCGGTACTTGAACGCCGCGTCCAAGCCGAACTGATTGATCTGCGTGCCCTCGGACGACTCGAGCCCGAACCCGCCCGGCAGGAAGAACGTCCTGCGGGCGTACGGGATCCGTAGCGTCCCGTCGTGCCAGTCCTCGTTGAACGCGTAGCTGAACCCGACATCGAGCGACGGCTCCATGCTGTATTCCATGTCGCTCATCGTGTCCCAGCGGGCCGGATCGTCCGCCTTCAGCGTGCGGCACTGTCCGCAGAGGGCGTGCCACACGACCCGCGCCAGGATACCCGGGTTGTTGTCATGCCCGCGGGTGTACAGGTCTTCGTCCGTCGTGATCGTCTGCGTGGTCGGGTTGTCGAGCGAATTCACCACGTCCAGGTAGTAATCCAGCTTCTTGTCGAAAAGCTGGCCCCACATCCGTACTCCGACGCCGTCATCCAGCCCGAACACGGCGTCCACCAGCCCCGACTCGACCATCTGATACTGCGCGTTCGAGACGATGTTTGCCCGCAGGTTCGCCGTCTTGAACAGCCCCGCCCGGAACTGGAACTCATCCACGATGCGGTAGTTCACCCAGGCGTAGTTCAGGATCGTGTCATAGCTCGAGGCCGAGTTCGCCCCCAGCTCGATGAAGTACGTCAGGTCCGGCGTGTATACGTGCCCGCTGAAATCGAAGTTCATGCGGGCGATGTCGAAGCCCGAGCGGTCCGAACGATCCCGGCTCGGCAGCAGATAGTGGTTACGGGTCTGCGTGTTGTAGTACGTGTAGCGGAACTGCAACTGGCCGTTGAATTGCAGCTTGAACTTGTTGTCGCTGCTCTTGATGAAGAAGCCCTTGTCATAGCCGGCCTGTAGCGTCGACGGCATCAGACTTTCGCGGAATTCCTGCTCGCTCAGCACCTCCCGGATCTGCTTCTTCAGTTCTTCCACTCGTGCGGCGCTCACGTCCGCCTGTTGGGCAGCCGCGACCTGCTGTTCCAGCGACTCGATCTTGGCTTGCTGCGCCTCGATCAACGCTTCCAGCCGGTCAACCGCGGCCTGATCCGGTGGATCTGCCGCCGCGGCAACGAACGGACCGCACAGCAGGAGGAGCCCCACCCCCGAGACACATCCCATTAACTTGCGTGATCTCATCCGTGGCCTCCATACCTATGTGAAACGTCTGTCGAGATGCCCGGACCACGCCGCGTCTCGTGGCTCTCCGGGCGATGCGCAGCGAAATCTATGACATACTTATCGCCCCTGTCTAGTCCCCGTAGAAGTCTTTTTTCATCGGAATCGGTCTCGACCCCCGACTCTCACCCCCGCAAGCGCCGATTCCGCCGGCGTCTCCCAACGGCAGCATCCAAGGCCCGGTCCCCAGCCCAGCGGGCTTTTTGGGACCCTCTGACAGCCCGTTGAAAAGGCGCGTTTTGCTCCCCGGCGACCCACTTCCACGCTAGCGCCCAAAGCGCCTCACAAAACCAACTGGGGGACCGACCTCTGGTCGGTCAGGTGACTGGCCAGACGCCTGTCATGAAGGGTTTTGACAGCCGTTCTAACAGCCGCTCCGGCCGTGTCCGGACCCTTTTTCAACCGGCCGCTAATTCACGCTCCGACCGTGGGAAGAACCGCGTGGTGCTCCCTCGAACCGCATGGCACGCCCGGCCGTACTCCCGTAGGCACGCTTCGCCCGATGCCTGACCCGCCAGGCACAAGCCGACCGGTCCGCAGGCCGATGATTTGTCCAAACGCGAGGTCTCTGTTGGACTCAAGCGGGCATTGCACGTTGATCGTGAAGCGGCCGTTGCCGCCGCCGGGCGCCGATGCCGCCCCCCCCTCGCGACCAAGGCCGGCGCGGACATCGCCGACGGAATGGCAGGTCGGCCGACGTGCCGCGGAGCCGTTACCGCTCCCGAATCCTGCGCACCCAGCTCTTTGGGTCTACTTTGCACGCGCCGTACCGCTGATTCTGAGCGGCTTGGCGCTGTCCGGGTGGGCGGTCCGCCTGACAGTCCAGGATCGCGTGACCGGCCCGCTCGCCTACCTGTACTACTCGACCCCACCCGTCGTCCTGACCGGACTTCTCCTCACAGCAGCAACGGGCTGGGCCCTGCGCCGGCGCACCCGGTTGGCGGGGCTGTTGGCGGCTGCTGGCCTGGCGTGCGGGGCGTGGATGTGGCAGACCCCGTGGCACGCTTCGCCGTCGGCCGTGGCCGGGGGCGACATCCGCGTGCTGTTCTGGAACGTGGCCCGGGGAGCCCGCGGGTGGGACGGCGTGGCCACGGAGATCCGCAGCCTGGACGCGGACATCGTCGGGTTGGCGGAGGCGGGCCAGGATGTTGCGGCGATGGAGGAGTTCTGGCGCGCCGTGCTGCCCGAATACACGGCCGTGGTTGCGCCCACCGGAGTCACACTGCTGGCGCGCGGGGAGGTCGAGGTGATCGGCGCGAGCACGATGGACCCTTGGGGCCGTCACCTGCACGCCCGCGTCTTCACCGCCGGCGGGCCGCTGCACGTCGTCGTGTTCGACGTGTCACACAGCATGTGGCGCTCGCGCTCGACGGCGATCGAGCCGCTGATGCACGTGTTGGAGCCGCTGCGGGGCGAGCCGGTGCTCGTGCTGGGCGACTTCAACACTCCGCCCGACTCGGTTTTCTTCGAACCGCTGCGCCGCGATTACGTCAACGCGTTCGAGGTGGCCGGCGCCGGCTATGCCGCGACGTGGCCGTTACCGCTGCCCGTTCTCACGCTCGACCAGGCCTGGGCCAGCCCGGCCGTGCACGTCCACCGCGCCGAGCTCGGCTGGTCGGGCCATTCCGATCACCGTCCGCTGATTCTCGAGCTCGGGCGCGGACGGTGAGGTGGTTCATCGGTCCGCTCGAGACACGGTCCGGCTCTCCTCCCAAACAGCGCAGCGCCGCGGGATCCGGCCACGGATCGAGCGACGCCGATCGCAGGTGCGGACCATGCGCAAGCCGCCCAGGGTCCCTCCCGTGCGCTGCGGGTTCGGATTGGGGACGAAGCGACACCCGGATCGGCAAAGCGGCGCAGCAGCCGACCGGCTGAAAGCCAATGGCCGAACGCTGATCGCCGGACCGTACGATCCGCAGCGTCACTTCGCCTCCAGCCAGTTCGGCCCCCACCCCACGTCCGCCCTCAGCGGCACGCGCAGCTCCATCGCACCCGCCATGATCTCGCGCATCACCCTCGCCAGCCGCGGCGCCTCATCGGCCGGCCCCTCGCACACCAGCTCGTCGTGCACCTGCATCAGCATCCGCAGCGGCAGCCCCTCCTCCGCGATCCGCCGGTGTAGGCGGATCATCGCGATCTTGATCAGGTCCGCGGCCGAACCCTGGATCACCGTGTTCACCGCGAACCGCTCGGCCTGGTTGCGGATGCCCGCGTTGCGCGAATCCAACCCGCTGATCGGCCGCCGCCGCCCGAGGATCGTCCGCACAAACCCGTCGCGCCGGGCCGACTCGACGACGTCGCGAATGAACCTGCGGATCCCGGGGTAGCGGGCAAAATAGCGATCGATGAACTCCTGCGCCTCGGCCCGCCCCATCCCCGTTTGCTGCGCCAGCCCGAATGCCGTCTGACCGTACACAATGCCGAAGTTGACCGCCTTCGCCCGGGCCCGCATCTCCTTGCTCACCTGCTCCAGCGGCACGCCGTTCACCTCGGCCGCCACGGTGGCATGGATGTCCTGGTCGGCCGCGAACGCCCGCAAGAGTCCGTCGTCGCGACAATAGTGCGCTAGGATCCGCAACTCGACCTGCGAATAGTCCGCCACGATCAGTCGCTCATCCGGGCTGCGCGGGATGAACGCCCGCCGGATCTCCCGCCCGATCTCCGTGCGCACCGGAATGTTTTGCAGGTTCGGCTCGCTGCTCGACAGCCGGCCGGTCACCGCTCCCGTCTGGTGATAACTGGTGTGAATGCGCCCCGTGCGCCGGCTGCGCTGGGCAGGCAGGGCATCCACATACGTCCCGCGCAGCTTTTGAATCTCGCGGTATTCCAGCAGCAGCGGGCACACCGGGTGCGCATCCCGCAACGCCGCGAGCGTGTCCGCGTCGGTCGAGCGCGTCGTCTTCGTCCGCCGCTGCACCGGCAGCCCCAGCCGGTCAAAGAGCACTTCCGCAAGCTGCTTGGGCGAATCGAGGTTGAACGCCACTCCCGCGGCCGCGTGAACCTGGCGCGCCAGCTCCTCGGCCCGCGTCGCAAGTTGCCGTCCCATCTCCGCCAGCAGTTTCACATCGATGCTGACGCCGTGCGCCTCCATGTCGGTCAGCACCGCCACCAGCGGCATCTCGACCTCGTAAAACAGCCGGTCCACTCCCAACGGCGCGAGCTGCGGCTCCAGCAACCGGAACAGCCGCCAGGTGTAGTCCGCGTCCTCGGCCGAATACTCCGCCACCTGCTCCAGCCGCACCTGGTCCATGCAGAGCTGGTCGCGGCCCTTCCCGATCAGGTCCGTGATCGGAATCATCCGGTGCCCGAGCAGGCTGAACGCCAGCGCATCGAGACTGTTCGAGCTGCGCGTCGGGTCGATCACGAACGACGCGATCATCGTGTCGAAGTACGGCCCGGCGACCGGCAGCCCGTTGTTCCGCAGCACGTTCAGGTCGTATTTGAGGTGCTGCCCCACCTTGCGCTTGCTCGCATCGGCGAGAATCGGCCCCAGCTTCTGACGCACTCGTTCCAGTTCGAGCACCGGCCCGTAGATGCTCCGCACCGGCACGTAGTAACCCCGCCCCACCTCCCAGGCCAGCGCGATCCCCACCAACTCGCAGTCCATCGGGTTCGTCCCGGTCGTCTCGGTATCGATCGCGAATTCCGGCTGGCACGCCAGCGCCGCCGTTAGCGTATCCAACCCCTCCGGAGTGTTTACCAAGCGGTACTCGCCCCCCTCCGGCACGCGCAACGCGGAAGCGGCGGCCCGCGCCTCCGCGTCAGCGTCCGTCGCCGCCTCGAGCTCCTGCGGCGCGACACTCGGCTCGAGCTCCCCACCCGCCGCCGGCCTCGCCGCGGCAGACACGGGCGGCGCCCCGCACTCTCCGGCCGGAAGCTCCTCAGCCAACCGCCGGAAACCCAACGTCTCGAAGATCGGCCGGACGCGCGGCCACGCAAACCGGCAGCAAAGCGCCTGCTCCAGGTCGAGCTCGAGGGGAACATCATCGGCCAGCGTGACGAGCCGCCGGGCGAGCTCGAGCTGCGGTCCGGCCGCCTTCAGGCTGTCGCGCAGCTTCGGCGACAGCTCGTCCACGTGGGCCAGGATTCCCGGCAGCGAGCCGTACTGCTGGAGCAGCTTCGCGGCCGTCTTCGGGCCGACGCCGGGGACCCCGGGCACATTGTCGGTGCTGTCGCCCATCAGCGTCTGGGCGTCGACGGCCTGCTCCGGCCGCCAGCCCTTCAGCTCCATCAGCCGCGCGGCGTCGATTTGCTCGTCTTTCATCGGGTCGTAGAGGGTGACGTGCGGCCCGATGATCTGGTCGAGGTCCTTGTCGCGACTGACCACGAAGACGTGCAGGTCGGGGCCGGCCAGCCGGCGGGCGAGCGTGGCGATGATGTCGTCGGCCTCCCACCCGAGCCGGCGCAGCAGCGGCACGCGGGCGGCCGCGAGCACCGAGACGATCCGCTCTTCCTGGACGGGCAGGTCCTCGGGCGTCGGCGGCCGCGTGGCCTTGTACGCGGGGTAGATCACCCGCCGCCGAAGCTGGCTCTCGTCCGAGTCGAGCACCATCGCCAGGTAGTCCGGCCGCCGGTCGCGGATCAGGTTCAGCAGCATCTGGCAGAAGACATACGTCGCACGCGTGGGCTCGCCGGACGGCGCTGTCAGGTTGCGGAACGGTGCGTAATAGGCGCGGTAGATCTGGGCGTGGCCGTCGACCAGGTAGAGCGTGCGGGACATATGCGCATGGTAGCGTCGCCCTGGGCAGACAGCGCCGCCCCGAGCCGCTGCCCGAACGGCGCGGCCGTGCCTGGCGTGGAGTCGCACTACGCGATGGCCGGCGTCAGGCCTCCCCGCACCTCGCGAGACTCCCGCGGCACACCCAGAATCAGGCCTGGGCGCCCGGCCTGCGGTTGGTGTGGTGATCGGCGGTCCGCCGGGCCCCGCTCACGGCCGGATCCCCGTACCCGTCGCCAGCCCCGAGAAACGCTTCGACCCCAGGGCCCACTCCGGGACGCCCTCCGGCCAGATCGAGAACGTCACGGAGCAGTCCTGCTCGACGTTGTCGTACTCGAACGCTACGGACGCGTACCACCGCGGCAGCCGGCGGACGTAGCCGATCGTGATCTCGCCCAGCTCGCCCGTGTCCACGTCGAACCACGAGCGGAATGCCGTCAGGTGTTTGTCGCTGAGCCGGTAGTTCCAGCCTCCGCCGATCAGGCTCATGTCGATGTCGCCCGCGTACCGGGCCCCCAGCACATATGCCAGCCGCGGGCTGCGCTCGACCGCGATTGCGATGTTGTTCTGATCATACGACCCGTCGTTCATATCAATATTGAAATCGTACAGGAGGCTCGTGCTGTCGCTGATGCGGTACACCAGGTCCCCGGAGAAGTAGTTCCGCACCCGGCTGTTCTCCGGCCGGTAGGGGTTCACATAGCCGTCCGACCGGTCGTTCCGGCCCTCCGTGTCACCGAAGGCGCCGAGCTGGAGGTTCAACGTCAGCAGGTCCACCGTCCGCTGTAGCTCGCCGATGCCGCGCTTGGTCTGCCACGTCTGCCGCACGCCGACGGAAAAGCCGTAGAACTCGTCGAGCGTCTCAACGCCGTAGTCGAACGGCGAGAGCTCGCTGCTGCGGACGTTGCTGTGCCCGCCCCACACCGTGTACTCGGGCTGGATCACGTGCCGGATGCGGTGAATATCCAGCAGCCGGTTGTCCACCTCGTCGAAAACCCGCGCCAACGTCGTCCCGCCGCGCACCCCGTACGCCCCGAGCCCGCGCCACAGCCCGCCCGCATCCAGCGGCTGCCCGTCCCAGTAGCTCCCACGCAGCGACCCGAACGGCACGGCCGTCACCGGCCCGAGCTTCAGCGGCAGTTCGGCTTCCTGCCGCACGTCCGTCCGGAACGTCACATCCGTCTCGCCCCAGTTCCCGTACTCCGGCCGGCGGATGGTGTTGCGGTTGTCCAGCGCCCGCCGCACGTCGCCCACCCGCGACTCGTGGTAGAGCACGACCGGGCCCAGCGTGTCGCCGATCCGTCGATACGCGAGCTCGGGCAGGTGCTCGGTCTGCGTCACGAAGTCCAGCGTCCGCCAGTTCGCCAGGAGCGTCAGGGCCTGCACCCCCTTCGCGCGCTTCAGGTAGATGACGGTTTCCTGCTCCTTGCCTTCGAACCATTCGTCCTCGAAGTACTCTTCGAGGAAGTACGCGTCGCTGGCGTAGGCCCCCTCCAGCGTGAGTTCCCAGTCGTATGGCAGGTAGTGCCGGTGCCGCCACAGCGCCCGCCCGCGGGTGCTTGTGCTCGGCTCCTCGTACCTCTCGCGCAGCGGCCCGAGCGAGTCCTCGCCCTGGTCATAGATGAGGTAGCTTCGCAGCAGGCCGTAGTACTGCTCCTGCTCGTAATCGACGTTGATTCCCACGGCCGGTCCGCGCCTCGAGAAGTAGTCCAGCAGCAGCGCGGCATCCACGCCCGGCGGGGCCGCGATCCCCAGCAGGTTGAACAGGTACCACGCCGACTCGAGCTCGTAGCCGAATTGCCCGCTATAGCCCGTGCGGATGCGCCGCAACAGCGTCTCGCTGGAATCGAGCCGCCCCTGGCTGTACGGCCACCACGCCACCGGCACGCCGCCGATGTTCAGCGTCGAGTTCCGCAGCTCGTACGTCCCGCTCGCCGGCCCGCTCGCCCGGCCCTCCGCGTCGCGGCGGGTCAGGTCGCGGACGTACACCCGCTCGGCCCCCACGTGGTAGTGCGGCGTGTAGAACTCGCTCGTCGTGACGACCGCCCGGTCCGCCGCAAACTCCCGGGCCGAAAGCTGCCGAATCTCGGCCGCCCGCACGTACAACGGGATCCCGCGGGCCGGCACATCGGCGCGGAACACCCCGTCGAGGATCAGTGCCCGGTCGTGCTCGAAGTCGTAATACAGCCGGTCCGCCCGCACGAACCGCGTCCCCAGCGAGAGAACCACGTCACCCTCGAGGTACACGGCCCGCACCCGCCCCTCGGCCTGCGGCCCGCCCAGCCCCAGCGCCGCCGCGGCCTCCGAGGTCGCGCCGTCGGGCTGTGGCGCAGACGGCTCGGGCGACGGCTCGGCCGGCGCGGGCTGCTCCTCGGCCGCCTTTGCCGCCCCGCTCCCCTGCTCGCCGAAAAGCGACTCTGCCGCCCCCTCGGCCGGAAACACCACCGCGCTGCGCGCCCGAATCTCCAGCATCGCAGCATCCGGCCCACCCCCCTGCGAGAAGTACACCCCCCCCGTCGACACGAACACCGGCTCACCCTCCGGCGTCGTCGCCGGCTCGATGTTCGGTAGGCTGTAGCGGATCACCCGCGGCGGACGCGCCGCCGCCGGTCGCATCTGCTCCGGCCGGGCCACCTCGCCCGCGGCCGGCGGGGCCGCCTCGGCCTCTTCCAGCAGCAACCGGTCGCGCAGGGCCTGGAGATACAGCGGCGAGTGCTCCATGTTCTCCGGCGCATACGCGTCGTGCTGCTTGACGATCCGCCCGAACGTCCGCAGCCCCCGCACCAGCAGCACCGTGTCCTGCGTCAGCGTCCCCGCCGGCTCGCGCACCTCGGCGTTCTCCGACAGGTACACCGTCAGCTCATGGTACACGCGGCCCGATTCGGCCTCACGGCGCGGCTCGATCCACACGACCGCATTATTGGCGGCCAGACGCCGCTGCCCCATGTCAAGCTGGAACCCCCCGTTGAACATCAGAACCAGCACCCCCTCCGCATCCCGCCACTGCCGCACCCACCGCCCGCGCATGCGGACGTCCTGGCTGCTGATCGCCGACGCCAAGAGCGGCTCGTCGTTGAAGTCAAACTGCGCCCCCGCGGGGCACGCCAGGAACACGAGCAGCGCGGCCGCAGCCAGTCGCGGACGGGCCCGCCCGGCCGTGAGCACGGCCCGGCACACAGCACAAGACCCGGCTCTCGGAATGAAGGGCTCTCTTGACCGCACCAACCGCTCGCAAGGGGACGGCTGTACCACTCGCGGGCCATTATCGGGCGGAGCGGGCAGGGGTCAATGGGCGGGGCGGGCTCGCGGGGCACCCGGCGCGCGGTATAATGAGCTTTTGGGCGGTCGGCGAGCAACTCGAGGCCGAAGTTGGTTGGCGCGGTGCGGCATTATTGCGGATTGTTCGGCGTGGCCGGGCACGTCGATGCGGCGCAGCTCACCTACCTTGGGCTTTACGCTCAGCAGCATCGCGGCCAGGAGTCGGCCGGCATCGCCGTGAGCAACGGGCGGACCTTGCAGCGCCGGGCGGGCATGGGCCTGGTCACCGACGCGATCCCCCAGCGTGACCTCGAGTCCCTGAGCGGTGCGCTGGCGATCGGCCACGTGCGTTACTCCACCACCGGCTCGTGCAGCGAGTCGAACTGTCAGCCATTGCTGGTTTCGTGCTCCATCGGCCAGGTCGCGATCGCCCACAACGGCAACCTGGTCAACGCGGCCGCCGTCCGCAGCGAGTACGAGCGCGACGGGCACATCTTCACCACCACGTCGGACACGGAAGTGATCCTGCACATGCTCGCCGCGCGCGAGTTCGCCGAGCGGCCCGACCCGCTCGCGGCCGTACTGCGGCACCTCTGCGGCTCCTACTGCCTGCTGATTCTCTACCCCGACCGGATTGAAGCGGTGCGTGACCCATCGGGCAACCGGCCGCTGTGCCTGGGGAAGCTGGGGGACGCGTGGGTGGTGGCCAGCGAGACCTGCGCGTTGGACATCATCGACGCGCTATACGTCCGCGACGTCGAGCCGGGCGAGATCGTGACGCTGGGCGAGCACGGGCTGCAATCGCGGCATTTCGTCGAGCCCGCCGCCGTCCGCCCGGCGTACTGCGTGTTCGAGCACGTGTACTTCGCCGACCCCTCCAGCCGCGTCTTCGGCGCCAACGTCCACCTGGTCCGCATGGCGATGGGCCGCATGCTGGCCCGCGAGGCCCCGGCCGACGCCGACCTGGTCATCGCCGTGCCCAACTGCGCCCGCTGCGCCGCGCTCGGCTATCACGAGCAGTCCGGCATCCCCATCGGCCGCGGCTTCACCACCAACCACTACATCGGCCGCTCGTTCATCCAACCCACGCAGACTATTCGTGACCTGACCGTGCGGCTGAAACTCAACCCGATCCGCGGCAGCGTGGCCGGCAAGCGGCTGGTGGTCGTCGAGGATTCGATCGTCCGCGGCACCACGACCCGTGGCAAAATGCAGTCACTGCGCGACGCCGGCGCAAAAGAGATTCACCTGCGCGTGGCCAGCCCCCCGATCCGGCACCCCTGCTACTACGGCATCGACTTCCCCAGCCGCGGAGAGCTGGTCGCCAACGGCCGCAGCGTCGAGCAGATCCGCGAGTTCGTCGGCGTCGACTCGCTCGTGTACCTCTCCCTGCCCGGCATGCTGGCCGCGACCCAGACGGACAGTGGCCACTTCTGCCACGCTTGCTTCAGCGGCGAATATCCGATCCCGATCGACCCTGATTTCCAGAAAGACGTGTTCGAGCGGCACCAACTCCGCTTCGTTGACGCGGGCGGCGTCCTGCGGGTCGGCGGGCAGTCGTAGCGGCCCGTCGAGAGAGGGGGCCGACTCCACGCCGACCTGCCGTCACGGCAGCGTCGACCGCCGCTCTCGCGTTGCCCGTCCCCATGTTCAACGGGCTGGCAGGACTCAGACTCCCAGGAGCAACTCGACAAACGCCGGCACGTCGTCCGTGTTGACGGCGCCGTCCTGATTCACGTCCGCGCTGTACCAGCTACAGTGGGGGTAGAGCCGCTCGTAATCCGACCGGTTGACGACCGCAGTGGTGAAGGGGCTACAGTCAGCGAAGTCGAGCACGCAGTCGCAGTTCAGGTCGCCGGGCGACGCCTGCGGGCACCTCCCGGTGAGGCAGCCCAGGTCGCCGACCGCCACGTCCACGTCGAACTGCGTCACGCAGCCGTCCTTGTCGAGATCCGCAGGCGGGTCGAAGTCGGGCTCGCCTCGGCACGCGCCCAGCCGCGACAGGACGTGCGCCACGTCGTCCGGATCGGCGCGACCGTTCCCGTCCGCGTCGCCTTCGCAACTATTCTGCCAGATCGCAATGTCCAGGAGCTTCGTGGGCGGCGCCGGCGCATCGCTCGCCGACGACGCGGCGAAACCTGCCACGACCTCGGGCAGGGAGTTCCCGGTCACATCGGCAACTGCGAGATTCCGCGGCCGCAGAATCTGGCTGTTCGTGATGTTGCTGAAGCCCTCCGTCGAGATCGGCGTGGGATCGACCCGTTCCCAATCCAAATCATCGCTGAGCGCGATCTCGATCTGCCGCGTTTGGTTTTCGTTCCCGAGTTTCTGCTTGACGACGAGATCATCGTCACCGTCGCCGTCGACGTCGGCGACACAGGCGGTCATCCCGCGGTTCGGCGAATATCCGCTGAAATCGTCGATCCGCGCCTCGAACTCGAAGGCCGGCGCGCCGCTGCACCTGTTCTTCCAGAACTGCATCCGCTGCCCGCTGTGGTCCGTGACGATGAACCCGGCCCGACACGCCTCCGGCGGCTTGACCCCGACCACATCGGAGCACACGAACGGCAGCCCGAGCCGCACGGTCTCGAACGTCCCGGTCAGCGGGTCCTGGTTGTACCAGACCGTCAGCAGGGGATTGCTCTCCTGCGGCGGGTTGCTGCAACCGGTGAAGGCCAGGTCGGGCCGGCCGTCGGCGTCAAAATCGTCCACCGCCAGCGCGCGCGTCCACTGGATCACGACGCCGTCGCCCGCGCCCTCCCAGTCGGTCCGATACAGCGCGGCGATCGAGCCGTCAGTCTTCCAGAAGTGAATCATCTGCCCGTCGGGGTAGTAGATGGGGTCGACCACAAACACCAGCTCGTCCCGGCCGTCGCCGTCGAAATCGGCCGCCGCCGCCTCGGGCGGCGTGAGCAGCTCCGTGCCGTTGAAGCCCATCATGTAAAATAGATGCGTCGCGAAACGCTTGCGCAGAAGGTTCTCGATCACCCAGAATTCGTCGCCGGCCTGAGGAAACGCCGCCAGGTCCGCGTCGCCGTCTCCGTCGAAATCGCCGATCGCGAGTTCCGAGGTGCCGTTCCGAAAGATCGACAGGGCCGGCGTATATGCGTTGTAAATGTAGAGATCGAACACTTCGAGTTCGACGATCTCGCCCGAATCGCTCGAAAACACGCTCAGCCTGCGCAGATTGGCCGGGTTGTCAGCCGGGCTGTTCGCCTGCCACAGCACCGCGATATCAGGACTCCCGTCGCCCGTGAAATCAGCCACTTCCACATCGGTGGTCGTGACATTCTTGAACGAGCCCGGCAGCGTGGCGACACGTACCGTGATGGGAGACTGCTTGTATAAGACCTCGCATTCATCGCCGCGCGCCGGGCGAACCCACCAGATCACGCTCAGCAGGAGGCAAACAGACACCACCCCCAGGCGATGCGTCACCATCCGGTCATCCTCCATAGTCGCGGACCACGGTCGTCACGGACCCAAAAACCACAACCGGGGGACAAACGGCCCGCAGCACTCAGCGGCCGACGGGCGCCCGCAATCTCGGCTGCGCAACACATCCAAAAAAAAGGGGGCCGGCGAACCGACCCCCTGCGAGTGGTCTCAATTCATACCGGTGCCGTTCAACGACGCCGACCGACGACCAGCAGCGCCAGGGCTGCCAACCCGAGGCCCGCCGACGGCTCAGGCAGGATGCGGAACGAGGTTGTACCACTTGCGAGGTCGTTCGCCGTCAGCGTGAACGCGCTTTGGATGCTCATGTCGTATACGTTCGCGTTGATCTGGGCATAGCCCGCTCCGCCCGGGAAGGTCTGGCTGCCATTGCCACTCCCGCCCGGACCGGCTTGGACCATGTTGACCAGATTCGCGAATGTCGTGCCGCCCGGTACAAATCCATTGTACTGCGCCGTGTACGCGCCGGAGCCGTTCGGCCCGATCCCCAGCAGCGTCACGCCGTTGCCATCCTGATCCGTCACGCCATAAGAGGCCGTCGAGCGGCCGCCGCCAGCCGGCGGAATCAGCAGGCTGGCGTCCAGCGTCGGGAACGACAGCAGGGCCGACTTGATCGTGAAGTCGGTGTCCGTCATACCGGCGTATACCGCGAAACCGACGTCGATGTAGTACGCCTTCGCGGGAATCGGGTCCTTGATGTACTTGACCGTCGCTCCGCTGAGCAGCGCAACGACCTCGTCAAACTCGTTCTTCAGTTCGACCTGCCCGCTGCTGCTCCAGGTCCACTGGTTCGTGCCCGGGCTATACGTGAGTTGGTCAGCCGTGACCTCGTACGAACCCGTACCCGTGTCATTGGTGGCTTCGATCGAGAAGATGACGTTGGACAGATCCCCCGCACGAGCGCCTTCCATCCCGCCCAGAAGCACCAGAGCGATCGGTAGGCCAACGCCCAGTCCGCGCAATAGCTGTTTCATACCTCAACCCTCTCCTGAATACGCACTTCGCCCAGCCGCGATGGTCCTGTAATGTACCGGCTTCGAACTGTCTACCCGATCGCCACTCCGCTGTCAACGACTAATTTCCTGCGAGAGCAGCGTAACGACTCTGCCAACGCCGAGGCCGCTGAAGACAGAGGCCACCCTTCGGGCAGCCTCTGATCATCCAACCGGTTTTGAAGCCGCAAGTGACTGGCGAGCGGCTACTTACCGACGACGCACCAAGGCCAGCCCGGCCACCAGCAGCAGCATACCGGCCGGCTCCGGCACGATCTCGAAGTTCGAAGTTCCGCTTGCCAAGTCATTCGGCGTAAGCGAGAACGCCACCTGGACGCTCATGTCGCTCGCCGGCCCCGGGAACGCCGAAAACAGGCCGCCGCCCGGGAATTCCGCCGAGACGCTCGTCGTGCCCATCGGATCGGCCGCCATCGCACCAATCAGCGTTGTGAACGTGCTGCCACTGGGAACGAAACCGTTGTATTGGGCAAGGTACGCGCCGCCGGGAAGCGCCGGGGTCAGCGCCGCTCCGTCCTCGTCCGGCCCGTCCGTCAGCGTGAACGCCGCGCTCGCGCGGCCCGCCGGAAACGGAATGGCCGGGAAGGTCAGCAACGCCGACTTGATCGTGAAGTCGGTGACAGCCGGGCCCGCCTGAACGGCGAACGCCAGGTTCACGGATGGATCGCTGCGATTCGGGCTGCCCGGAGGCACAATCTGAACGTTCCCTTCGCTCAGCGTCGCGACGTAGGTGCCCTGAAAGTCCCGCAATTCCACCGGCTCCGACAGCTCCCAGATGAAGACGCCGTTCTCCCAGTGCCCCATTTCCTCGGGCACGAAATACGACGCGACGCACTCATCGCCTTGGCAGGCCACGATCTCGAACACGGTTCCCAAGCCGTCAGCACTCGCGCTCGGAACAGCGACGATACCGGCCAGCACGACAGCGACCACGAGCCCACTCTTGAGATTCCCCACGCGCAACATCTAGGATCCTCCTTCCTCCAGCCTGTCTGGACGGGACTTCCACTTTGTTTGGGAAATAACGCCGAATGGGCGCACTTCCACAGGGTTGAATCTCTCCTCCTCAACAGCTAGTCTGCAGTCTACCCCACCGAATGACCCGCTGTCAAGCAAAACCTTCATCTTCTCACGATAAAAACGCGGTTTCCATGCGAATAGCAGCGATTCGGTGGGGGTTTCGACCGTTTATTATGGGGCGACGCAAGCGCTTCCTGCACAAAGACTTGTAATAACGCCCGCGGCGGTTGCGGCCGCACACTTGCCCCCCTCCGGCCCATCGCCCCCCCCGCCCGCAATCGGCCCGTCAGCAGACCCTTGAAAAAAAGGGACCGGCAGCGCGAGCGCGGCTGTCGGTGCTACGCGGGATGGGAGGTTTCGCGGAGCCAGCCCGTTTCTTAACGGGCTGTCAGGGGGCCGGGTCCGAAATGACTTCGGCCGCGGATCCCGATCGCGCGCCCGCGCCACTGTTCTCCAAACAAATCGCGGCGTTCCGCACCCAGATCGCCCGGCCGGCCCGAGTGCCCGCCGTGCCGCGCGTGAGGCGGCGATACTCGCCGGCGGGCAGATCGATCAGCGACCGCAAATCGAGCTGCGCCGGCAGCCGCTCGGAGTTGATCTCCGGCTGGCGGCCGCGCGGCGCCCGTGCGTTGTACGGGCACACCTGCTGGCACACGTCGCAGCCGAACAAACGGTCGCCGATCGCGGAGCGTAGCGCCGCCGGGATTTCGGCGCGGTGCTCGATCGTCAGGTAGGCGATGCAGCGTGACGCGTCCAATTGCCGTGGCCCCCGCAGCGCCCCGGTCGGACAGGCCGTGATACAGCGCGTGCAACGTGCGCAGCGCTCGGTCACCGCCTCATCCGGCGGCAACTCCAGTGTGGTCAGGATCTCGCCCAGCAGCAGGTACGAACCCCACCGGCCGTTGAGCAGGCATGTGTTTTTGCCGATCCACCCCAACCCCGCGTTGGCCGCCAGTTCGCGCTCAAGCAGCGGGCCGGTGTCGACGAATACGCGTGCGTCGAACGGCTCGTCCAGCTCGCGCCGCAGATTCGCGAGCAGCGCTTCGAGCATCCGTCGGAGCACGACGTGGTAGTCGTGCCCGCGGGCGTATTGCGCGACGCGTCCAGCCCCGCTGCGGGTGGCGCTCGCCCCCGCAGGTCCGATATAGCCGTCCTCGCGGCGGTAGTTCACTGCCCCGCAGATCACGGTCTTCGCGCCCGGCAGCAACCGGGCCGGGTCGAGTCGAAGGCGGACGTTGCGGGCCAGGAAGGCCATTGACCCGGCGTAGCCCCGGGCCAGCCAATCCCTATAATACTCGTCTCGCCGGCTCGGCCGGACTGCCGTAAGCCCGACCAGGTCCAGCCCGAGTCGACGTCCGAGTGACTTCACCAGGCGGGCTTTCTCGACGGGTGTCATTCACGACGATGATACCCAGGCGCGGCCAAGCCGCCACACGGGAGCGCGGATGGGCGAGCAGCCGGCGCGGAGCACGTTCATGTTCAACTTCGACTGGTTCCACGGACCGGGTTTGCGCCGCCAGATCGAGGAAGCGAAGGACCGATGCACGGCCAAGCGCTTCCCGGAGTTTCGCAAGAGCAGAAGCGGCAACGGGCATCCCGAGTGGCGCGAGTATCGCGAGGCGCTGGAGACGCGGATCATTCTGTACCTGCGCGACGGGCTGAGCTACGAGATGCGCGAGATGGTGGACATCGGCATCAGCAGCGCCTTGGCGTTCGAGTGCATGCCGGTGGACGAGAACTACCAGGTCGGTGCGTACGTCATCGTCGTGCCGTTTGAGGACGTGGCCCGCGTGGAGGTCTTCGCCGTACATCCCGACGAGAAGCCGCAGGACAACATCCGTATTCCGGGGTTCCGGTCCGCGCCGGAACGGGACTAGCCGCGCGGCGCGGCAGCCTCCACGCGGCGCGGCTTCCGCCGACAGCAAAGACTGAACCATGAACGGTTGCGGGGAACACCCGCCAGTCATAGCTCGCAGAGGGCGCCTCACACTCGCCGGAGCAGCGGTGCTGTTCATCGTCTTGTCCGGATGCGTCGCCCCGTTTGGTGAACAGGCCCGCTACGGCATCACCTTCTATTGCTCCGGCGTCGCCAACATGGACCTCGGCGACGAGGGCATCCGCGCCGGCCTGCGGGCCGCCGGCTATCGCGGCCAAGTCGCCCGCTACACCTGGTCGGTGTCGTTCAACCCCGCCATTGATCAGACCGTGCGGATCATCGCCCGGCACGGCGGGCGGCGGCTCGCCGGCTACATCCAGGAGTACATGGACCGCTACCCCGGCCGGGAGGTCAACGTGGTCGGGCTCTCGGCCGGCACGGGCGTGGCCCTCTGGGCCGTCGAGGCGTTGCGACCGGAGTACCAAGTCAGTAACGTCGTCCTCATCGCATCGAGTCTCAGCCGCGATTATGACCTGAGCGCGGCGCTGCGGAACGTTCGGGGCAAGATTTACAACTACTACTCGCCGCACGACGCGGTGCTCGCGGGTCCGCTGAAGGTGTTCGGGACGATTGACGGCGTGTATTTTGCCGACGCGGCCGGCTCGGTCGGGATCCGCGTGCCGCCGGACGCCGGAGGGCGCGTCGTCAATATCGAGTGGCAGCCGGAATTCGAGCGTTTCGGCTATTACGGCGGCCACGCGGACGGCACCAGCCCCGAGTTCGTCCGCCACCACATCGCGCCGTTTCTGGTCCTCGAACCGCCGGCCACCGCCGACCTCAGCGCTCGCCGCACATGGCCGCGTACAACGACTGCCACGCACTCGGGCTCAACTCCTCCGGACGCGCCTCCGGACTGACCCCCGCCCGACCGAACGCGAGCTGAAGCCGTGCCTCATCCCATTCCCGAAACAGCCGCCGCAACATCTTGCGCCGCTGCTGGAACGCCCGCTGCACGAACGCGGCAAACGCCGGCCGCGCCGAAACCGGCAGCTCGCGAGCGTCCCGGCCGCCCGGTCTCTCCTCCGCGCGAGCCGGGCGCGACCGCTCGGGTCGCCCCTGCGGCCGGATCGTCAGCATGAGCGACTCGACCTGCGGCCGGGGCCAGAACACCGTGGGCGGGAGGATCGCGATCGGGCGGACGTCGGCGAACAACTGCGTCAGGATCGAGGCCGGCCCGTAGTGCTCGGTCCGCGGCGGCGCGACCAAGCGCTCGCCAACCTCCTTCTGAATGGTGACGGCCAGGCGTTCAAAACGCAGCTCGACCAGCAGCAGGTCGAGCAGCAGGGGGGTGGCGATCTGGTACGGCAGGTTGGACACGAGCTTGTAACACCCGCCGGCATCAGGGGGCTGCTCGGCGAGGACTTTCAACACCAGGCCGTTGATGTGGTGTTTGTCGGCCAGCGCGTCGCCCTGAATCAACGTGAGCCGCGGCTGTGCGCCCAGCCGTGCGCGCAGCACCGCCGTCAGGCCGCGATCGATCTCGACCGCCACGACCCGGGCTCCCGCCTCCAGCAGCAGCTCGGTCAACGAGCCGGTACCCGGGCCGACTTCGAGCACCGTATCCCCCGGCACGACCTCTCCCGCCAGGAGCAGCTTACGCATAAGATTCAGATCAATAAGGAAGTTCTGCCCGTAGCGATGCTGCGGGGCGAGGCCGGCCGCCGCGAGCAACTGCCGGATCTCCGAAAGCGTCTGCCCGGGCATACGGTGGATCATAACCGGAGCATTACATGACCCCCGCCCGTAAGATCCGCCTGACCGACTACGCCTCGTGCGCCGGCTGAGCGGGCAAACTGCCGCAAGACGGCCTGGCGCAGGTCCTGCGCCAGCTCGAGCCTTGGACGCACCCCGACCTGCTCGTCGGCACCAACACCTGCGACGACGCCGGGGTCTTCCGCCTGTCCGACGAGCTCGCGCTGGTCCAGACCACCGATTTTTTCCCCCCCCTGGTCGAGGATGCCTTCGCTTTCGGCCGCATCGCCGCCGCCAACGCCCTCAGCGACGTCTACGCCATGGGCGCCGAGCCGCTCACCGCCCTCAACATCGTCGGCTTCCCCGACAAGCTGCTGCCGATCGAGATCCTGGTCGACATCCTCCGCGGCGGGGCCGAGGCCGTCCGCGAAGCCGGAGCGGTGATCGTCGGCGGCCACAGCGTCCGCGACAGCGAGATCAAATACGGCCTGGCGGTCACCGGCCGCGTGCACCCGCAGAGAATCCTGCGCAACTGCGATGCCCGGCCCGGCGACGCCCTGGTACTCACGAAGCCACTCGGCACCGGAATCTTGACCAGCGCCCGGAAAGCCGACCGGATCAGCGAGGATGAGCTCGCGCCGGCCGTCCGCTCGATGTCCGCACTCAACAAGCCCGGGCGCGACGCGGCCCTCGCGGTCGGCGTCCACGCCTGCACCGACATCACCGGTTTCGGACTGATCGGCCACGGCTTCGAGCTTGCCGCGGGCAGTGACGTGAGCATCACGATCGAGTCCGCCCGCGTCCCGCTGTTGCCGCGAACGCTGGAGCTGGCCCAGGCGGGCGTGACGACCCGGGCGGCCGGCACGGCCGTCAAGTACCTGGGCACGCGGCTGGCGCTCGACGCGGCCGTGGACGACGCGCTGGCCGACATCCTGGCGAACGCGGAGACTTCCGGCGGCCTGCTGCTCAGCGTTGCGGCCGAGCGCTGCGATGCCCTGGTGGCGGAGCTCGGCCAGCGGGGCGCGCTCTGCGCCGCCGTCATCGGCCAGGTGGCCCCCCCGTCCGCAGTCCGCGTGCGCGTGGTGTGATCAACACGCGCCCCCCCAATTCGGTCCGCGCCCGAAGCGCAGGCGGGCGTCTGGGCCGTTATACTCGCCAACGGGTGCCGCATGTCCGACCTTGCCATCAGCGACGACCTCGTCGGCAGCCGGGTCGTGAACCCGGCCCGGCCGGAGTGGGGCAGCGGCACCGTGCTGCGGGTGCAGCCCGCGATCGTCGGGGGGCGGACCGTGCATCGCGTCTCGGTGCAGTTCGCGACCGGCCACCGCACGCTCGTCATCCCGCCAGGGCGGCTGGCTGCCCCGCCCGGCGAGCCCCAGCGGGCCGCCGGCTGGCTCGACACGGCCGCCCGGCGCACACTCGACGACCAACTGGTCACGTTGCCCGAGCAGGTCCGCGACTTCCTGGGCTCCTCCGCCCAGCGAATCGTCGTCCTGGCCCGGTTGTACGAGATCGGCGAGGACGCGGCCGCGGTGCTCCGCTGGGCCCGCAGCCAGACCGGCGTGGCCGACCCGTTGGCGCACTGGACGCGGGACGAGCTGCGGGCCGCATTCACCGAGTTCTGCCGCCGGCGCGACGCACTGCTGCGCGACACGGCCGCCCGGTTGCGGGCGACTTCCGGGCTGCGGGCGATCCGTGAGGTGCTCGAAGAGGTTCCCCCCGTCGCCCGGGCCGCGATCGAGCAGCTCATCTTGTGACGGGCGGAGGCGTGGCAGGTTACCCGCGCAAAAGCGGCCCGGGACGCGGTGGGTCCGTCGGCCACCTTTCGCCTCGCACCTGTCACGCCGCCCCGCGTATACTCCCCGTTCATGCGGTCGATCGCGATCCTGAATCAGAAGGGCGGCGTGGGGAAGACGACCACCGCCGTCAACCTCGCCGCCGCCCTGGCCCGCGCCGGTAGCCGAATCCTGCTTATCGATCTCGATCCCCAGTCGCACGCGACGCTGCATCTAGGCGTCGAATCGGACCGGCGCCGCACCATCTACGACGTCCTCGCCCACGAGACCGCCCTGGTCGACGTTGCCCGAACCGTCGACGAGCGGCTCGAACTCGTGCCGGCGGTCGTGGACCTCGTCGGCGCCGAACTCGAGCTGGCCGACCGGTCACAGCGTGAGCATGTGCTGGCCCGGGCCCTTCATCCGGTCCGCGACCGGTTCGACTTGGTGCTGGTCGACTGCCCCCCCGCGCTTGGGCTGCTGACCGTGAACGCCCTCGCCGCCGTGGGCGAGGTGCTCATCCCGCTCCAGCCGCACTTCCTCGCACTTCAGGGCCTGGGCCGCCTGCTCGAGACCATCGCGCTCGTCCGCCGCGAGCTGAACCCCGTCTTGCGCGTGACCGGCGTCGTCCTTTGCTTGTATGAAAAGGGGACACGCCTGGCCCAGGAGGTGCAGGACGACGTCGCCCGCTTCCTGGCCGCGGCCGAGCCCGATACGGCCTGGTACGGCGCCCGCGTGCTCGAACCGCCGATCCGTCGCAACATCAAGCTGGCCGAGTGCCCCAGCTTCGGACAAACCATCTTCCAGTACGCTCCCGGAAGCCACGGGGCCGAGGATTACCTCGCCCTGGCCCGCGCGGTGCTCGCAGCCGCTCCCGACGCGCCACCCGCCGCGGCGGCGACGCTCCCGCGTGCCGCGCAGCCGACGGCCGCGGCCGCACCCGAGGGGGTCGCGGCCTCATGACCGGCCCGCTCTCGCCGCGGTGGGCCCACTGGTACCGCCGGGCGCTGCCGTCCTACTGGATCGCACTTTTCTGCCTCACGCACTTCCCCGAGCTGCGGCTCGGCGTCCAGCTTCCGAGATCGGACAAGCTCGCACACATCCTGGCCTTTGGGCTGCTCGCGTTCCTATTCTGGCGTTTTGGCGAAACCTTCGCCCGCGGACGCAGCGGGCGCTTCGTGTGGATCGCGGCCGGTGTGCTGGGCGGCTACGCGGGACTCGACGAATGGCTCCAGCAGTTCGTCGGCCGCAGCGCGGACTGGACCGATTTCGGCTGTAACCTCGCCGGCATCGCGCTTGTTCTTGGCCCGCTCGAATGGCGCCGCAGGGTGGTGGCCGCCAAGCGCCCGCCGCCGGTGGCGCCGGTGGACCTCGAGAAAACGCGAGCGTGAAAACCGCCCGGACAGCATCCCTCCCCGCCCTGGCAAGTTCCCGCTTTTGTGCGTTCACCGGCCGCGGCTAGAATCCGTTACATGGCCTTGCAGCCCCCCCTGCCACCGGAATACACCGAGCGCTCCGAGCGCGAGCTCGTCGAGCGCATCGCCGCCGCCAAGGCCCGCCTCGGTCGGCGGCTGTGCATTCTCGGCCACCATTACCAGCAGGACGACGTCATCCAGTTCGCCGATTTCACCGGCGACAGCCTCAAGCTCAGCCAGCTCGCTGCCGAGCAGACCGACGCCGAATTCATCGTCTTTTGCGGCGTGCACTTCATGGCCGAGTCGGCCGATATCCTGACCAGCGAGCGCCAGATCGTGATCCTGCCCGACCTCTCGGCCGGGTGCAGCATGGCCGACATGGCCCACATCGACCAGGTCGAGGCGGCGTGGCCGGCGCTCACGCGGACCGGCCCGCTCACGCCCATCACCTACGTGAACTCGTCGGCCGCGGTGAAGGCGTTCGTGGGCGCGCACGGCGGCGCCTGCTGCACCAGCAGCAACGCCAAGGCCGTGCTCCAGTGGGCCCTGGACGGCGCCGCCTCGCCGGCCGGCGTGTCAGGAGCGTCGGCTTGCTGCGACGGGCAACCCGAGCCCGAAGCGCGAGCGCGGGAGGCCGGGTCAGGCACCGCGGCAGGTCAGCGCCGCGTCCTCTTCCTGCCCGACCAACACCTCGGTCGCAACACGGCCTACGCCCTCGGCTGGCCGCTCGAAAGCATGGTTGTTTACGACCCGCACCGGCCGATGGGCGGCGTCTTGCCGGAGCGGCTCGCGGCCGCCCGCTTCATCCTCTGGAAAGGTCACTGCTCGGTCCATCAGCTCTTCAACGTGCAGCAGGTCGACGCGATCCGCGCTTTGCCCGAGCCCTACCGGATCATCGTCCACCCGGAATGCACCTGGGAGGTCTGCCAGCGCGCGGACGACGTCGGCAGCACGGAGTACATCATCCGCACGGTCCGCGATGCTACACCCGGCACATACTGGGCGATCGGCACCGAGCTGCACCTCGTCAACCGACTCGCCCAGCAGTGCACCGACAAGCACGTCCGCTCGCTGGCCGGCATGCAGTGCCTGTGCAGCACCATGTACCGCATCGACCTGCGGCACCTGTGCTGGACGCTCGAGAACCTGCTCGCCGGTCGCGTCGTGAACCGGGTCTGCGTCGAGCCCGAGACCCGTCGTTGGGCCCGCGTGGCGCTCGATCGTATGCTGAGCCTGCGGCCGGCGCAGCCGGTCTCGGCGCGCTGACGCGCCGCAGTAACAAGGTAACAAAGTGACAAGGTGACAAGGAGCGCCCACGCGCGCGCCGGCTCGTACCCGTTGTTACCTTGCCACTTTGCTACGTCGTCACTCAGATCTTGATGAAGACCTTCGCCCGGTACAGCGGCACGAACAGCACGCACCAGATCGCCACATACGCCAGCGCCATCAGCAGGGATGCCGTCGCCGGCGGCAGCGTGCCGCTGAACGCCGCGGCCTGGTCCACCGGCAGGCCGGCCGGCGCGAAGGCGAGATGCTCGAAGATGAGCTGCTTCACGCTCACGACCCGCCCGTCCGCAAGTGTGACCGTCGCCGAGCCAATCCACCGCGCGGCCGCGCTCGACGCGAAATAGACCGCGATCGCGTTCGTCCCGAACACCAGGAACGGCGCCGCCCACCTGCGCTGCCCGCGGATGTCCACCAGCCAGACGCACATCGCCAGAAAGTGCAGCGCCAGCCCGCCCGTCACCAGCACGTACGAACTGGTCCAGATCTTCTTGTTCAGCGGGAAATCCAGCGCCCACCACAGCCCCAGCACCAGCAGCACGTTCGCCGCCAGGAACAGCCCCAGCGCCAGGTCGCGCGGCTCCCGGCCCGACCGCAGCCAACTCCCCGTCAGCACACCCAGCAGCACCGTCGCGATCGCCGGCAGCGTGCTCAACAGCCCCTCCGGGTCCGGCCGCTCGCGGTACAGATGCGCATGGCCGAAAACCCGGACGTCGACAGCGTCATGCAATACACCCTCCGGCCGCTGCTCGCTGTTCGGCATGGTGTGGCCGACCGGCCCCGGCACATATCGGACTATGGCCCAGTAACCGACGAGCAGCATGGCGATGCACGCGACGCGGAGTAGCGGCCCGCGCCCCTGCGCGGCCGCCGGAAGCCCACCCCGCGCGGTCAGCAAGACCACGGCGGACGCGACCAGGTAACAGAGGGCGATCCGCTGCAACACGCCGGGCACCCGGATCGAGCTCGCGTGGAAGAACTCGAAATCCGCGATGAACCATGCCCCGGCCGCCGCCAGCAGCACCCAACTGACCCCCTTCAGCACGCGCTTCCCCGTCCCGGCCGGCCAGCCCAGCGGCGGTTCGTGCACGAACAGCAGACTCACCGCCACGATCGCCAGCACAAACGGCGCGACGACGCGCCACGGCAGCAGGTGCGGCAGGACTTGCTCGAACCGCGGCCAGGCCGGCAGCAGTAAGCGGGCCAGCGGCAACCCCCGCCAGCCGTCGGGCAGCGTCGGCGCGATAAGCTGCGGCCACCTCGGCAGCCCCGCCAGGATCAGCCCGAGCAGGAAGATGATCAGCGACCGCCGCACGACGTGCTCGAACAGCCGCAGCCGCGACGCCCCCGCGGCCGACCGCCGGTCGAGCGACAACGGCAGCGCCACGCCCACGATGAAGAGAAAGAACGGGAAAACGAGGTCGGTGGGCGTCAGCCCGTGCCATTCGGCGTGCCCCAGCGGGCGGTAAATCGCGTCCCACGACCCGGGGTTGTTCACCAGGATCATGCCGGCGATCGTGACCCCGCGGAATACATCCAGCGCCACCAGCCGGCCGGGCGGCGCCGCCACGGCCGGCGCGCTGCTCGGTGCGTGGACGGTTGAGAGTTGCGGATCGGGCGCGGCCGGCGGACCCGCCGACGGGGGTGTGCTTACGGTGCTCATGCTGCGTAGCGTAACAGCCGGTTGTAAACGGGGACAGGCACCGCGGGAGTGCAGACACCGCAGGCGTGGCCGTTGGCGCTACCGTGCTCGTCGGTTGGCGCGGCGCCGGGCCGCTTTCTCAACGGGCTGGTAATACCGACCCGGAGCGCGTGCGAATGCCCGCCGGTAGCTTGCACCGCCGCCCGGAGTGGCCGTACATTCACGGAGCGCGGCGGCGCGGCCGCGCCAGATAGCCGACCCCGACTCCCCGCGGAGACCACCATGAAAATCGGAATTGTCACGTTCACCGACGGCCGGGCCCGCGTGGCCAAGGCCACCGAGAAGGACTGCCGCCTGTTCCAGGAGCGGCTGGTCGCCTACTTCCGCCGCAAGCGGCACGACGTGGTCGCGGCCCGCAAGATCGTCTGGAACTGGGAGACCGCCCGCAACGAAGCCCGCCGCATCGCGCTGGCCTACCCGGACGTGGTCGTGTTCAACTTCTGCGTCTGGTCCTTCCCCGACCTCACCGCCCAGGTCGCCAACCTCATCCCCGAGGTCCCGATCCTCCTGGTCGGCAACATCCTGCCCTCGCACCCCGGCTGGGTCGCATTCTTCGCCTCGGCCGGCACGCTCGACGAGATCGACCGCCCGTTCGGCCGCGTGCTCGGCGACATCCGCCGCGTGGAGGTGCAGAAGGAGGTCGAGCGCTTCCTCCACCGCCACGACCCGGACCAGCGGGCCCGCGGGGAGCGCGCCGCGGCGCTACTGCACGGCCAGCGCTACGGCCAGTTCGACGGTCCGTCGATGGGCATGTACACCGGCCACGTCGACCCCTCCCAGTGGATGCAGCAGCTCGGCGTGCATGTGTACCACCGCGGCCAGCTTCACCTGTGGCAGCTCGCCCAGAAGATCGCGCCCGAGCGCGTGCAGGCCGGACTGGACTGGCTCGAGCGTTACTGCGGCGAGATTCACTGGGACGGCAAGCAGCTCACGCCCGGCCTCGACGGCACGCTCGCCCGCCAGGTTCGCATGTACCTGGCCATCAAGGATTTCTGCAAGCTCCAGGGCATCGACTTCTGCGGCCTGACCGGCCAGCTCGATCTGACCGAGTGGCCCGACCTGTGCATCGCCGACGTGCAGGAAGCGCTGCTCAACGACACCGCCGACTGGGAAGAGCCCGAAAAGAAGCCGCTCGTCTGCGCCACCGAGTGCGACAGCAACGGCGCCCTCACCATGCAGCTCATGCACCTGCTCACCGGGACGCCCGTCCTCTTCGCCGACCTGCGGCACTACCACGAGAAGGACGACCTCTACGACCTGGTCAACAGCGGCCAGCACGCCCCCTGGTTCGCCAAGCGCTCGCCCGATTTCCGCCGCAACTGGAAGGAGTGCCACCTGCGGCCGGCCAGCCCCTTCTACTTCCGCGGCGGCGGCGCCAGCGTGCAGTTCTACGCCGCCCCGGCCGAGCGGGTCACGTTCGGCCGCATCGTCCGCCGCTCCGGCCGGTTCGTGATGCACATCTTCACGGGCGCATTCGTGCCACTGCGGCACGCGGCCGCGGAACGGCTCGCCCGCCAGACGACGTACGAATGGCCGCACGCGTTCGCGCGCTTCGACCTGCCGCTGCCGGTGCTGCGCGACAACTACAGCAGCAACCATATCCACGCGGTCATCGGCGACCACGTGGCCGCGCTCAAGGCGGCGTGCGAATTCCTCGGCATCGAGCCGGTCGTGCTGTCGTAGCCGGACCGCGGCCCGGCGTACGGCGCGAGCGTCGCACGCCGTGTCAAACGGAGCGTATGGCGAGCGGGCAAGCGGGTCGCGACGGCGACCTGGTATCGCTTCGAGACGCGTTCAGTCCCCCCTCCGATCGGCTTCGAGCGGCGCGCCAACAGAGCGCCCCAGCGCGCACTTTTTTGAAAAAAGTGCTTGCAATCCGCGCCCGACTTCGCGCAAGATTGTGATCGCGTCGATCACGACGCACGTTGGAAGCGCAGCGGCGCGACGCGCCGCTTACGAATGGAAGGTCCTAGGCGCGCCACGGCTAGACCTTCCATCTTTTTTTGCGAACCTCTCCCGACGCTCGCGGTTCGCGAGCGCTGCAACAAGCCGCGCGGCCGGCTGGTGGCCGCTCGCACGTTGAGAAAGGCGACGCCGGCACCGCCGAAGTTGCTGAGGGCGCTACCGTGATGGTGCGTCAGGGCGGAGGCGGCCACCTTTCTGGACGGGCTGCTATGATGCGCACCGCGTAGCATGACCATGACCTGCCCGTCACCCGCGTCGGTCCGCGACCCGCTCCGTGGCCGCCTGGCCCCGCACTGGCAGATTTTCATCGGACTCGTCTGCGGCGCCGTTGCCGGCTGCCTGGCCAACGCCCTCGGGCGCGACGCCGCCGGCCAACCCCTGCCGGCCCTGCGCTGGACGCTCGAGTATGTCGCCGAACCCGTCGGCCAGGTCTTCCTGCGACTCATCTTCATGATCGTCCTGCCGCTCGTCTTCTCGGCCCTCGTCCTTGGCATCGCCGGTCTGGGCGACGTCCGCCGGCTCGGCCGCGTCGGCTTGCGCACGCTCGCGTGGACCATCGCACTCTCGGCCTGCTCGGTCGCGATCGGCCTGGGCCTGACGAACGCCCTGCGGCCGGGCGGGCACGTCACGAGCGAGCAGCGGGCCGTGCTCGAATCGCGTTTTGAGCAGCAGGCCGGCCAGAAACTCGCCGAGGCCCGCGGCACGCGACCCGTCCGCGACGCCCTGCTCGACCTCATCCCGCGCAACCCGCTGCGGGACATGGTCTTCGCCCTCGACAGCCAGCCCACCGGCGGCGGCATGTTGGCCGTGCTCGTCTTCGCCGTGATTTTCGGCATCGCCCTCACGCTTCGGCCGCAGCGCACCGCGCCGCTCGTCGGCGTGCTCGAGGGGGTCTACGACGTCGCGATGGTGATCATCGGCTTGGCCATGCGCCTGGCTCCCCTCGCGGTCGCGGCGCTCGTCTTCCGTCTCACGGCCGACCTGGGCCTTGACATCCTGCGGATGCTGGCATGGTACGTACTGACGGTGTTGGCCGGCCTGGCGCTGCAAATGTTCGGCGTCTATTCGGTCGTGGTCGCGGTGGGCGCGCGGCTGAACCCGCTGCGGTTCTTCGCCCGCACGTCGGAAGCGGCCCTGACGGCGTTCGCCACGTCCTCGTCGAACGCGACGCTGCCCACATCGCTGCGGATTGCGGAACAGCAGCTCGGCCTGCGGCGCGAGATCGGCAGTTTCGTGCTCACGGTCGGCTCGACCGCAAACCAGAACGGCACGGCCCTGTACGAGGGCGTGACGGTGCTGTTCCTGGCACAGGTCTTCGGCCCCGAGCTGACGCTGACTCAACAGGTGACCGTCGCGCTTCTCGCGATCCTCGCGGGCGTGGGCACCGCCGGTGTACCCAGCGGCTCGCTGCCGATGATCGTCATGGTTCTCCAGACGGTCGGCGTGCCGCCCGACAGCATCGGGATCATCCTGGGTGTCGACCGCCTCCTCGACATGTGCCGCACGACGCTCAATGTCACCGGCGACCTGGCCGTGGCCGCCTGCGTCGATCGCGGTGCGGCCCTGCCACCCGCCCCGCGATCGCCGGTCGCGACACGCTGAACAGGAATGGTACCGCCGTTCCGAAAGAAGCCGTGATGCCCAAGAAGGGCGCTTCTGTCCACGGGGGTGGCGGTGGCTGAAAAGAAACCGCGGCCCGGGGGTACCGGACCGCGGTTCTGTGAGAGTCGGGGTGACCGCCCGGCCGCGGGCGGCCGGGCGGTGAGTCATTCATGCATTACCGACGACGAATCAGCGCGCCCAGGGCCAGCAGCGCCAGCGCGGCCGGCTCGGGAACCACGTTGATCGTTCCCAGGCTGAACTGGTAGTCGTCAAAGCCCGAGGGGAACAGCGCAAAGCCTTCGGTCAGGTCGCCCGGGGTGACGCTCAGCACCAGGTTCGTGGTGCCCAGCGCCAGCGCCTGGAACTCGACCGTCGCGAGCAGGATGCCCGTGCCCGACACGCCCGCCGGGAACGCCAGGCCGGCCAGCCCGTCGCCGTCCGGCGCGAACGCCGCATCCCAATTCGGCCCGATGACCGGCTCGGTCAGCGTGCGGTCCGCGACCGCCGGAGCCGTGACCGTCAGATCGAGGCCCCACCCAACGATGTCGTTGGTCATGTCGGCGACGATGTCGATCGTGAAGACATCGCCGACGTTGGCGACTTTGACGGCCGGATTGAAATAGCCGTACACCGTGTCCGCGAGCGCCGGGCTCGCCAGAAGCAGGACGGCCGTACACAACACCATCTTCATTCTCATGATACCTCATCCTCCTTGCACGCGGTGTGCAACCTCAGGTCCGATGCGAAACCCTCTCCTCCAAGGGGAGGGACCTGCCGACGGCCGCCAAGCCGCCGGCAGGTCCGTACATTCAACTACTGAGCGGCTTGCTTCTGCACCTTCTTGACGACCTTCGAGAGCTTGAAGGCCGTCCCGTTGGCGTCGTAGTAGCACTGCAGCCACGCCTGGTAGTCGACCAGCGTGATGCAGTTGTCGCCGTCAAAGTCAGCCGCCGGCAGGTACTTCGGATTCCCGACGCACGTGCCGAACGCATCCAGGATCTCGTAGTAATCGTTGACATCGACGTCGCCGTCCATGTCAAAGTCACCACAGATGCAGTGCTCGCCCGTCAGGGTCGCGATGTAGTCGGCCGGGCAGTAGACCGGGTCGGCGAACATCGGAGCGACGAACACGTAGTACGTGCCGCCGGCCGTGACCGGGAAGCTCACGCTGGCCTGGATGCAATCCTGCGCGATGGCATACGGGTTCAGATAACCCGTGATGTTGTCGCAGCCGGGCTGCCCGGGCACGATCTGCTCGATCACACCCATGAGCATGTAGAACTCGGCCTCGACGGTCCACGTCATCGTGTCGTTGCTCGTCGCCACGAACTCGAACCAGTCGGTGTCGCGGTAGCCGGGGATGACCGTGTCAAACCAGCCGGTGCCGCAGATGGTCTGGTTGCAGATGACCGGCTCGAACGTCGGGACCGGCATGTTGCAGCCGCCGTTCGTGTCCGAACCGCAGGGCTCGGCCTCGGGCACGGCGCCCTCCGGGCACTCGAGCACGCACGGCACGTCTTCCTGGATGTACAGCACGTAGCTCCCGCAGCCACTGCTGCTGTACCCCTCGAGCGTCAGGTAGTAGAGGCCCGCGAGCAGGAAGACCGAGATCTGCGATTGCAGGCCGCACGAGTCATCGTTGGACGCGATGTCGCCGCTGCACCGCGAGCTGCCCAGGTACAGGTACGTATCCCAGGTCGTCTCGCCGCCGCACAGGTTGAAGTTCCACTGCCCGTCGTACGGGATCGTGACCGCCCACTCGTGATCCTGGCTGGCACGCAGACCGCAGTCATTGCCCTGGGTGCAGGTATCCCACAGCGGGCTGACGTACGGCGCCGTTACCGCCGTGATCGTCTGCGGGCAGACGAACTCGGGGCAGGTCTCGTCGATGTACCACAGACCGCCCAGCGCGAGGCAGTCAGGCTCGTACAGCGTGTCGTAGCACAGCTCTTCAAGGCAGCAGGCGCCGAGGTGCGCAACGCAGCCCTCGCCCCACTGGTTGACGCTCTGCTCGTACCCGGACCAGCCGCTCCCGATGTTCGAGAACACCAGGTTGCCTTCGTAGTAGATGGCGTAGCCGCCGGGGGCGTAGATGCCGTCACCGTACGAGTCGTAGATGGTGAAATTGTAGCAGCCGAACGGCAGGCAGCAGGTGTAGCTGGTCAGCGCGTTCGGGACCGTGTAGGACGGGCTCGTGCAGACCACCTGGCCGGTCACGTCATCGATGACCACCCAGCTCGTCTCGCTCGGCCACGGGTCGGTGTACACGTCGATCGTGATGGTCGCCTCGGGGCAGCCACCGCACGGCGGGCTCAGGTTCGCGCAGGCCGTGTCGCGGGCGAACCGCAGCGGCGCCGGGCAATCCAGAACGTTCACGTTCTCGTTGCACAGCGGGATGCTGTCATCGCAGCACGCGCCGGAAATGACGCACGGCACGCAGTCGATCGTGCCGACGTAATCCAGCGGGCAGGGGAAGTCGCCCCAGGTCGAGGTGCCGGCCCACAGGATGTAGTCGCCCGGCATCATGCAGTCGGGGCTGGTCAGGCTGACCGGCGTGCACTCGCCCGCCGTCGCGCTGCTCAGAATCGTGTAGCCCGCGCACGGATCGACCGGACCCGGCTGGATGATGAAGATCAGCACCGGGAACTCGGCCTCGACCGTCCAGGTGAAGACCGACGGCTCGGTCAGCGTCAGCATGAACCAGTCGGTGTCACGGTAGGACGCGTCGGCCCAGGCCGTGCCGCAGATGGTCTCGCCGCAGTAGACCGGCTCGAACACCGGCGGAGTGCTGTTGCAGCCGCCGTTGTAGCCGTTCGGGTAGTTCTCGCCGCACGGCTCGTTCTCGGGCACGCCGTTCGGCGGGCAGATCACCACGCACGGGCACGAGAAGCACTGCGTGTTCGGCCCGAGCCACAGGTCGGCGCACAGGTCGAACGTGACGACCTCGCACGTGCCATCCGGATGGCAGCAGGCGCCGGGGATCTCGCCGCACGGCGGGACCAGATCGGCGCACAGCGTGTTCGCGGCGAACCGCTTGCCCGGCCCGTTGCAGTAGATCTGCTCGGTGTTGTCGAGGCACTCGCCGGTGAAGTCGTCGCAGCACGCGCCGAACACCGGGATGTACTCGCCCGTCAGGCAGTACGCCACGTCGTAGCCCACCGGCACCAGCGAGCCGCCCTGATCCTGAAGCGCGCTGACGCCGTCACCGTAGGAGCTGAACCACAGGAACGCGCAGTCGTTCGCGTTCGGCAGCGACTGGATCGAGACCCAGCCTTCCGCCGGAATCGTGCAGCACGGATTCAGCGACGGCACTTCGTAGTAGTACAGGTCGTAGCCGGAAAGGTTCCCGGCCAGCGTGACCAGCGGCGTCACGACGTACGTGCAGATCGCCGGACCAATCTGCTCGCCACCACCGCTGCAATCGCAGTTGGGATCGCTCTGCGCCTCGCTGGCACACAAGCTGTCCCACTCATACTGGCAGCAATACGAGTCATAGCTGCACACCGAGTCCTGGCAGACCGGATCTTCGCAGCCGGGCGTCGGGTGCGCGAAGCAGCAGTCACCGCTGCCGCCGCCGCCGCCGCCGCCCGCCTCGTAGAACGTGACCTCGAAGGTCACGCCGGCCGGATCGCACGGGAACCAGCCGTTGTTGTAGAACAGGTTCAGGCCCCACCAGTGAATGTCACAGACCTGGCCCGTCACGCCGCTGTAATTCTCGTACACCTTGTACGTGAAGGCGCTGGTCTGGGCGCTGGTGAACGCCGACCACGGATCATTCGCGCCCATCGGAACCTGCGAGTACAGCGAGCCCGGCGGGCACTCGAGCGGTCCGCCGCCGCCACCGCCGCAGTCGCAGTTGGGATCGCTCTGCGCCTCGCTGGCACACACGCTGTCCCACTGATACTGGCAGCAATACGGGTCATAGCTGCAAACCGAGTCCTGGCACGTCGGGTCCTGGCAGCCCGGCGTCCCGTGCGCGTAGCAGCAGTCGCCGCTGTCACGCAGCGTCGCCGCCCGAGCACTTACGATGTTCGCGGCCGGCAGCGACTTCTCCGTCAGAATCGCCTTCACCGGCGCTGAGCGCACGGCGGCGTCCTTGGCGGCCGCCGGGCTCGGGCTGACCTGTGCGGCCGCCGACGACAGATGCGTGTCGTCCGACACCGCCGCAAAGACCAAGGCACTGCTACACAAGAGCACAGTGCCCAACACACACGCTCTCCTCACTTTCATGCCCTGCCTCCTTTGCTCCAACAACTGGAAGGAACTGGAACTTATGGCGCACATGCTCCATAAACTTCAAACGTGATCATCGCGAAGCCGCAGCAGTTGGGGCGTACGCTGCACGCACCGGCAGTTCCGCGCCGAAAGGGGCTCTTTCCCGCTGCTCACCGCACCTGGCCAAGAGGATCCTCTTTCTCCTCACGCCCTCGTCCGCGCTCGTTGCAATCTGCACGCCGCGCGCGCACCGTCCCGGTGTCAGTGACGGAATCCGGCTCGGCCTCCAACGAGCCTATTACGCGGCAAGGGATTTGCTCCTCTGCTCTCGCTTCATGCGGCTAGAAAGCCCGCTCAATGGGTTTACGTTAACATCTCACCGCCCAGGGGTCAAGCATCATTTGGCTCCCGCGCCAACTTATTGAGCCCCCCGCCACCCCAAAGCCGCCCCCGGGGACCATCTCGCTAATTTATGGCGAAATAAAGACTTGCGCAGTGTGCCCGCAATGCTTCCCTCTTTCCGGCACCCAATCGGTTGCCCGCCTCACTTCCCCTCGCAGGTCTGCCGCCGGCGCCCCGCCCAGTCCCCTTTTTTTCAACGGGCGGCTACCCGCCGGCCGCTACTTCTCTGCCCGTGGCGGCAGGGCCGCGCTCAGCCCCGGCACCTGCTCTGCCCCGTTCGGCACCTGCACGCTCGAGCCCGTGAAATCATCGCCCACCGCCTCGTACCGCCCGCCCAGGTGCTGCGCCAGGAACGCCTCGGTCACGGCGTTGAACGCGAGGTTGTTCTCCGGCCGGGCGAAACCGTGCCCCTCGTCGGGAAATAGTACGTAAACAACTGGGATTCGCTTGGCCTGCATGGCCGCCACGATCTGGTCCGATTCGGCCTGCTTGACCCGCGGATCGTTCGCACCCTGCCCGATGAGCAGCGGCCGCCGGATCTTGTCGACGTGTGTGATCGGCGAGCGTTCCAGCAGGAACGCGCGGCCCTCGGCGGTGCGGTGATCGCCGATACGGGCCGTGAACATGTTCAGCAACGGCACCCAGTAGGGCGGTACCGACTCCAGAAGCGTGACCAGACTCGACGGCCCGACGATGTCTACGCCGCAGGCAAACAGCTCGGGCGTGAACGTCAGCCCGACCAGCGTCGCGTAGCCGCCGTAACTCCCGCCCATGATCGCGACCTTCGCCCGGTCGGCGATCCCCTCGTTCACCGCCCACTCGACCGCGTCCACCAGGTCGAGGTGCATCTTGCCGCCCCACTCCTTGTCCCCCGCGTTCACAAATGTCTTGCCGAAGCCCGTCGAGCCTCGGAAGTTCACGCCCAGCACCGCGTACCCCCGGTTCGCCAGCCACTGGTGGTACGGATGATACCCCCACTCCTCCCGCGCCCACGGCCCGCCGTGCACCCACAGCACCATGGGCAACGGCCGGTCCGGCCGCCCGTTGCCGTCCGGGTCGCTGCCCGCCGGCAGCGTCAGGTAGCTGACCAGCTCGAGCCCGTCGCGGGACCGGATGACGACCGGCAGCATGCGCGCCAGCGTGAGCCCCTCGAGCTTCGGCCGGTTCGTGAACAGGAAGCGAGCGCTCTTCCGGGCGCGGTCGTAGAGGTAGTAGCGGACCGGCCCGGCGTCAACCTCGAACGCCACGATCCAGCGCGTGTCGTCGCGCGTGCGGCTGGTCACGTCGAAATCGCCGTCGGCCACGCTCCGCAGGTACTCGAAGTCGGCCTGCACGGCCGGGTCGAGAATCTTCCAGTGCCGCCGCTCATGGTTGAACGCGACCGCCTCGATCACCTTCTTGATCGGGTGGACCAGCAGGCCGCTCACGTCGGTCCGGAGGTCCTCGGCGATCAGCTCGCCCTGGCCGCTTTCGAGATCGACGGCCATCAGCGCGCTGGTGTTGCGTCCACGGCTATCGAGCATGTACAGCTTGCGGCCGCTCGCGTCGAGCCCGGCCGGGTTTGTGGTGATCGTGTCCGTCGGCGGGATCTTCAGGAACTCGCGCCAGGTCGCGCCGCTGCGGGCCAGTAATTCGCTGCCGCCCTCCGCCGTGACGCGCATGGCCAGCCGCGGCTGGTAGTCGTCGTCGCAGACGAACCCGACGAAGCCTTCGTTCTCGAGCACCGGCGACTTCTCGCCCGTGACGATGTGCACGCGGTACAGATCGTGCAGTTGCGGGTCCCGGTCGTTCAGCCCCACCAGCACGTGCTCGGGGAACTTGTGGCTCACGCCGTCGATCCGGGCCTGCACGCCGGCCTGCGGCGTCAGGTCTTGGATCGCCTGTGTGCCCAGGTCGACAGTGAACACCCGCCAGTTCTCGTCGCCGTCCTTGTCCTGCAAGTACACAACATGCCGGCTCGTGTAGGCCCAAAAGTAAGCACGAATGCCGCGCCCGCGATCGCGCGTGACCGCCGCGGCCGCCTCCGGCTTGTCCGCCGGCGCCACCCAGACGTTCAGCACGCCGTCCGCCGGCGCCAGAAACGCGAGCCGCGTCCCGTCCGGGCTGATCTGGACACTCGCCCGCTCCGGGTTCCCGAACAGCACCTCTCGCGGAATCAGCGGCTTGTCCGCCCACGCCCCGCACACGCAAGCCCCCGATATCATCATCACAATCCCGCGCCAGGCACTCATCGGTGAACCTCCGTTCGCATCACGCGCGCCGCCCGCTCATCGGCGGCAGCGCTCCTGATCACGTACCGTAGCACCCGATCACAGCCTCCACCCCGGGGTTGACAAGTTCCGACACTGCCCCGCGCTGGAATCCGTCCTCGCACCTCACGGGTGGCTTCGACCACTTCGGGCCGGCCGCGAGTTGCTGTCCGGCGGGTTTGCGCCGGCCCCTCACGTCCACCCGCTTTCGCTCCCCCCCCGACGCCGCGGCGCCGGTCCCCTGGCGCGCTGCACGACGCCGCCGGTCGGTGCGGCGACGCCGCGACTCTCCACGCAACACCTCGCGCAGCCTCCCGGCCCTGCTCGACGCACCCACGTCATCCGGATGTGGCCCGCCTCTTCCTCGGCTTGTTGCGGCCCCCCGGCATGATGCGCGCGGGCCCTCCGCCGCCGTCGCCCGCTCCGCCCGGCGGCGTGGACACGCATCCGCCCGAACCGCGAGAACCCTATCGCGCCGCGAACGGCGCCGTCCCCCCCGGCACCTCCGTCACGAGCCGCTCCCACAGCTCTTTCGGCAGCGGCCCGGTCGCCGACGTGTCCACCGGGCTCGTCGCGGGTCGCGCCCGCAGGCTCACGTGCGCCAGGTGCCGCACCGCACGCCGCACCCGCCGCAGCGGCTCCCCCGCTGCCAGCAATCCCTGCACGTACGTCGCTTCCTGCGTGATCCGCTCGAACCCGTACGACGCCGCCTCCGCCCGCAGGTCGCACACCAGCTTGTCCAAGCGCTCCATCTGCCCCTGCTCAAGCGTCAACAACAAGTCCGTCATTCGCGGCCGCAGACCCGCCACAAACCGGTCCACCAGCGGCGCCATCTTCGGATCATCCGCGACCGAGCTGAGCAGCGGCTGGCCCATCAGACCGGCCACCAAGTCTTGCAGATCCTCGCGAATAATCGGCTTCGAGATGTACCCCGTGCATCCGGCCGCCACGCACCGCGCGTGCAACCCCGGCCCCGGGTGCGCCGTCAGTCCCACGATCGGCCCGATGTACCCGCTCGCCCGCAGGTCCCGCGTCAGCCCGAACCCGTCCAACACTTCGCTGTCCAGCGCGATCAGGATCAGATCGCACTCCCCCGCCGCTCGCCGCATCGCCTCGTCCGCGTCGGCCGCGTACGCCAGCGTCGCGTGCAGCGTCCCCAACAGCCCTTGCACCAGCTCCCGCGTGGCCGGCGCATCGTCCACGAGCAGGATACGCGCCAACTGCGACTGCGGGGCATACACCGCAACGTCCACCGGCCGATCGAAATGCACCCCCACCTCGTGCAGCCGTGCCGAACCCACCAGGTACCGGCAACGCACCACCCGCCCCGGCACCGTCTCCTGCCCCCCAAACGCGCGCGTCAGCCGCACCCGGCACGCCGACTGCGGATACACGAACTGCCCCGCCACCAACCCCACCCCTTCCCGGCTCAGATTGCGGCAGGCCACCTCGTGTTCCGTCTGCCGATCGTCCGCGTGACAGACGATCAGCGATGCCGGCTCCGCCCGATAACTATACCGCTGGGCTCGCCGGCCGCTGACGCCGCGGCCCGCGGCCGTCCCGCGGTCCAGCCGGTCCAGCCACGCGTTCACCGTGGCACGATCCGCCCGCAGCGCTCGACGCTCTTCGGCCACCACCGCTCCGACCCCGGCGGCCGGAGAGGCCCTCCGCGGGCGCCTCTGCCACCGGCGTTGGCTGACGAACTACCTCCTGCCAGCCTCACTATCGGCGGCCGGGCCCCGCTATCCGTGCCGGACGCGCAAGCGCGGGGCACCGCCGGTCATCCTTGCGTAGAGGACAAACGGGGGAAAACGCTGACGCACACCTCGGGCGGGAGTCGGAAGACTCCCGCGCTTGCGGTGCGGGCTCCGATCGTACGCGCACGCCGTGACCGGCTCGGGACGGGCGGATGTGGAAACCGTGCCGGGGTTATCGGTGCGGACCGGACGGCGCAAGGACCTGCGCCGCGACGGAATCGAGCGCAAACTCCGTGACTTCGTGCGGCGCGACCCACGCCAACTCGGCGTAGCCGACGGGCACGGCCTCGTCGCGCACCACCTGCGCGGCATGAACACCCGTATGCACGGCGTGGCCTGCGACGTGGTAGTCGAACGGCTCCTGCGGGGTGAGCGGACCCGGGTCGAAGCCCAAGGCCGCGACTAGGTGCCGACGCAGGGCCGTTTGCGGATCGACCCGCGCGGCGACCGCACACCCCGGGAGTGTCCACGGCAGCTCATGCGCAGCACGCACGAGCAGCAACCTGCCGTCCGCACGGCGGACGGCGGCCCGGGCCTCAATTCGGTACCGGTCTCGTTGACGCTCCACGTCCGGCGACGGTACAAAGCAGCTCCGCGGTCGTCCAGCCGGCCCGTCGGAGGTGTTATGCGCGTACTGATCACCGGATCGAGTGGCCAGATCGGTACGAACCTCGGCCTCGCCCTGCTGGCCCGCGGCGACGAAGTGCAGGGCATCGACCGCCGCCGCAACACTTGGACCGACCGGATCCCGACCGAGTGCTGCGACCTGGACCGCTGTCCGCCCGGCGAGCTGCCCGTCCGTGGCCGGTTCGACGTCGTCGTCCATCTGGCCGCGCACGCCAAGGTGTTCGAGCTGGTCGAAAACCCCTACCGGGCGATGGAAAACGTCGAGATGCTGTTCCGCGTGCTCGAATACTGCCGCCGGCAGGGCACGCCCATGATTTTCGGCAGCTCGCGCGAGGTCTACGGCGACATCCATCGCCACGTGACCGATGAGTCGCAGGCCGACTTCGTCGTCGCCGAAAGCCCGTACAGCGCCTCCAAGATCGCCGGTGAGGCGTTCATCTACTCGTACGCCGAGTGTTACGACCTGCCGTATCTGGTCTTTCGCTTCAGCAACGTCTACGGCCGCTACGACTGCGACCTTGACCGGCTCGAGCGTGTCATCCCGCTGTTCATCCGCCGCATCGCCGACGGCGCGCCGATTACCGTCTTCGGGCGCGAGAAAGTGCTGGACTTCACCTACGTCGATGATTGCACGGCCGGCATGCTCCAGGGCATCGACGCGCTGGTGCAGCGGAGAGTCAACCAGCAGACGATCAACCTCGCGTACGGACAGGGGTCCACCTTGGTGGACGTGGTCAACCTGATCGGCCTGGCCCTGCGGAAGGAACCGAAGGTGCGCTACGAGCCGGCCCGCGCGGGCGAGGTCACGCGTTACGTGGCCGACATCAGCAAGGCCCGCGCGCTGCTCGGCTACGAACCCCAAACCCCGCTGACGGCCGGCGTGCCCCGGTCCGTCAACTGGCAGCGTGAAATCGGAGTGCTCAAGGGCGTGTAGGCGGGTACCGAATGAAGCCCACGCCGTGGCTCAAGCCGCTGGCCGTCGCGTACGGGGGCGTGATCCGGGCTCGCAATCTCTACTACGACCACGCCCGCGGCGCCGTGCGACACGCCGGCATCCCCACCATCAGCGTTGGCAACATCACCGTCGGCGGAACCGGCAAGACCCCCCTCGTGATCGAGATCGCCCGCCGCCTGCTCGACATGCACCGGCGGCCCGCGATCCTCACCCGCGGCTACAAGGGCCGCCCGGGCGCGCTCGCCGACGAAGTCCAGGAGTACCACGCCTCCGTGCCCGCCGTCCCCGTCGTCGTCGATCCCGACCGTGTGCGCGGCGCCGCCACCGCCCGCAGCGACCACCACGCCGACTGCCTCGTGCTCGACGACGGCTTCCAGCACCGCCGCCTCGGCCGCAACCTGGACATCGTCCTCATCGACGCACTGCGACCCTGGGGCGGCGCGTGGGAAGCGCCCGCCGACCGGCGCTCCAACGGCGCCCTGCTCCCCGCCGGTGGACTGCGCGAACCGCTCGACAGCCTTCGTCGCGCCGACCTGTTTGTCATCACACGCACCAATCAGGTGGAACCCGAACGCGTGGAAGCCATCACCGCCAGACTCGAGCGCTACGCCCCCGGCCGCCCCGTGATGCGGGCCCAGGTCCGCCCCGACCGGGCCGTCCTCCGCGATGGCCGCAGCCTGCCGGTCGAGGCGCTGGCCGGCCGCCGGCTGCTGCCCGTGTCCGCGATCGGAAACGCGCTCACGTTCGAGCGCATGGTCCACGCGCTTTCGCCCCTGTCGGCTTCCGTGGCTTTTCCCGACCACCACCGCTATTCGTCGGCGGACGTCGACCTCATCCGGGCGCAGGCCCTGCGCCACGGCGCCGAGTGGGTGGTGACAACCCGCAAGGACTGGGCCAAACTGGAGCCGCTCTGGCCTGCGGACCAGGAGCTCGTCCGCCTCGAGATGCGCCTCGAGCTCGGCGAACAGGCCGAGCTGTTCTGGGCCCGCGTACGCGAAGCGCTGGAACCCGCCGCCGCGGGCTCCGGCCCGGCGCCGAACGCCGACGCGCGACCGGCTGGTGGTGACTCGTGAATAACCCTGAACGCCCCCGCCTCGACTGGTCCCGCCTGCGGCTGATCTCCCGCTGCGACCGCGCTCACAAGGTCGCGGTCGAAGCCCTCGCCAAAACCCCGCCGCCCGGCTGCTCCTTCCGCGAGTGGCTCGCCGCGCTCCCCGACTTCCTCGGCGCCGCCGAGCTCCGCCAGATCGTCGCCGCCGTCGTCGCCGCCCGCCGCGCCGGCCGGCCCGTCGTCTTCGCCTTCGGCGGCCACGTCATCAAAACCGGTTGCTCATCCCTCGTCATCGACTTGATCCACCGCGGCCTCGTCACCGCCCTCGCTACCAACGGCTCCGGCGCCATCCACGACCTCGAGCTGGCCGAAACCGGCGCCACCAGCGAGGACGTTGCCGACACCATCCGTGATGGCCGTTTCGGAATGGTCCGCGAAACCTGCGAGCGCATGAACGCCGCCGCCCGCGCCGGCGCCGCGGTCGGCCTCGGCCGGGCGCTCGGCCAACTGCTCGCCGACGGCCGTGCGCCCCACCAGGACCTGAGCCTCTTCGCGGCCGCGTACCGCGCCGGCATCCCGGCTACCGTGCACGTCGCGCTCGGCACCGACACCGTGCACATGCATCCCCAGGCCGACGGCGCCGCGATCGGCGCCGCCTCGCTGGCCGACTTCCGCC
>CAZMCT010000002.1:0-70704 GCA_964564785.1 uncultured Planctomycetales bacterium
ACGCCGAGCCACGGCCGTCCGACGGAGGCCCGCCGCGTCGGCCCGCCGCTCCCGTGCGTGACGGCCGCCGCTCGCATTTGCGCGCCATTTCCCCCCTCAGGCGCGACGGCAGGTCCGCCCTTCGCTGCTCGCGGCCGGCGGCTCGAAACTCGCCGCCCCGCCACTGCCGATCATACCAGCATGCGAGTCCTGCTGGTCATCTACGACAACGATTCGTACATCCACTGGCTGCCCATGGGCCCGGCGTATCTCGCCAGTGCCTTGCGCAACGCCGGGCACCACGTCGCGTTTTACCAGCAGGATCACCAGCACTGGCCCGACGACCACCTGACGCGTTTTCTCACCGAGAACTTCTTCGACGTCGTCGGCGTCGGCGTGATCGGCGGCTATTACCAGTATCGCAAGCTCCTCGGCCTGGCCGCGGCCATTCGGGCCGTCCCCGAGCGGCCGTATTTCGTTCTGGGCGGACACGGCCCGTCGCCGGAGCCGGAGTACTTCCTGCGGAAAACCGGCGCCGACGCGGCCGTCCTCGGCGAGGGCGAGGTCACGACCGTCGAGCTGCTGGCCGCGTTGGAAGCCGGGCGCGACCCGGCCACGGTCGCCGGGCTGGCGCTGCGTCGTGACGGCGAGGTGATCCGTACCGCGCCGCGCGCGGCCATCGAGGATGTGGACGCGATCGCACTGCCGGCGTGGGACCTGCTGCCGATGGACTACTACGCGCTGCTGCGCATGCCGCACTGCACGAACCGCGACCGCGTGCTGCCGGTGCTCGGCGGTCGGGGCTGCCCGTACAAGTGCAACTTTTGCTACCGCATGGACGCGGGCATTCGTCTGCGCTCGGCCCGCAGCATCGTCGAGGAGATCCGGCTGCTGGTCGACCGCTACGGCGCGACGTACATCGCGTTCATGGACGAGTTGCTGATGTCGTCGGTGCGGCGGACGCGCGAGCTGTGCGAAGCCCTGTTGGCGGCCGAGCTGGGCGTCCGCTGGTGCTGTAACGGCCGGCTGAACGTGGCCACGCCCGAGCTGCTGCGGCTGATGCGGCAGGCCGGCTGCGTGTTCATCAACTACGGCATCGAGGCGGTCGACGATACCGTCCTGCGGAACATGAACAAGCAGCTCACTGTCGCGCAGATTACCGCCGGGATCGAGGCCACGCTCGCGGCCGGCATTTCCCCCGGCTACAACATCATCTGGGGCAATCTGGGGGACAATCGTGAAACGCTCCGCAAAGGCGTCGAGTTCCTGCTGAAGTACGACGACCACGCCCAGCTTCGCACGATCCGGCCGGTCACGCCCTACCCCGGCTCGCCGCTGTACGACGAGGCCCTCCGCCGCGGCCTGCTGGCCGGCCCCGAGGATTTCTACGAGCACAAGCACGTCAACTCCGACTTGCTGGCCGTAAACTTCACCGACCTGAGTGACGACGAGTTCCACGCTGCGCTGTTCGAGGCCAACCGCACGCTGCTGGGGGCCTATCACCGCGACCAGTACCGTCAGCAGGTCCGCACAGCGCGCCGGCTCTACCTGAAGCGCGATGCGACTTTCCGCGGCTTCCGACAGTCCTGAGCCCCGTGCGATCGGTTGCCAGCCGCTGTGTGGGGTCGGCTTCCAGCCGGCGCGCGACGAGCCGCTGTCGCACCCGACAACGGCCGACGCCACCGGGGCGACGTGGCAGCGGTTGAAACACGGGACAGTTGAAAAAGGGCACCGGCACCGCGAGAGCGGCTGTTGGCGCTACCGTGATGGTGGCGTGGAGCAGCGCCAGCCTGGTTTCTCCACCGGCTGCCAGGCTACGCCGCCGTCGTCAGCGCTGCCACATCCGCCGCCGAATCTGGCCGCGCCGCCGACCGACGGTCGGAGTGTCCACGCACCGGGATCCCGTTTCGTCCCCGGTCCCCGGGCCTTCTTCCCTGGTCTGCTGCCCTACGCCGGCTGCCAGTCCACGACCTTCAGTTCCACCCGCCGCTGGCCGTTCCACTCGTTGATCTGCGGCTCGAACGCCAGGCGGATCCGGCGGTGCTCGGCGAGCGTGTTCGCCTGCGGACCGCAGCCGAACGCGATTCCCTTGCGGTACACCCCCGCTTGCCGCAGGTAGAGCTGTAGGTGCTGCCCGTTCTGCCCGCACACGCGCGGCGGCTCCGCCAGCTCAACCGCCGCCGTCGCCAACCGCGGCCGCGGGTTGCCCGTGCCGAACGGTGCCAGCCGACCGATTGCTTCCACCACCTCGCTCGTCAGCTCGCCGAGCGTCACCTCGTCGTCGAGATGCAGCTTCGGCCGCAAGTCGGCCGGTGTCAGCCGCTGGGCCGCCTGCTCCTGAAACGCGGCCGTGAACGCCTCGACCTGCTCGGCTCGCAGCCGCACGCCCGCGGCCATCGCGTGCCCGCCGTGGCTCAACAGATGCGGCTCGCAGCACGCCAACACCTCGTGCAGCGGGAAATGCCGGATGCTGCGGCCGGAGCCCTGGCCGAGACCCTCCTCCAGGGCGATCAGCACGGTCGGGCGACAGAAGCGTTCCACCAGCCGGGCGGCCACGATCCCGATCACGCCCGCGTGCCACTCGGGGCTGGCCAATACGATGCCGCGGCAGCCGTCGCGATGGTAGCCGCGCTCGATCACGAGGGCCTCGGCCTGCTTGACGATCTGCCGCTCGACCTCCTGTCGGCGACGATTCTCGGCATCGAGCAACGCGGCGATCTCGCGGGCCCGCTCGGCGTCGGCCCGCGTGAACAGCTCGACCGCGAGCCGCGCGTGCCCCAGCCGGCCGATCGCGTTCAGCCGCGGCGCCAGCAGAAACCCGACGTCGTAATCGTCGACTTGCCGCTTATCCTCCAGCCGCGTGACCTCGAGCAGCGCCCGCACGCCCGGGTTGCTCATCTTGCCGAGCTGCCGCAGACCGAAGCTGGCGATGATGCGGTTCTCACCCGTGAGCGGCACGACGTCCGCGATCAGGCCGAGGGCCGCCAGTGCAGTGGCATCGACCAGGAAGTCGCGGAACTCGGTCCGCACCCGGGCGGCGCCGCTGCTCTTCTGCGCCAGCGCCCACGCAATCTTCAGTGCGACCCCCGCGCCCGACAGGTCCGGGTTGCCGCCCCGACCGCAGGCCGTGGGGTGCACGACGACGTCTGCGTCGGGCAGGGTTGCGCGCGGCTCATGATGGTCGGTAATGATCAGCGTCAGGCCGAGTTCACGGGCGCGCCGGGCTTCCGCGGCCGCTGTGATCCCGCAGTCGACCGTGACGAGCACCTGCGCCCCGTCGGCCGCAAGCCGCTCGACCGCCTCGGCGTTCAGCCCGTAGCCCTCGTCCAGCCGGCTGGGGATGTAGAAGCTGACCTGGGCTCCGACGAGCCGCAACGCGTGCCACAGAATCGCCGTGGCAGTGATCCCATCGACGTCGTAGTCGCCGTAAATGACAATCCTCTTTCGCGCGCCGGCCGCGGCCGCCAGGATGTGGGCCGCATCCACCGCGCCCGGCAGCGTCTCGGGCGGGAGCAGGCCCTTGAACTCGGGGGCGAGGAAGGGGCGGACGTCCGCCGCCGTCTGCACCCCGCGGTTGAGCAGAAGCTGTGCCAGCAGGGGCGCGATGCCGGCGGCGCCGGCCAAGCGGTCGCGCTCCGGATGCGCTGGGGCGATGACCCACTCGCGGGATCTGTGTGCGGAAATGACGCACCCTCCTTGGCGTTCGGGTCGGCCGCCGTGGCCGACGGTCGTACCGTGGCGTCGGCCCCCGGTGGCCGACGTCGAACGACAACCGCTGTTCGTCCCACCGTCCGCCACCGGGCGCGGACGCTACTTGTGCGGGTTGTCCGCGAGGTACCGTTCGAGCAGCACGCCGTAATGGGCCGCGACCTCGGGCGTGATCTTGCCGCGATCGGTCCAGACCGCGAGGTCGAGACCCTTGTGCAGCGGCGCCGGCTTGAGCGGACTGATCGCGTAGGCTTCGATCGCCGCCCGCATCAGGTTCATGGCGTTGATCGTGGCGGCCTTCAGGTGGCCGATAATCTCGGTCAGGACGGCCGTGCGGTCCTGCCCGGCTTCGCGCGGCCTCCAGCAGTCCCAGTCGGTCACCAGCGCGACGAGCGCATAGGACATTTCAGCCTCGCGCGCCAGTTTGGCCTCCGGCATGGCTGTCATGCCGATGAGGTCGGCGCCCCACGCGCGGTGCAGGCGTGATTCGGCCTCGGTGCTGAACGCGGGCCCTTCCATGCACACGTATGTCCCGCGCGGGTGGACCGTCGTCTGGGCCCGCCGCGCGACCGAGAGCAGCAGGTGGCGGAGTTGATCGCAGAAGGGCTCGGAGAACTCGACGTGCACCGCGAGCCCCTGGTCGAAAAACGTCGTGGGGCGGCGGTAGGTCTTGTCGATCACCTGGTCGACGATCACCAGGTCGCGCGGCTTGATGTCCTCGCGGAGCGAGCCGACGGCACCGCTGGCCAGAACGTGCGTGACACCGACGGCCTTCAGCGCGTAAATGTTGGCCCGATAAGGCACCTGCGTGGGGTTGAACACGTGCCCGTCGCCGTGCCGGGCCAGCAGGGCCACCTCGGAGCCGTGCCACGTGACCACGCGAATCGGAGCGCTCGGCGGCCCGAAGGGCGTATCGACCTCCAGCACCCGTCCGCCCGCCACGCCGAACAGCGTCTCACCCAGCCCGGTCCCGCCGATCACGCCGATCATGCCGCCACTCCACACGCTGCGGTCCCATTCTGCCGGCCGCGCACCGCTGCGGCATTATACCGGCAACTGAACCGCAGCGGCCCGGAGAGCCGCTCGCACAGCCGGAGAATCCGAAATGGACGGCCGCCGAGCCGAGCACCGCCGCCGGTCGGAAACCGTCGCGCGCGAACCGCCTCCGTTTCATGCGTCCCTTTTGCCGGCTTCTTTGCGTCCTCTGCGTGCTTCCGCGGCCGTGCGGTTCATCGGATGGGATCGCGCTCACCGACGAAGTCGATCGTCCCCACCGCCGGCACCAGCCCCGCCGCCGCCCCGTCGGCCAGCAGTCGCTCCACCGCTTCGCGGCCGCGCGGTCCGTAGTCGAGCGTCCATTCGTTCACGTACATGCCCACGAACCGGTCGGCCAGTGCTTCGTCCAGCCCGCGACCGAAGCGCAGCGCGTACTTCACCGCTTCGGCCCGGTGCGCGAGGCCGTAGCGGATGCTCGCCCGAATGAGGCCGGTGATCGCGGACATCCGCTCGGGCCCCAGGTCCCGGCGGATCGCGTTGCCGCCCAGCGGCAGCGGCAGCCCGGTTCGCTGCTGCCACCACGCGCCCAGGTCGATGACGCGGTGCAGCCCCGCGCGGCCGTACGTGAGCTGGCCTTCGTGGATCAGCAGCCCCGCTTCGACCCGGCCGGCGAGCACCGCCTCGGGAATCTCGTCGAACATCGTCACCCGCGGCTCGAACGTCCCCCGGCCGAGCAGCAGTTGCAGGACGAGGTATGCCGTTGTCCGCAAGCCGGGCACGGCGATGGTCATACCGGCCAGTTCCGCGGTCGTCCGCGGCTCGCGCGTCACGACCAGCGGGCCGTAGCCGTCGCCCATACTCGCTCCGCAGCTCGTCAGCGCGTAGCGGTCCGCGACATGCGGATACGCGTGGATGCTGACGGCGGTGACCTCGTACTCGCCGCGGGCCGCACGGTCGTTCAGCGTCTGGATGTCGGCCAGAACGTGCTCGAACTCGTACCCGGCCGGGTCGACCGCCCCGCAGGCCAGACCGTAGAACATGAACGCGTCGTCAGGGTCGGGGCTGTGAGCGAGGCGGATTTTCATACGAGGAATCTATCCGGCTGTGGTATCGACTTCCAGCCGGTCGGTGTGTGGCACCGCCGCCGAATGTGGCACCGCCGCCGGATGTGGCACCGCCGCCGGATGTGGCACCGCCGCCCCCGGCGGTGATGTTTCCCAACAGCCGAGGGCGGCTGTTCCACACGCTCTGCCAGCGCTGCTTCATGTGGCACCGCCGCCCCCGGCGGTGACGCCTCCCGACAGCCGAGGGCGGCTGTTCCACACCGTCGGCGCTGCCGCCGCGCCATGGACAAACCCTGCCCGGCTGGCCGGGTGTGCCTGACCGTAGGTCGCTTTGACATCCGAGCCGGCCGGTTCTACACTGCGCTGTTCGCGGAACCGCGGCTGGTTGAACCGCCGTCGGGCCGTGCGCCCGGGCAAATGCTCCGCCGCGCGGGGCTGCGGCGAAGGATCGCGAAGCCGGTGTAGCTCAGTTGGATAGAGCGCGTGGCTGTGGACCACGAGGTCCCCGGTTCGACCCCGGGCGCCGGCAGTTGGTGCGGGCCGTTGGTTTTGCGTACCCGTCCTGGCCGCGACAGCGAGCCCCCGCCCCCGCCTGGAGGGGGCCGTCGGTTTTGCGTGCGTGCCCGTCCTCGCGGACCCCTGTGCCCGATCAGAGCAATTCTTGGGTCGCCCCCGGCAGGCTTGCCGCCCTTTACACACCGCTCCCGGTGAGACATACTTGACTATGGCGTGCCGCAGGCAACGGAGCCCGCAAGGCCCTCACGTCGAAGCAACGTTGTTTCGAGCGGACCCGCACCTCGCCGCCGGAAGGGCTTTTCCATGGCTGCCGGGACGGTCAAGTGGTTCAACGACACCAAGGGCTTCGGCTTCATCCGGTCGGATGACGGCCAAGACGTGTTCGTCCATCACACGGAAATCCAGATGGACGGCCACCGCACCCTGCGCGAGGGCGATCGGGTGGAGTTCGAGATGACGCAGGGCCCGAAAGGACCGAAAGCCGTTAAGGTGAAGACGGCGGGTTGAACCCCCGCAAGGGCTGCATCGTTGGGAGGCGGGCATTGCCAAAAGGCAGTGTCCGCTTTTTTATCGCGAACTCGCCTGAGGGCCTACCCTCGCCACCATTGCAACGTAGAATCATTGGTTCGGGTTACGAGCGCCCGGCCCCGGGCCGGGAGTCTCTCCAGATTCTGATGCGAGAGGATGCGCTGTGCGGATCGCGTTGATCAACCCCATCACCCGTCGTTCGCAGGGCTATCACACGATCGGGACGCACATTCCGCAATTGGGTCTGCAAGTGCTGGCCGGGCGTGTGCCCGCCGGGCATGAGGTGGACCTGATCGACGAGGTTTTCGGGACGCACGCCACCGAGGAACTAATCGCCCGCGGCCGCTACGACCTGGTGGGCATCACCGGGTATACAAGCGGCGCGACCCGCGCCTACGAGCTCGCGGCGACATGCCGGCGCCACCGGATCCCGACCGTGATGGGCGGGCCGCACGCATCGGCCTGCCCGGACGAGGCCAGTCGGCATTTCGACGCGATCGCGACGGGCGAGTGCGACGAAATCTGGCCGCAGATTGTGACGGATGCGGCCGCGGGTCGGCTCCAGCCGCGGTATCAGGGGACGCTGTCGGACCTGGGCGCGGGACGGCTGGGGCGTGCGCGGCAGGCGCAGCAACCGATCAACGGGCGATACGATGTGGCGGCGATCCAGACGTCGCGTGGGTGCCCGGTGGGGTGCGAGTATTGCTCGGTGACGCGGTTCAACGGGCCGGCGATCCGGCGGCGCGAGATTGGGGACATCGTGGCGGAGTGGAACAGCACGCCGCAGCGGTTCATTTTCGTGGTGGATGACAATTTCTTCGGGGTGGGGCCGAAGCACGCGGAGTGGGCGAAGGAGCTGCTGCGGGCGATCATCAAGCACGGCAAGCGGCGGCTGTGGTTCAGCCAGACGACGATCAACATGGGGGAGGACGCGGAGGGGTTGCGGCTGGCGTACCAGGCGGGCTGCCGCGGGATGCTGGTGGGGTTCGAGACCTTCAACGAGGCGGCGCTGAAGGCGTACCACAAGGGGATCAACCGCAAGAACCTGGATCGGTACGAGGAGTTGGTGCGCGGCTTCCACCGCGCGGGGATCGCGGTCTTCGGCGGGTTTATCATCGGCTCGGACGAGGACACGCCGCAGACGGTAGCGGACACGGCCCTTCAGGCTGTGCGGCTGGGGATCGACATCATCCAGATCACGAACCTGACCCCCCTGCCGGGCACGCGGATGTTCGAGCGCTTCGAGCGTGAGGGGCGGTTGCTGGCCACGAACTATCCGCAGGACTGGGAGCGGTACACGTTCACCGAGACGGTATACCAGCCGCGGCACATGACCGCTCGCGAGCTGGACGAGGCCATTTATGAGCTGCGGCACCTGGCGGCCCGCGAAACATGGGTCGTCAAGCGGGCGCTGCGGTCGCTGGTGCGGACGCGCTCGCTGAGCACCGGGCTGTTCGTGTGGGGCATGAACCGCGGCTGGAAGAGGATGGCGCGCATCCAGGCCCCGCACGACGCGGCGCGCTTCGGTTTTTCGCCGCGTCCGTCAGATCGAATCAATCAGATGCGTGAAGCGTTCCGGATGAATCTGTGGGCGCGGGGTGTCGCCGCGCAACCCGCGCGCGCATCCGCGTCCGAGCCGGAGGCGACTGCGTTGCGGCTTCCGGTGCTTGAGCGGGCTGACGGATAGGCCGCTTCGGTCACCTCAGATTCCGGATCACCCGGACTCTCCCGAGCCGGTACGCGCCTCGCCGCCGATGGTGTTTTCTCATCGGTCGCGGCCCTTGATCTAGATCAAGGCATAGTCACACCGCACGTTTACACTTCCGATCGGATCGTGCGACGTGTGGTCGCAGACCGGAGCCCGCGTGGACGCGTCAACTCCTGAGTCACCGGCGTCGCCTGCACGTGCCGACGGTGTACGCGCCGTCTTGGTGCCGCTGGCTCTGCTCGGGGCGGCAGTGGTGTTGCTGGTGGGCCCCTGGGAGCCTTCCCGGCTGGTCGAGCCGGCCGCCCCCGCACCGGCCTGGGCCACGAACCCGGCTCCGGTTTACCAGCCCCGGTTCGAGCCGCGCCTGACCGTCGGCGAGTTCGAGTATCGCTGCAGCGATTGCCACAAGCTGTTCGATTCACCGCCGGAAACCACACGGCAGTTGACCCAGCATCGCGAGATCGAGCACGAGCACGGGCTCAATACGCGGTGCTTCAATTGCCACCACCGGGAGAACCGCAACGCTTTCGTCGACGATGCCGGCGGCGAGATTCCCTACGACCGGCCGCAGACGCTCTGCGCCCGCTGCCACGGCCCGGTGTTTCGCGATTGGGAGAACGGCGTCCACGGCCGGTCCAACGGCTATTGGGACCGGTTGGCCGGCCCGGTGAAACGCTTGCGCTGCATCCAGTGCCACGATCCGCACCGGCCACCGTTCCCGGCCATGCGCCCCGCGCCGGCCCCGCGCACGTTGCGGATGGGCCAACCGGCCGCGCCGCCGCGGGAGCGCCCCGACAACCCGCTACGGGTCTACCGCCGCGAGACGGTGCGGCCGGCCACGAACCCCGAGCCGGAGAAGCAATTATGAGCGAGCGCGAGGCGTGCCCCCCGCCGGCAAGCGGCGAGCCGCCGGGCGCCCCCGGGCTGACGCGGCGTGGGTTCCTGACCAAGGGGGCGGCCACGGTGGCCGGGGTGTCGGCCGTCGCCGCGGCCTTGTCCCCGCTGCGGCATCTGGGGCCGGACGAGCGTCCGTCGCTGGAGCAGCTTTTCCAGCGGCACTACAAGGAGATGACGCCGCTGGAGAAGGAGGCGGTGCTGGCGCGGATCGCGCGGCAGGTCGAGGCGCGGTTCGGCGTGAAGCCCACCGTCACGGATCCGCCGCCGCGCGAGGGGGTCGAGTTCGTATACGCCCTGAATCTCAGCCGCTGCATCGGGTGCCGCAAGTGCGTGCATGCCTGCGTGGCCGAGAACAACCCGTCGCGGGCACCCGAGATTCAGTATATTCGTGTGCTGAAAATGGAAAAGGGGAGTATCGACGTCGAGACGTCGGAGCATCACTACGACCCGCCGCAGGTGCCCGAGCACGACAGCTACTACATGCCGGTGCAATGCCACCAGTGCGCCAAGCCGCCGTGCGTGAAGGTCTGCCCGGTCGAGGCCACCTGGCAGGAGCCCGACGGCATCACCGTGATCGACTACGACTGGTGCATCGGCTGCCGCTACTGCGAGGCCGCGTGCCCCTACTGGGCCCGGCGGTTCAACTTCGCCACGCCGCAACTTCCGGCCGAACAGCTCAACCCGCAGCTGGCGTACCTGTCCAACCGCCCGCGGGCCCGCGGCGTAATGGAGAAGTGCACGTTCTGCCTGCACCGCACGCGTCAGGGCAAGCTGCCCGCGTGCCTGGAGGTCTGCCCGACCGGCTCGCGCAAGTTCGGAAACGTGCTCGACCCCGACAGCGAGGTCGCGTACATCCTGCGGCAGAAACGGGTGTTCGTGCTCAAGGAGGAGGTCGGCACGCTGCCGCGCTTCTTCTACTACTTCGACGAGCGCGGCAGCCGCTATCGCGGACCGCATTCGGCCTGGGGGCCGGGAGGTGGCGCGTGAAGCGGTACGTCACCTTCCTGTGGGAATGCGCCCGCATCAGCTTCGTCGGCGACTGGCGCTACCACCTCTGGATGACCGTCCTGACCATCATCGCGCTCATCGGGCTGTTCTGCTGGTGCCAGCAACTCGTCTACGGGCTGGTCACCACCGGCATGACCGACCAGGTCTCGTGGGGGCTGTACATCGCCAACTTCACCTACCTGGTCGGGCTGGCCGCGGCCGCCGCGATGCTCGTCATTCCGGTGTACGTCTACCGCAACCTGCACCTGCACGACGTGGTCATCTTCGGCGAGCTGCTCGCGGTGGCCGTGATCATCATGTGTCTGCTGTTCGTGACGGTGGACCTGGGGCGCCCCGATCGGGCCCTGCACCTCGTCCAGCGCTTCAACTTCCCGATCTCGATGCTCACCTGGGACGTGATCGCGCTCAACGGCTACCTCCTGCTGAACCTGCACATCTGCGGTTATCTACTGTACACCGCGTACTGCGGGCGCACGCCGTCGAAGGTTTTCTACGTGCCGTTCGTGTTCATCGCGATCATCTGGGCGGTGAGCATTCACACCGTCACGGCCTTCCTGTACGTCGGTCTCGGCGGTCGGCCGTTCTGGAACTCGGCCATCATCGCGCCGCGCTTCCTGGCGAGCGCGTTCGCGGCCGGCCCGGCGTTCATCATTCTGACGCTACAGCTTGTTCGCCGTTACACCCGCCACCGTGTCAGCGACGACGCCCTGCTGACGCTGCGGCGGATCGTGCAGGTGGCGATGATCATCAACATGTTCCTGTTGGGCTGTGAGGTCTTCACCGAGTTCTACACCGACTCGGCCCACCTGGCCTCGTCGGAGTACCTGTACCTGGGACTGCACGGCCGCCATGCCCTGGTGCCGTGGATCTGGACCGCGATCGTGCTGAACGCCCTCGCCACGCTGCTGCTGGTGCTGCCGGCGACGCGCGGGCTGCCGCTGCTGAACCTGACGTGCGTCCTCTGCATCGTCGGCATCTGGATCGAGAAGGGCATGGGGTTGATCGTGCCGGCGTTCATCCCGACGCCGCTGGGCGAGATCGTCGAGTACGTGCCGACGCTCCGCGAGGTGCTCGTGTGCCTGGGCATCTGGGCGTTCGGACTGCTCCTATACACCATCTTCGTGCGGATCTCGGTGCCGGTGCTGGCCGGCGAGCTGACGTACGCGAAGCGCAACGCAAGGGCCGCCGGTTGAGGGGCGGCCTCAAGGAGTCCCACGCATGACACGCATCGGGTTGTCCACGCTGGCGGCCATCGCCCTGCTCACGGCCGGCGGCCGGCCGGCCGTCGCGCAGGTCTTCGGCCTGGCGGAGATCTCCCGGGAAAGCCGGGCTTGCATCGACTGTCACAAGCAGGAGAACACCGCGATCTATCAGCAGTGGGGCACGAGCAAGCACTACCGGGCCAACATCGGCTGCTACGAGTGCCACGGGGCCGACGAGAAGGACCCCGACGCCTTCAAGCACGAGGGAGCCTGGATCGCGACCATCGTCTCGCCCAAGGATTGCGGCCGCTGCCACCAGCGCGAGGTGCAGGAGTTCTCCGGCTCGCACCATTCCAAGGGCGCACGGATCCTGGGCTCGCTCGACAACACGCTGGCCGAGGTGGTCGAAGGGAATCGTGGCCTGATCACGCCCGCGTTTCAGGAGGGTGTGGCCGCATCGGCGGTCATGGGCTGCTGGCAATGCCACGGCTCCGAGATCAAGGTCCTTCCCGGCGGCAAGCTGGACCCGGCCACCTGGCCCAACACGGGAATCGGGCGGATCAATCCGGACGGCTCGGAGGGCTCGTGCTCGGCCTGCCACAGCCGGCACGCGTTCTCGGCCGAGCAGGCCCGGCACCCGGACAACTGCGGCAAGTGCCACATGGGGCCGGACCACCCCCAGATCGAGATCTACTACGAATCGAAGCACGGCATCGCGTTCCGCGCCAACATTGACAAGCTCAACCTGGGCTCGGCCAAGTGGGTCGTCGGCGAGGACTACAGCGCGGCGCCGACCTGCGCCACCTGCCACATGAGCGCCACGAAAAGCCAGCCCGTCTCGCACGACGTCGGGCTGCGCATCAGTTGGAACAACCGGCCGGCCATCTCCCTGCGCCCCGAGGTCAGCGACAAGAAGATGGGCCTGCCGGGAGCCGAAATCGGCTGGGAGAAACGGCGAAGCTCGATGAAGGACGTCTGCCGCAACTGCCACGAACAGCAGTGGGTCGACAACTTCTACGTGCAGTACGACGGCCTGATCGAACTGTACCACAAGAAGTTCGCCGAGCCCGGCATGGAGCTGATGAAGCTGGCCAAGCCGCTGCTGAAGCCGGTCGAGTTCTCGAACCCGATCGACTTCACCTGGTACGAGATCTGGCACCACGAGGGCCGCCGCGCCCGACATGGTGCTTCCATGATGGGCCCCGACTACACCCACTGGCACGGCACCTACGAGGTCGCCAAGCACTTCTACACGCACTTCGTGCCCGAGCTCGAGCACCTCATCGAAGTCGGGCGCAAGTCCGACGACCCGGCCCGGGTCGCCGCGGCCGACGCCCTCGGGAAGAGGCTGGAAGAGGTGCTGAATTCCCCCCATCACCAGTGGTACCTGAACAGGATGGACCCGGCCGAGCAGGCCCGCCGCAAACAGCAGATGGAGGAGTTCCAGAAGCGCTACGGCAAGTAGCCACCGCGCGCGGCCGCGGGAGTAAGATACGGCCGATGCCGGCTGACCGTCCGCCTTACGCGCCGCGCACGCCCGACCCGCAGCTCGAATCGGAGTGGGCGTGGGTGCTCGACCAGACCGACGAGACGGCGGCCCGGCCACCGTCCGTCGTCGCGACGCCCGCCAGCGTGCGGCCGGGTGGCCCGGACGCGGAGATTCGCTGGTGGCGTCCGGGATGGGTGGACGCGTGGCGGCATGTGGGGTGGCGCTGGGTCTTTCTGCTGCCGGCGCTGGGTTTGCTGCTCCTGGCCGTGCCGGCGCTGCGCTGGCCGAGCTTGTGGAATGTGTTCATCATCCTCGAACTCAAGCTGCTGATCTTCGTGACGGCGATCGCGCTGACGCTGGCCGGCTACGTCGTGCGGCGGGCGGCCCGCGCGCGGCGCGAGCCGTTCTGCATCTTCTGCGGCTACAACCTGACCGGGTTGCCCGACCACTACCGCTGCCCCGAATGCGGCCGGCCGTACACCTGGCGGCTGATCGCGGAATACCGGCGCGACCCGCAGTGGTTCATCGAACGCTACGCGGCCGCCCGACGTCTGCCGCCGGCAGATGTGCCGTTTGACGCGGGCGCGGTGCGGCGCCCGAGCCGGGACGGAACGTAAAGAGGTGAAAGCGCGAGAAGGTCAGACCAAGGGAGTGCGTCCTCTCCCTGTTTTCACGATTTCACTTCTGCACGTTTTCACAGCAGCGGCGAGAACAGCCTGGCCACACCCTCCCCGAGCTGGCGGAGCGGCCCGCGCTGCCAGGCTTCGCGGGCTCCGATCAAGCGTGCCTTGGCACAGAAACGGTCGATCGACCGGCCGAGCGCCGTAGCGACCGTCGCGTCGTAGATCAGGGCCGTCACCTCGAAATTGAGCTGGAAGCTGCGGGCGTCCATGTTGGCCGAGCCGAGCGCCGCCCAGCGGTCGTCGACCGTGACCAGCTTGGAGTGCAGCACCCCCGCGTCGTACTCGTGGATCTCGACCCCGGCGTCGATGAGCTCGGCGTAGAAGCTGCGGGCCGCCCACAACGCCAGCATCGAGTCGCTCCGCGACGGCAGCACCAGCCGCACCTTCACCCCGCGGTAGCACGCATGCTCGAGCGCCATGCGCATGCCCTGGTCCGGCACGAAGTAGGGCGTTGCGATCCGGATGCTCTCGCGCGCGGACGACACGGCCGCGAAGAAGATCTGGGCCAGCGTGCTCACCGGCTGGTCCGGGCCGGTTGCGAGGACCTGCACGACGGAGCCGCCGGGGCGCTGCGGCCGGGGGAAGTACTCCTCCGCATCGAGGCGTTCGCGGGCCGCGAGGTACCAGTCCTCGGCGAACGTCTGCTGGAGGTAGAGGGCCGCGGGCCCGCGGATGCGCATGTGCGTGTCGTACCACGGGCTGAGCCGGGCTTTGCGGCCGCGGTACTCGTCGCCGATGTTCTGGCTGCCCATGAAGGCCGTCTGTCCGTCCACGACCACAATCTTGCGGTGGTTGCGCAGGTGCAGGCTCCAGCGGCGGCCGAAGCGGAGGGGCAGCAGCGGCAGGAAGAACGCGACCTTCACGCCCGCGTCGCGCAGCGGCCGCAGGAAGCCCGGCGTGGCCCACAGCGAGCCGACGGCGTCGAGCAGCACGCGGCACTCGACGCCGGCGCGGGCCCGTTCGACGAGCAGGTCGCGGAAGTAGCGGCCGGTCTCGTCGGGCTGCCAGATGTAATACAACATGTGGATATGCTGCGTGGCGGAGCGGAGAGCGGCTTCGAGGGCGGCGTAGGTCGCGTTGGCCTCCTCCAGGATGCAGACGTCATTTCCGCCGGCCGCGGGCATGCCGGCCAGTTTCAGGCCGAGCTGCTCGAGGGCTCGTAGGTCGGGCGGCAGCTCGGCATGGGCGAGGTCGAGCTCGCCGCGGGCCTGGTGCTCGGCCCACTTTCGCAGCTTGGCCTGGAGGTGCGCGATGCGTCGCCGGCGGCGGCGGGCCTTGCGCGGCAGGCGGTTGGAGCCGATGAGCCAGTAGCACAGCAGTCCGAGACCAGGCAGGGTGAAGAAGGCGAAGATCCAGGCGACCATGCCGCGCGGCTCCTTCCGCCGCCGCAGCAGAGCGAACGTGGCGAGCAGCGCCAGAATCAGGTGCGCTGTGAGGGCGAGCTGCCAGACGTGCCCCATGGCGGAAGTTTGGCGGGCACGGCGCGAAGGGGCAAGGGCACCCGGCGCGCGGTGAGCACGTGGCGGGTGCCGGGGGCTTCACGTGCTGAAGTCGCCCGCCATGCACGTGCGCTTCGTGGAAGAGGCAAACATTGACCGCGGGCCCGGGATCAACGGCCACGAAACAGAGGCCGCCGGAGACTCACGGATAGAGCAGGTACTTCTCGCGCGCCTGGCGGAACGCATCGACCCCCTCACGCCAGAACGCCAGCACTTCCTCGATCGGCCGCCCCTCCGCCAACCGCGTACGCACCCCGTCCGTGCCGCAGACCTTGTCGAACATGCCGTCGCGCTTGTGGCCGAAGAACTCCGTCTCCGGCCGCAGCTTGCGGACCGCATCCATCACGTGAAACTGGATCGGCGTCAGTTCGGCCCGCCGCGCGTCCGTCAGCACGATGTGTACGCCCCCGCACGTCTCCTTTGCGAACCGCGAGTAGTACGGCTGGAAATACGCCGGCCGGAAGAACACGCCCGGCAGGTCGCGGCCATTGAGCTCGGCCGCGAGGGCCACAGGGTCAAGCCCCGGCATGCCGGCCAGCTCGAACGGCAGCGGATAGCCCACCCCCTCGCTGAGCACGTGCAGCTCGCCCATGATCCCGGTCGCGGCGTAGAACAGGGCCGTATCCGCCCGCGGCAGGTGCGGCGACGTCGGCACCCAGTGCAGCCCCGTGTCGGCCCACAGCATCGAACGGCGCCAGCCCTCCATCTTCACGACGGTCAGCTCACACCTGCGGCCCTCCGGCAGCCAGCCTTCGCCGTTGGTCATCTCGGCCAGCTCGCCCACGGTCAGCCCATGCACGTACGGTATCGGCAGGTGGCCCACGAACGACTGGTACTTCAGGTCCAGCGGCCGGCCCTCGATCCGCTCACCCCCGAGCGGGTTCGGCCGGTCGAGCACCACCAACCGCCGGCCCGCCTCGGCCGCGGCCTCCATCGCCACGGCCAGCGTGCTGATGTAGGTGTACGAGCGCGAGCCGATGTCCTGCACGTCGAACACGAGCGTGTCGAGACCGGCCAGCATCGCGGGCGTGGGCTTGCGGGTCTGGCCGTAGAGCGAATACGCGGGCAGGCCGGTCGCGGTATCCCGCGCATCGCCGACATGCTCGCCGGCTGGAGCGTCGCCCCGCACGCCGTGCTCGGGTCCGAACAGGGCAACCAGCTCGACACCTTCGGCCGCGTGGAGCACGTCGATGGTCGAGCGCAAGTCGCCGGTGACGCCGGTGGGGTTCGTGATCAGACCGACGCGCTGACCGCGAAGCGCGGCGAACCCGCCGGCCTCGAGCATGTCGATGCCGAGGCGGACCGCCGGCACCGGGCGCGTAGCCGGCCGTGCGGCTCGGTCCTGAGCGATCCCGGCGGCACACCCGGTGAGCAGGAGGCAGTTGAGCATAACGCGGCGCAGCGAGTTCATGGCGGCTCCTGTGCTACCCTGTGGGGCCAACGCGGGCAATTCTCGCCGAGCTGAACGGGCAATGCACGCCGGCTTCACCTTGCCGAGCCGCGGAGGGAGGATACACTCTTGCAGTTGTCATCAGCGGTCAGAGTGTCGAGGGGTGTCGGCCTGGGAGGGGGACGCCGCCGCCCCACGGTTTCATGAAACATCGGGAGTGAAGCACATGCGCGCTATTTTGCTCGCGGTCGGGCTCTTCGCAATCGCAGGCGTTCTTCCGCAGGCCGTGGGCCAGTGGAACCCCGCGGCCGGGCAGTGGGGCAAGAGCGACCCCAACGACGTCCGGGTGATGACGTGGAACATCGAGGATGCGGTTTGCCGGCTCGCGAACAAGACCGAAACGGACCACGCCTGGCACGCGACGGCCCGCATCGTGGCCGCGATGCGGCCGGATGTGTTGATTCTCCAGGAGACGGGCGATAACGCGGGCAACGCCAGCGACGGCGACGGGCAGTCGGGCGACGGTGACACGGTGGCCGAGCTCGAAACGACGATCGGCCTGTTCCTGCACGGGGGAACCGATCCGTTCGTCGGCGGCACGGTGGCCGCGTTTGTGCAAGACTACGCCCCGGACTTCGACCTGCCGTACGTGTGGGTCAGTTCGCTCGACGACGGCTATAACCGGAACGTGGTCCTGAGCCGCTATCCGTTCGCCGATCTCAACGGTGACACGGTGAGCCAGCGGCCGATCCCGGCCACGGTCGTGGCGCACCTCTATGCCTGGGGCGGCAACGGTGGGATTCGCGGGTTCATGTTCGGCGAGCTTGACCTGCCGGACGAGACGTACGTCGGCGACCTGGTGATCGGCAACGCGCACCTCAAGTCCGGCTCGACGTCGCAGGACCTCCAGGAGCGTGAGCGGGCGGCCCGCAACATGGCGTATTACATCGACTACCTGCTCAACGGCGGCGGCACCGGGACACCCGACCCGTTCGGTAAGATCATGGACAGCCCCGCCGCCACGACCATCCTGCCGCCCGACACACCGGTCATCATCGGCGGCGACTGGAACGAGGACGAGCTCAACAACGGCCGCAAGGGGCCGGCCGAGTGGCTGACCATGGCCGAGGTCACCGGCGGGACCGACGGGACGGACCGCGACCGAACGGACATGACGTACGACGACGCCCGGAACCCGTACAACAACCAGCGCGGGACGCGGGCCGGCAGCAAGCTCGACTACCTGGCGTGGCAGGACAGCATCGCGACGCTGCGGCGGGCGTTCATCTTCAACACCGTCGGGCTTCCCTCGGGCTGGTATCCCCCCGAGATCATCGGCTACAGCAGCCCTGCGACCATGAGCGACCGGGCGTCGGATCACCGGCCGGTGATCGCGGATTTCGTCCTGCCGCTGGTGCCGGCCTGGGCGGTAGGCGATCTCGATTGTGACGGCGCGGTCGGTTTCTCGGACATCAATCCGTTCGTGCTGGCGCTCAGCAACCCGGCGGCGTACGCGGCCGCGTACCCGGATTGCGACCTGCAAAACGGGGATATCGACGGCGACGGCGTGGTGGGCTTCGGTGACATCAACCCCTTCGTGGCGCTGCTCTCGGGCGGCGACTGATCGGCCGTCGTCGTCCTTGCAATCCTGCGGGTTGATCGAGGGGATGCCGCGCGGCCTTCGCGCGAATCGCACGTAGACCCGCGCCCCCCGCCGCGGCGCCCTGCCGGTGCCCGGAAACCCCGTCGCCCTGCCGGTGCCGCGAGACACCGTTCCCTCGCTGATCGCGAGTCGGGCCGGCGCAGCAAGAACGGGCGGAGGCCGCCAGCGCCTCCGCCCGTGCGTGTGTCTTGCGGATCGCGGACGCCGCCCGCTACGGTTGCGGAGCGAGCTCGAACTGCGCCACCACCTGCGGTTGCAGTGCGATCGTCCCGGCCGGGTCGGCCAGGAAGTCCGCCTCGCTGTAGGGCGGAATGCCCCAGATGGTCACGAGCAGCTCCTGCGTGGCCGCATCAATCTCCAGCTCGGCCCACGTGTAATTGTGGCAGACGACGTAGTCGCCCTGTAGCAGGCTCGCCGTGAAGAGGCCGTTGGCCTGCGGCAGATTGTCATCCAGACCGATCGGGTCGTAGCCCAGCGCGGTGGTCTGTTCGACGAGCAGCGCCTTCACGAAGTCGTCCTTGTCGTTGGGCACGTCATCAGCGTCGGGCGCGACCGGCAGGAGGTCGTAGAACGCCTTCTCGGCGGGGGTGATGAGGCCGGCCCCGAGCGCCAGGTTCACGACCGCCGGACCGAACAGGCCGTTGTAGAACGCCGCCGGCCCGACGACCATTTCGATCGCGCCGGTGGCGATCTGCGGCCCGAACGGAACATCCTGGTAGGTCAGGTTGTTGACCAGGTTGCCGTGGAAATCGCCCGCCAGGAAGACCACGTTGCGGATCTCCTGATCACGGATGAAGCGCAGCAAGGCGCTGCGCTCGGCCGCGTAACCTTCGAAGCGATCCTCCGCGTTGAGCGGGCCGAAGTTCTGGATCGGCTCGGGGATGGTGACGAACTTCCAGGTGACACCGGCCTGCTCGGCCGCCAGCAGGTCCGACTCGAGCTGCGCGAGCTGTGCGCCGCCGAGCAGGGTCCGGCCCGGCGTGAAGGTCGCGAAGAGGAAAGCCCCGATCGCCTGGGGGTCGAGCGGATCACTGACGGGCGGGAGCTGCGCATCGCGGAACGATCGGCTGTCGAGCAGGATCATGGCGGCGTCGCTGCCGTAGGTGTGATAACGGTAGAGCCGCGGGCGGCCGTCCATGCGCGCGTCGCCGGGGAGGTTCCAGTCGCGCAACTCGAGCGGGTGATACTCACGGAAGGCCTGGAGCGCCACCTGGTACGCCGCCGTCAGGTTGACGAACGGCACGGGATCCACGAACAGCGGCGGCTCGCCCGGATGCACATCCGGCGCGTCGGGCGAATCGCCCGGCAAAGCGCCGCCGGCGAAATTGTCGACGATCTCGTGGTCGTCGATGGTGGCGAGCAGCGCGGTCGACGCGGCCAGGTCACGCATCGCGTTGAACCCGGGCGCCTGCGGGCGCTCCGACGCGACTTCGGCGTGCTTGGTGCGAAGCTGCCCCAGCGTGCGAGCCTGCACCACGCCCGGCTGCGCCGGCGTCGGGGTGTCGGCGTAGATCGTATCGCCCAGCTTCAGGAAGAACTCCAGGTCGCGGGCGGCGACGTTCTGAAGCGAAGGATAGGGCGGCGCCTGCTGCCAGTCGCCGGTGGCGCCGAACCGCAGCCCCGTGATTGTCCCCAGCGCGGCCGCGGTGCGGAAGCGCCCGCCGGCCGAGGCCCCGCTGGCGTTGTAGCGGACGCGGAAATAGTACGCGGTGTCCGGGGTCAGACCGGCCACCGGGATGCGCGCCGGCACCGTGGGGTCGGTCACGGCCGCTACACTGCTGCCCTCGATGACGGCGAAGCTCGGATGGGTGCCCCATTCGAACGTCAGCGTGCCGGCCTTGACGGGCCGGGCCCAGAGCACGGCCGTGGTCTGCGTCACGTCGCCGCACGCAACGCCTTGGGGCAGGCTCTGCGCGGGAAGCCGGACGATACGGCCCTCGCCGCCGACCGGGTATTCCTGGGCGCTGACCAGCCCGCCGAGATAGTCCTGAATCAGGTTCAGCAGCGATTGCTGGTACGTGACGCCGACCCGCGTGAAGGGGGCGCCGCGGAACGGATACTGGTCGCCGCCGGTCGCGAGGAAGTCCAACGTGGCGATGTTCACCGCCGGCGCGCCCGGGGCCACCGCACCGTCCGCGACGATCACGCGGCCGTCATCGAGAACCACCTCGCGCACCCGCGTGCCCGGCACCGTCACGTTGCCGTTGGCGTCGAGCTGCTGCGCCGTGCCCTCGATATCCCAGACCATCCGGCAGCCTGCCAGGTGGGCCCAGCGCCCGGTGCTCGAACCTCCCACACGCGAGACCGCGTTCTCCAGAATCTCTTTGAACTGCTCGGGCGGAATGTCGGGCACGATGCAAACGAAGTTGGCGAACGGCAGGATGCTGAACGTGTCGAACTCGGTGATGTTTCCGATCGGCAGGGTGTTGAACAGCCGGATGCCGCCGCCGTTCTGAATCCCCACATCGGGCTGAGGGAGGCCGTACTGGGGAGCTTGCACCGTGGCGTTGTAGAGCAACGCATCCGCGCACAGGTTCCCCAGGTTGGTCTCAATCGAACGGATGTTCGGGCTGGTCCCGTCCAGCGGAACCTCCGTGTAACCGACCACGTTGTTGACCAGGTTGGCCACCGCCTCGGCCACCGGGTCAACCACCAGTTCCTGGACCAGGGGGTCCGGCGGCACCGCGTCCGGATTGGAACCGCCCGCCACCCGCACCGGCCCGCTGCTCGGGTCGATCGAAACAATCTCACCCGCGGCGTCAAACCCGATGATCAGCCGCCCAATGTAGCGGTAATCTCCCTTGGTGGTGACCACCGGCACCGCGCGGCCGTTCAGGTCCAGCGCGGTCCGCGGATAGCCGGTGCCGCCCAGCTCCACGGGCCAAGGCACGTCGCCCGGCACCAGCACATCCGCCGGATTGGCCAGTAGCTCGCCGCCCCCGCCGCCGATCACGATGTCGACATCATGCAGCAGTGAGACCAGGTTGAACTCGTTCACCAGACCCTGGAGGTGGGCGATGAGAATGATCTTGTTCACGTTCGCGGCCACTAGCGCGTTGATCTCGGCCTCCACCGCCGGCAGCACGGCGTTCACGATCACGTTCCGCGGCGAGGAGATAAACGGCAGGTCCTCGGTGGTCGCCCCGATGATGCCCACCTGCTGCGCACCGACTGTCACGATCACGCTGTGGGCGATGCGGCCGGCGTCCACGAGGGCTTGCAGGCCGGGCTCGAGCGAGAAATCGAGGTTCGCCGTCACGAACGGGATCGGGACGGTGAAATCGTCGATGAAGCGCTCGAGCACATCCGGGCCGAAGTCGAACTCGTGGTTGCCGAGCGCGCACGCCGCATAGCCGATCAGGCTGAGGGCCAGGCTGTCGTAGTATGGCTGGCCAGGCGGCAGCGCCAGGCTGGCGTTGAATTCGGGGCCGGCCAGGAAGTTGTCGCCGGACGTGACCATGATCACGCCGTGCTCCTCCGGGCCCGGCGGATACACGAGCGCGTCGGCCTTCAGCAGGTCGGCCAGCGTCTTGAAGCGGGCCACGCCGCCGAAGTCCTCGAGCCCGAGGCCGGCGTTGATGAGCTGCGATTCGCCGTCGTTGTGGTGCAGCAGGGTGAGATAGAAGCTCACGCTGCGGGCGGGTTCCGAGTCGTCTTCGGGGGCGATCGCCGGGCGACCCGAAACCGCAAGGGCGCCGAAAAGCCCGGTGGCCGGAGTGGGATCCGTGGCACGCGCGGCCGAGGCCGCGGCCAGAAGCATAGCTGCGGCCAGCAGGCCCTCGCCGGTCCGGAGAAGGTTAGCTCGCATGAGTTGCACTCCTTTGAATCGGGGTCTACGACTGAAGAATCGGTTCTGGGCGGCAGATAGCCGTGGGAACAAGCCACGTCGGAGCGGTCACATGATCCGGCGGCGCAGCAGCGGCACCAGCCCGAGCAACAGCGCGAATGCCGCCGGTTCCGGAATGAACGCGATCCCGCTCATCCCGCTCACGCCATGCTCGCCCACGAGCGCGGCGGCTCCATCCGCTGGATTGACGAGATACAGGCGCGCGTGATCACTGAGGTAGAGCAGCCCGCTGTCGGGGTCGAAGTCGAGCCCACCGACACCGCTCGTGCTCAGAATGCCCGTCGGACCCACCTCGGCGATCTCCCCCGTGACCAGGTCGATCGAGACCAGAGTGTCTTCGAGCGCACCGTTCTTGGAGTACCCGAGCAACCGGTTCTGTTCGTCGAACGCCAAGCCCGAGATATCGTTCGCGGGCGCTGTCATCGGAACGTACGGCGAGAATTGCCCCGTGGTGGTGTCGACCAGTCCGACCTGACTGTTGCTGTTGGCGAACAACTGCCCGTAAGAATTGAAGGCCAAACCGCCTTCGGGCATCGTGAGCGGCTGATCGGCCACCAGCGTGGCCGCGGCGGTGTTCAGGTCCAGCGTGTACAACTCGGCATCCGTCGTGTACGCGAATAGTCGGCCGGTCGCGTCGTCCCACTCGATCCCGTTAATCTTCTCGATCCCGGTGTCACCCACCGGCGTCGCGAACCCGGTCCCGGTGTCAATGGTGTACAACCATTGACTAGTGAAGGGCGCATACGCGGCCACACCGTACAGCTCAGCCGCGGCTGCCGCCTGCGTAAACGCGAGCGCGGCGGCTCCCAGGGCGACAATGTTTCTTGGCATCTCCAATCCTCCTCAATCGTTCCAGGTTTGCTACGGGGATCCTGCCCCCTTTCAAGATTTGGCTGCTACGTTAGCGCCCCACCTTGAGTGTTGCGCTCGCTGCTCGTCAGCGCTTCGTCATTTTCGCGCTCGGCGTCCGTGCGGACGGCGCCGGTGACATGCGTTCCCGGGCCCGCGGACGGATTGCGGCCTTACACTGGCCGCCAGACTTGCGAGACGCGGAAACGCTGCCCGGCGGCCCGAGCGCCGGGTCGGCCCGGACGTGCAGCCCGCGTCGTGAAACGCGTGCGGCCGAGCTGCGCCTGCCCATTCGCGGCCGCCGGAAGCGCCGGCCGCCGCGATTCGTTACAACGCTCCTCACACGATCTCGGTCGATGCCGCAGGCGTCATTGCGGATGTGCTCGGCACACGGACCGCAGGCGGCGTGCACCGGGAACGTAGCGCACGGTTGGAAGGGCGAACCGTGGCCGAGCGAACGGGCGGCCAGGCCGGCGGCAGGAACGCCGACAGGATCGGCGCGAGGCCCCGCAGAGGGCTTGGCGGCGACACGGGTGATGGGACCGGCGGGGGCTCAGCGGCGAGAGGCGCGCCGATACCGGCAGTAAGTAAGAGTGTGGTGGGCCGGGCGGTGCGACGGGCGGCGTCCCCTCAGCATGGACCGGCGTTGGAGCTGGCGGGCAGACGAGCGGAAAACGATTCCGCTCCGCGTCCGTCCAGCGCCGTGCAGCCGGCTCGCCGAGGGCGTGGAGCGGCCGACGCCCCAACCGCAAGCCCCACTCAAGTCGCGACTTGCGGCGCACCAAGCGGAACTAGAGGGAAACGGAGAGGGTGGGATTCGAACCCACGGAACCTTGCGGTTCACCGGTTTTCAAGACCGGCTCCTTAGGCCACTCGGACACCTCTCCCACGAGCGTCAGGAGCTCGATTGTAACTCGCCACACCCCCTCCGACGAAGCGACGACGTCCAAGCGTCGCCGTATCCCCACCCGCAACGCCCCGACTCACTGAGAGCGGCTATCACAACCCCTCATGACAGGCCTGCGGCCTGTTATCCCTGGGGGACGGCCTCCGGCCTGTCAACTGACCGACCGGAGGTTGGTCCCCCAGCTGGTTTTGTTAGGCGCTCTTAGCGATCCGACAGCGCCGCGGCACGGGCCGCAAACCGGGCGCGCACGTTGTCGGGTAGTTTATCGTTCAGCGCTGCACGGCGGTAGACCTCTGCCGCCTTGCTCGAGCGCTGCTCCTCCTCGCACAGTTGGCCCAGCAGGGCGTAGGCATCCGGGTACGCCACGTCGCGGTCGATGACGCGCTGCAAGACCGCGATCGCTCCGCTCCTGTCGTTCCGCTGTCGCAGGCAAAACGCGAGCAGGTGGGCGAACCGCGGCTCCTGCGGCCGCAGGCGGACCGCCGTCCGGCACCAGGTGAGCGCCTCGTCGGGCCGGTCCGCCATCAGCAGCACGGCCAGGTTGTACGCCGCCGTGGCCGACTGCGGATCGGCCGCCAGCGCCGCCCGCAGGGCCGCTTCCGCCTCTGCCGGCCGGCCGAGCTCCCCCAGCAGCAGCCCGAGGTTCAGGTGCGCGGCCGGGTTGTCCGGCTCCACCTTCAACGCCCGCCGCAGGCACTCCTCCGCTTTCTCATTGTGCCCGGCCGCATTGTGCACGAGCGACGCGTTCACCAGCGGGGCCACGTTATCGGGCAGAAGGTGAAACGCACGTTCGTAGCAGGCCACGGCCTGGTCGTACTCACGCCGCGCCGCGTGGAAATTGCCCAGGTTGTGGTGCGAGGCCGAGTCGTCCGGCCGGGCCCGGCTCACGGCCAGGAGCTCGCCGATTGCGCGCTCGAGGTCCCGCCGCGGCTCGTCCGGCAAATCGCCCGGCGGCAGCGCGGCCAGCGTCGCGGCGGCTCGCACGCGCACGAGGCGGAATTCGTCGTTTGTGGCCGCCAGCAGTGCGGCCGCCGCCGCGGGCGTCAGGTAGCCGTCCAGCCCCTCGGCCGCACTCGCCCGCACGAGGGGCGAGGTGTGCTTCAGCGCGGCCAGGAGCGCCGGCCACTTGCGCTCGTCCTCGCAGGAGCGGAGCAGTCGCACGAGGGCCGTCGCGAAGATCTCGTCCCGCTCCGCGGCCGTGATGTATGCCAGCATCTCCGGCAGGCGCGTCCAGTCGCGTTTGCGGGCCGCATCGACCAAGGCGGCCACGTTTAGCGTCGGTGCCTGATAGTCGCGCCCGCGCCACGCGCGCACGTACTTGTCGGACCAGGCCGCGTCCTGGTCGGTGTGGCACAGGTTGCAGGCATTGGGGGACTTGTGCGCGAGTGTGGCCGCGGGCATGGGCGGCCGCATCGAGTGGTCGCTGCGGCGCATGCGGGCGAACTCGGTCGTCGGCATGTGGCAGGCGACGCACTGGCTGCCGGTGCTGTCGGCCGGGTGGTGCGTGTGTGCAGCCAGGTTCGCGACGTGCGCCTGGTGGCACGGCAGGCAGGCCTGATTCGTGTCGCCCGCGAAGCGGTAGCGTCCGCTCGACGTGTGGCAGTGCAGGCAGCTCAACTGCCCGGACCTGACGCACGGGCTCATCCGCCAGGAGGTGTAGGTGTAGTTCTCGCCCAGGTCGCGGCCGTCGGGGTAGAAGTCGCCGTGCTCCGGTCCGGTCAGGTCGTAGTTGTCGAAATAGCGGTCGCCCGGCCGGAAGGAGTTGGTCAGCGGGGCGGTCTTGGCGTGGCACGGCGCGCACATGGCGTTCGTCTGTTCGACCGTGAAGTGCTTCGTGCTGATGATGCGGATGTCGTCCGCCCTCTGTCCCGGCGGCAGATCGCGAAACAGCCGCACGTGCTCGCCGGCGGCGGCATGGCAGGTCTCGCAGTTGATGCCCGGCTCGGCCCAGGCGCTGCGGTACGTGTCCGTGTGCGGGTCGTAGTTGGACGAGAACTGGCTGACGTGGCAGCCGTAGCACGACGTGTTGAACGTGAGCTGCGGCGCCCGCCAGTCCAGCACCTCGTCCTCGAAGTGCATCAGGCCGCGGGCGGCGCTGCCGGTCGTGTCGTACCACTCCTGCCGCCGGACGTCGTAGGCCACCGGCAACACCTGGAGCCGCCCGCGCTCCAGCGGCGTCAGGAAGTAGAACACGTTCTTGCCGCCGAGAGCATGTTCGATCGCGTAGCGCTGCTCGCTCCCCGAGCCGCTCTCGACGACCCAACCTTTGTCGCCGGCGAGTTCGACGCGATAACGGCGATCGCGCACCGGGATCGGCTCCGCCAGTGGCTTCAGCCGCTCGGCAAGGTGCGCGGTGAACGACTGCATCGCCAGGCCGTGGTACGACGTGGCCCACTTCTGATAGAACGGCTCGTGGCACTCGCGACAGCTCGATGAGCCGGCCAGTTGCGACGGCTGGACAGACGCGGCTGCCGCACTCCGCAGAACGTCCACGTCGCCGGTCGAGGACGTGGCACGAAACACCGTCAAGACGAAGATCGCGACCCCCGCGCTTCCGCAGACCACGAATCGCCAAGCAAGGTTCGGCATACGCAGACCCACGGCACCGTCGGCACGCACCACGGTCTCAGCTTCCAAAGCGAACCGCAGCTCATACGGCGGATGCGTGGCTTCAGTCCACCGCCTCAATCTCTCCGGGACGCCACGTCTTATCGAACCACGACTCCAGCGGGCTGTACAGTCGTAGAATCGCATTCCACCCCTTGCCGGGAACGGTCTGAATCCAATTCGCCTTTTGGACCGGGGCCTGCGGACCGAAGTAGATGTCCACCGACCCATCCGGGTTGACCACGAGATCCTCACGCTGACTGCTGATGCTGGGGAACCGCTGGTCGGTCTGTACCATCGAGCGCGCCTGGTTGTCGTAGATGATCACCGACCAGAAGTTCTTGACCGGGATGTTGGGGGGCAGATGCAGTCTGTATCTCCGGCCGCCGTCGAGAGGGGCGCCCTTTGAATCCGTGGCCGCCCACGCATATTGCGAGCCCTGGCCGACCATCTTCTCCTCCATCGCCGGGGTCACACCGGTGGCGAGGAAATGGTACATGACGTAGCCGTCCAGGTTCAGAACGCCAGGTTGCGACTCAAACCGGTAACCACCCAGGAACGGCAGGCGCCAGGCGCTGTTCTCGTAGTAGAAGCCTTCCTTCTGTCGCATCCGGAATGCCACGGCGCGGGCGGTGGCATCACCGACCGCCGCAGCTTCCGTGAGGATTCTCTTCATGCGGGCGTCGGGCGCGAACGGCTTGCCTTTCTCAATGCCGATGGACGCGTAGAAGCCCAGCCGGATCGGATCGAGCGATTCGCTCGGCTCCTCCTGCACGACCTGGTTGAGAAGCCCCCAGAAGGCGTAATCGGCCGGTGCCACCGTACATAACTCCTTGCCGGAGACGTTCACGAACTTCATGGCCGGGGGATCGGCGGCTTCGGACAGGCGATAGACCCGCGTGTGCTTCTTGACGAGCTCCACGCCCGGTTTCGGATCGCCGTCCACGACGAAACTGCGCCACGGCGCCCACAGGCTGAAGGTCGGCGACTTCACCACGAAGTAGCCGTCGGGAACATCGCCGGTGTAACCGGGGGGCAGGATCAGGTACCTTCCGCCCGCACCCTTGTCCGGGCCGGTGAACCCGATGTCGGCCACCCAACGGTACCACATGTCATTGAGGGTCCCGAGCACCTTCGGCGGCGCTTCGAGCACCAGCGGACCGCCGCGCAGGTCGAGCCACATCCAGGTATACGGCGTCTCGGTATTCGCGGTGAGGAAGATCGCCTTCGAATCCATCCGATCCTCGAAGATCGGCACCGTCGTGTTGGCCGGGCCCAGCTCGAGAATCGCATTCCGGTTTGCCGCCTGACTGACGGCCGGAAGCGCGAGCAGGTAGGCCTGTGCCGCCCGCTGGAAATCGAGGTTGTCGTAGAGCTTCTCGACCGTGGCATCGTCAGGGAAGCCGTCCCGGAAGTTGAGTGTGCCGAGTCGGGTCTCCATCCTGTCCGGTGACGCAATGCCCGGAGGCAGGGGCGTGGTCATCCGGTAACCTCTGTTCTGTGATGTCACACAACCCGACGAAGGCAGAATGGCGATAGCCGCAACCAACGCCCCGGCACCGAGCATTCGTCCGCGCATGGTCAGTTCCTTTGTTGAGTAATCCGTGCCCGGGCGTTATTCCGTCCGCCGCCTCAGCTGCGCCAGTCCCTCGCGCACGGCGGCGTCGGCCGTCGCGCTGGCGTCGCGGATTTCGATCGTCACCTTTGGGATGCGTCCCGTGAACCGCGAGCGGGCCTCGGAGCCGATGGCTTCGACCACCGGCGTGCCACGGTCGATGCCCACGTCGGCCGTTTCGTCTGCGGAAAAGGCCAGGGGCTGCGTGCGCTCGATCCGCCCCTCGGCGACTTTCTCGCCATTTATGAACAGCATGCCCGTGCCGCCCTTGCCCAGGCCTCCCCCGTCGTAGGCGAAGTCGAGTCTGACCGTCGCCTTGCCAGGCGCGAGTTGGTGTGGAGACACGATGCTGTAGCGTTGCAGCCCGAGGAAGTTGTAGTCGTAGCCGGGCCGGCCGTCCTTGACGTAGAGCGCCCAGCCGCCGAAGCGGCCACCCTGCACCAGGATGGCCCCGTTTGCCCCGCCCGCCGGGACTTCGATCTCGGCCGTGATCGTCTTCGACTTGTTCTTCACGTTCAGGAACACGTTCTCCGACATGCCGGTCATGCCCTCGGCCAGCGTCAGGGAAGTCCGGCCGCCCATGAGGTCGGGCCGGCCGGCGATCGCCGGGTTGGCGCGCTCGATGCCCCGATCGTCAATCGGAAGGACGTGATGTTTCTCAGCCTCCTTCATGAAGAGGGTCTGCATCTCGGCGAGCTTCGCCGGGTTGTTGGCGGCGAGGTCGTTCGCAAGGCTGAAGTCGGCCCGCACGTCGTAGAGCTCCCAGACATCCTCGAGCAGCGGATGACGAGGCTGAGATTCCCAGGGGGCCTTGTGGATCGTGCCCGCCAGCCAGCCGTCGTGGTAGATCGCCCGGTTGCCGAACATCTCGAAGTACTGCGTGATGTGCCGGTCCTTGGCTTTCGCGTCGTCGAACGTGTAGGCCATGCTGACCCCCTCCATCGGGATCTGCGGCGTGCCGTTCACGATCTTGGGTTCGGGCAGCTTCGCCGCCTCGAGGATGGTCGGCGCCACGTCGATGACGTGGTGGAATTGGCTGCGCACCTCGCCGTTCGCGCGGATGCCCTTCGGCCAATGCACCACCAGGCCGTTGCGCGTGCCACCGAAGCTCGACGCCACCTGCTTCGTCCAGGTGAAGGGTGCGTCGAACGCCACCGCCCAGCCCGCCGCCATGTGCGGGTACGTCGTCGGCGAACCCCACTGATCGAGCACTTTCAGCAGGTCCGGCACCTGCTCTTGTACGAGGTTGAAGTAGGTGTATTCGTTGAAGAGGCCGTTCATCCCGCCCTCGGCGCTCGACCCGTTGTCGCCGACGATGTAGAAGACGAGCGTATTGTCGAGCTTGCCCACATCCTCGATGGCTTTGATGACACGGCCGATCTCATGGTCGGTCATTTCAAGAAAAGCGGCGAACACCTCGGCCTGCCGGGCAAACAGGTGCTGCTCGTCGGCTGAAAGCGCGGCCCAATCCTTGATGGCATCCGGCTTTGGGGGGAGCTTCGTCCCGGCCGGCACGACGCCGAGCTTGATCTGCCGGGCCAGCGTCTCCTCGCGCAGCTTGTCCCAGCCCTGGTCGAACTTGCCCTTCCAGCGGGCGATCCACTCCTGCGGCACGTGATGCGGCGCGTGCGTGGCGCCCGGGGCGAAATAGACGAGAAAGGGCTTCTCGGGCGTCATCGCCTGCTGGTACTGGATCCAGGCGACGGCCTTGTCCGCCATGTCGGTCAGGAAGTGGTACTTCGGATCATCGGGCAAGTCCACCGGCGTCACGCCGTCATAAAGGAACGGCGCCCACTGGTTCGTCTCGCCGCCGATGAACCCGTAGAACTTGTCGAAGCCCTGGTGCGTCGGCCAGCGGTCGTAGGGTCCCGAGATGCTGGTCTCCCACGCCGCGGTCTCGTGCCACTTGCCGAAGGCGGCGGTGCTGTAGCCGTTGAGCCGCAGCATCTCAGCGACCGACGCCACACCGTTCGGCGCACGCCCGGTGTTGCCCGGGAACGCGGTCGCAGTTTCCATAACCGAGCCGGTTTCCGCGGTGTGATGGTTCCGCCCCGTCTTGAGCGCCATGCGCGTCGGCGAGCAGAGCGCGGTCGTGTGGAAATTGTTGTAGCGCAATCCCGAGCCGGCCAGGCGGTCGAGCGTCGGCATGGGCACGGGCCCACCGAACGTCCCCGCGGCTCCAAAGCCCACGTCGTCGATCAGGATGATCACGACATTGGGCGCGCCGGTCGGCGCGTGGACCTCAAAGCGCGGCGGCGGCTTCGCGTTCCGCGCGTCAAGTTCCGTGTAGACCGGGCGCTTGGGCTCGGGGATCGGCAGCACCGTGCGGTCCAACGGCCCCTGGGACACGGCACAGGCCGTCAAGACGACCCCGAGGCCGCAGGCCAGCACCCGGCTCGTGGCCAATGTTGGCTTTCGAATCATGCCTGTTTCCTTTCGTGTTCGTGCGTGGTTACCTGGCTCAGAAGTTCATCTGCATCCGCAGCCCGTACACGATGGCCGGTTCACGCGATCCGGGGCCCGTGTCGCCGCCCGGATGGATGATGACCTGCAAATCCGGCGTGATGTGCAGCCACGGTGTGATCTCGATGTTGTAGAAGAGCTCGACACCCTGCTCGGCGTTCGCGCTCATCTCGCTGGGGAGATCGTCCGAGAGGTTGAGCATGTAATAGCCCAGGCCAAAACGATCGTGATCGCGCGTCGGGATCACGCCCTTGCCGCCCACGCCCAGGCTGTAGAACGACTCGACCGGGTTGATCTCGCCCGGCGACCACCCGAACCGGCCGAAGACGCCCCAGCCCTGGTTCGGATCCTCCGGCTCGACGAAGAGGTATTGATCGAAATCGTACCAGAAGGCCCAGCCGTCGGACTGCTCGTCGGGTGGCGCGAGTCGGCGGAGCACCGCGCGGACGGCCGGCCGCACTCCCATACCAGGCAGCAGCAGCCGCCCGTCGAGGTCCTCGAAACCGACGCGCGGGCGGTTGGAGTACGAGAAGTTCAAGCGCTGCGTGCCGGGCAAGCCGAACGGCTTGATGTGGAAGCTCATCGCCTGGGCCACGCTGATGGCCTGCGGCCCGTGAAAAGCCTCGCTGAACCCGCTGCGCGTCGCGGTGCCGTACGAATCGCAGATCAAGGTTGCCCCCTCGAACCACTTGGTCGGCGCGTAGAACACGCCGGCGGCCATGGTGGAGTAGGGCACGGTTGAGATCGCCACGGGATTCTGCCACAAGGAGGAGTTCAGGAATTGGCCGTAGCGGTCGCTCGCAAACACGTTTTGCCCGGGCAGTCCCGTCAAGTCCACCTGGCCGGCGATGAACCCGAGCTTCTCACTGACATACTGCATGAACCAGTATTCCGTGAGCGTCGTCAGCCCGGGATCGCCGGGCATGGGCAGGGTCGCGTTGAAGTTCGGTGGGGAAATTGCGCCGGCGTCCGGGTTGATATTCTGGCCGAACTTCGTCTCGGCCCGGATCCGGGCGAATCCACCCGGCCAGAGCCCCATCTTCTGGAAATCGAAGTTCAACGCATAGTCGGCCGTGCCGGAGTACTCGAACGCTCCGTTGGTGGAGCGCCCGCCATACGCGTTCCCCTGCATGTACTGGACCACCTGGGCGTCGAAACGCACGCCATGCTGCGAAAGCCAGTTGCGGGCGCCGAACCAGTCGCCGGTCAGTGCCGGCCGGCACCACCAGTCCCCGCTGTAGTCCAGCGCTGGATGCCCGGCCGGCTGGCTCGCGGGGGCGGTAGTGGGCTGTGAAGTCGTGGGCGTGTCGGCCGCCGGCCTGCTGGACGTGCTGCCATCGAACGGCGGAGACTCCTGGGCGTCCACAGCCGGTGCGGCCAGCGCGACAATCAGCAGGAGCGAAGACCCATGTTTCAACATGCGTGAACCTCCTTACCGCCTTTCCAGTTCCCAGCTCTTGTCCGGGTTGTACTCGGTCATCGCTTCAACCAGCTTCGCTGTATCCGGTCCCAGGTCTTTCTCGTACAGCTTCCCCTGGTGGCTGATGACGAACGTCATCACCCCCGATGCGCGGTGATCGGCCGGCCAGGCGACCAACGCGAAGCCGGCGATCATGTTCCCGTTGATGACGTAGTCATACTTGCCGCCCGGAGGGTTGTCCCCCTGGCGCGTGAGGATCTTGAAGTAATACCCCATGTGCGGAACGCCGGGCTTGCAGTCCTTCACGTCGCCGAAGCTATCGGGCAGCAGCGCCTCCAGGGGGCTGGGGCGCTCGTGGGCACCGGCATCACGCTCCCAATACAAACCGTCGCGCTTACCGGGCGTGCTGACGATTAGCTGCGCATACTCGCGCACCTCGTCACCATCGCGGTCCAACGCCGCGTAGTCCACCTGCATCCGAACGTATTCGTGGCACACTTCGATCACGGCCAGCTCGTTCGCGCCGATGCGCCGGGCCAGCATTTCCTCAAAGCCCGCGTCCGTGTCGTAGCGCCACCCGGCCGTCTCTCTCACGAGCGGAATCGGCACCGGCCAGCGTTCCCGACCGATGACGAGGACGGCCTTGACGTTCCCCTGTTCTTCAATCTGCAAGTGTGCTTGCGCCTTGTCATAGAACGCCCGCCGATGCCGCCGCTCCTCGGCATCGTCGATCTTTTTGAGCTGTTCGCCGTACCGGGCGCCGAGTATCTGCACCAGCGCGGCTGAGTCATTGTCCCTGCAGGCCGCCAGCAGCGCATCCACCGCGGCCCGGGCCGTCGGAAAGACCTGCTGCGCCGTCTGCGACGCCGGGGTTTGGGCGCTGACGATGGCTGTGCCGAGCATCGTCAGAAACGCTCCGATGGGCATGTACCTGATCACGTGCACACTCCTCGTTAGGCGTGCGAGACTCTTAGCGCCCGCGCCCGCGTCCGCCGCCACTGCGACCGCCTCCTCTCAGACTTGCCTGGCCCCGGCTGCTCGCTCGGTTCGCGCTGGCGCCGTTGGAAATGTCACCAAGAGAGCCGCCGCGACTGGCAGCCGCCCGTCCGCCAGCGCCGCGCGGATCGGCGGCGCCACGGGGATCCGCCGCGCCCCGCCGATCGGCTGCGCCACGGGGATCTACGGCCCCGCGTCGGTCTAGTGCCCCGCGCGGATCGGCCACGCCACGAGGATCTGCCGCACCGCGGGGGTCCGCCACACCCCGGGGGTCAGCGACGCCACGCGGATCGGCCACCCCACGTGGATCCCATGCGCCCCGGGGGTCATACCGACCACGCGGGTTATAGGGGGCCGCAGGATGGGCGTAAGTGCCGTAGTGGACCGGGTATACGCCGTGGACGACGTAGCCTCCATACCAGTCGCAGTGGTCGTCTGCGAGCAGCGCCCCCACCACCACTCCCGCCGTAAACCCTCCGGCCACGGCCGCGGCCGAGTAATCGGGGCTAGTTTGATTGACGATGACGACCTCCGGGTCGTAGTCCGGCACGTACACGACCTGGGGATCGGCCGGAACAATCGTGATCGCTTCCTGCTCGACGGCGACCTTTTGCTTGTCGTTGGTTTGCAGGGCCCCGTTGGCCATCGCCGTCGCGCGGACTTTCTGGATGGCGTTCAGCACGTCCGCTTGTTGCGCAAGGACGGCCCTACCGAGCTCATCGGTCCAGGTCAGGTTCTCGTCCATTCGGTACAGCACATCGGGGAACTGCAGCAGCACGAACACGCTCGTGTTCCACTTCGCATCCGGCTTCGGTTCGGCCTGGCCGTCGTTCTTGCGCAGAAAGCGGGCCGCCTGGACCACGTCGATCCCCGCGGTAGCGGCGGGCAGAATGTGAGCCACGAGCGCATCCGGATAAAGCGCGATCGGCGCTACGAGCGTCTGCAACTCAGCCGCCCCGAGCTTGACCGGTGCCGGCGCCGCGGTGCCACCCGCCGGGGGTGCTTGGGCCGACCCATTCTGCGGCGCACAAAGCGCTACGCCGGTCAACAGGATCGCGATGCCGAGTGGTTTTCGTTCCAAGGTTGCGCTCCTTCAACGCAGCATTGCACCTGCGAGGCTCACGCAGCTCCTATTGCCGGCCGAGATCCGCAGGTTGCTCGGCTTGCGTCGCGCGGCACCGGCTGCTACGATGCGCGGACTGGTTCCCGATTTGTCGCCTCGGGCCCATAGACAGGCACAAGCATCGCGGTTGCTCGTGCCGCCGACTATCGAAATTCCGCAAAGCACGAGAACTGCCGGTGTCCACTCTGCCGGTCACTCCCAACTCCTCGTCGGCCGTCACGGTCGCCGATTTCAACGACCCGACGGCGGTTGGCGAGGACATCGAAGTGATCAAGCAGGATGTGGTGCAGTTGGAGCCGAAGCCCCTGCGGGTCCGGCGGGTCGTGGTTCGCTTGGGCTCAAGCGTCGTGTTGTTCCAATCGACCAACCAGCACGTCCGCACGCGCACGGTTTTATCGAAGGGTCTGGTGGCGTTTGTCGCCTTTGGCCCACGGGCTGCCGGCACGGTGAACGGGTTGCCGGTCGGCCCTGACCGCGTTTTGGCGAGCGCGCCGGGAGTGGAGGCGGAGTTTGTCGTCGCCGCTGGCTACGAGAGCATATCCTTCATTTTGCCGCCCGACGAGCTTCAAGCGCACCTTGGGAGACCAGAGCGGGAGGGTGAGTTCCGCCTCCCGTTCGGCGTCGGGCTGATGCAGACGGGTGCCGCCGCCTCCAAGCTGTACGCCTGGGGACGACGGCTCACTGACACGGCTGTCAGGCTGCCCGAGGTCTTTGACAGACCGCGAACGAAGTCCGTCGCTCAAACTAAACTTGTCGAGAACCTCGTGGCGACCCTCGGTTCGGCCGTCGATGCCGAGCCTGCACCCCACGATCTCACACGGCAGGCTCACACGTGGATCGTACAACTCGCAGAAGACTACGTCCTGACGCACCCCGCCGCGTCCTTGTACGTGACAGACCTGTGCCGGGCAGCGGGTGTGAGCGAGCGGACGCTGCAATACGCTTTCCGAGAGGTGATGGGAACGACGCCGGTGGCCTACCTGACTCGTTTGCGACTGCATCGCGTGCGGCAGGCGCTGCGCGCGGCGACTCACCGCACGACGACCGTCTCGCGCGAGGCACCGAGGTGGGGCTTCTGGCACTTGGGCGATTTCTCTCGGGCCTACCAAAGCTGCTTCGGAGAGTTGCCGTCGCACACCCTGCGACACAAGCCACACGCGGCCTCCCGGCTGGACGGTCGGGATACAGCGGTCTGACGACGGTGCCGCACCGGCGAAGTCCGAGTCGGCTTGCGGTTCGCCCTGGCGGGTCCACCGAAATGGAAGACGAGCAATCGGGATACGTGACCCCATCACGCTCAGCGCCGCCCCGCGCGTAGATGGGGTTTATTCAACGGACACACCGAGATCATGCCCAGCGCGGCGCCCTGCGTGTAGACGGGGTTTGTTCAACGGACACCTCGGTTCTGGAGCGGCCGGAGCCCTCGCGGGGCGCACCGTCACCGCGGCACGCCGCTTCGTCGAGGCTTTCGAGGCTCCGCGGCTCCCCGCAAATTCGCGAAGAACCTCTCCTTCGCCAGTTTTTCCTCGTGGGCCGCACCTGCGCGTCGGCGACACGCTCACCGCCGCGCCGGGCGAAACGCGATGTCCGTGAATCCGCCGGCGTCGCCGCCCCAGACATGCAGGGTCACGCAGCCCTCGCCTTCCACCCCCGGCAATTCCTGAAGCACGACGCCATCCGCCTTCAGCACGACCCGCTGCGGGCCGTACTCCACCTCCATCGTGACCCGCTCGCCGGCCTGCGGGATCGGGCCGGGGAAGCTCAGCCAGTTGCCGGGCTCGTCGGGCGGATAGCGTTCGCGGTAACCGCGAATCCACGTGTACTTGTCGCCCATCAGCATGAACAGCGGCCCACTCGGAGAGCCCAGATACCCGATGCCCAGCCGGGCTCCATCATGGCCGGGGATGATCGTCGCGCGCACGGTCCCGGCCCCGAGAACCCGCTCGGTCAGGAGCGATTTGAATTCGTCCGTTTGTTCGCACTCGATCACGCCGTCAGCCACGGTCCAGTTGCCGTGAAACGGCCTGTGGTTGTACCAGCCGGTCAGGTCGACCCCGTTGAATAGTGAGATCCAGCCGGCTTCGCGTGCTTCGGTCGTCCCCGCCGGCCGGACCGGCGGGCCGATTCTTCCCGCCACCCGCCAAGCCGTCAACGCGCCGAGCGTGACGGCCAGCGCGATCCCGATGACCGTCACGTACCGCCAGCGGCTGATGTGGTCGCCGCGTTCGAGCCGGCGCAGGCATTGACGGAGCGCGTCGTCCATCGCCTGTGCCGATGTGAAGCGGTGTTCAGGACGAACGTGGCAGGCGCGCGTGATCACGTCGTTGATTGCAGCGAGCGGGCCACGACCCGCCTGCGTCAGCAACGTCCGCGGAATGCTCGGAAAAGACCGGGCCGGATTGCCCGTGGTCAGGCAATAGAGCAGCTTGCCCAGCGCGTACAGGTCGGCGGTTCGGTCGATCTTCCCCGTCGGCGGCATGAAGTCGGGTGTGCCGACCGTCGTCATGGCGGTTGCTTCTTCCGCCATGAGCCCGATGTCGGCGAGTTTCCACACGCCGCCCACGGAGAGGATGTTCGACGGCTTGATGTCGCGATGCACGACGCCGTGGTCGTGCAGGCAGCGGACGGCGTCGAGAAGTTCGCGGACAACGGCGATGGCGTCGGCAACCGGAATCGGCCCGGCGGCGGTCAGGTCGGCCAGCGTTCGTGGCCGGTAGGTCTCGAGGTCAGTGTGTGCCGCAGCCGGGGCACTGTGGGACACATCTCCGACCTGTCTTCCGACCGGTTGGAAACCGGTCTTGCAATCATCCGCCAGGTCCATCACGTAATACAAACGCGGGCCGTCGTTGCCGACGTGATGGACCCGGATCAGGTGTGGATGCTCCGGCAGCTCGGTGCGCAGAAGCCCCAGCGCGCGTTCCTCGCGGTTCGAGCCGGACACCAGCGCCAACCGCTCCCGGTCGATGATCTTGACGGCCACGAGCTTCCCGACCGCGTCGCGCGCCAGCCACACGTCGCCGTAGCTGCCGGCACCGATGCGGCGCAGCAGGTGGTAATCCGCCAACTCGGCTCGGGCGGCCACGATCTTCGTTTGTGGCGGCTGGCTCGACACGTAACTCACCGACGTCCGGTCAAGATCGCGACGAAGGGGTTGATGTCGCGAAAGTCCACGTAGTCGTCGCCATTGATGTCGGCGAGCACGATGTTGCAGTTCGGGTAGTAATCCGGGTAGTGGAAGGGATTGCTCAAGGCCAGTACGAACGGGCTGATGTCGCCGAAGTCAATCATTCCGTCGCAGTTCATGTCTCCAGCCTGGGCGGTGACAGCCAGGGTGGCCGAAACCGTGTCACAGTTTATGCCGGAACCGGTGTTGCTAATGGTCACTGTAAGGGGGAACACCAGCCCGATGTCCGCGGGTCCGAACACCGTGCCCATGTAGACCAGTTCCGGGCCCAGCACGTCTAGTCGTTCGGGGATGAAGAAGCGAGTCTCTTCAATGTACCCGATCGAGTCCGTTAGCGACAGTACGAGGAGCGGGTTTTGCAGGATGTTGACATCGAGCGTGGCGCCCTCATTCGCGGGCACACCGTTCACGCGGAGGACGATCGCGGGCCGGCGGAGGAGTGTGACGGTGCTCAAGTCCGCCGCGCTGCTGGCCTGGTTTTCGCCCGACAGGACGGCCGTCCAGGTGTGGCTGTTCTCATCTGTCAGCGTGTACACGTGCGAATGCGTTTCATTTAGCGCGAGTTCAGGCTCGATCATCCCATCCCCCCAGTCCATGCTCCAGGCCGTAGGCTCGTCGGCATCACTCAGGCTGCTCAGCGTCAGGCAGACAGTCGCCGTAGCACCGCCGGGTGACTCCGAGTTCGCGCGGACCTCGCCCGGCGTGATGTCCAGTTGGGGCGGATACACCACTTGGCGAACCGTCGCTGAGCCGTGCTGGGTGTAAAGGAAATTGACTTCCGCGGGCGGACTCGCCCAGACCCGACCCTTGGCCGCCAGTGTAAGCGTGCCGGTGTCAGTGACTGTCATCAGTGATCGGGATGTCCAGCTAGTGCTCCCCACATGATCGCTAGCTTGGCTCCCGAGCTCGATCCACCACTCGCTGTTCGCCGGTGGCACGACAACACCGCGCGTATTCATGCCGGACACTTCGTAAACGTAACGCTTGCCCGGCTCGACCGAGAGCGCCCGCGACGCCGTTCCGGTCCGATCTGTGGTGAGATTGAAGACCGTGTAGTTGAACGTGCCAAATTGGAGCGCGCCGCCCTGAAGGCGTGACTTGAACCACCCGCCGGTGCCCGAGATCGACCAGGTCGCCCAATCGTTGTTGAGAAGATCCGGTCCGATCCACTCGCCGCCCAAAGCCGCGCTCGCGCAAGTCGCCAGAAGCAGACTGCCGGCAACACCCCGCTTGCTCATTCGTAACTGCGCCTCATCCTCATGTCCACATCGACGTGACAAACCGTTTTGACCTGGTCAGGTCCGGCCCCGACCCAGCGTCGTGCCAAGCCGCTTCGTGGCGCGCGATACGATTCGTTCCTCTTCGTTCTCCGGCAGCCGGATCGCGAACGAATCCTTCACGGCCTCGATCGTCTCCTGCTCCTGCCGCAGCGCCGTGAGCCGAGCTTGGAGATCGGCCGAAGCGCGCAGCGCCGCCTCGATGCGCCGCTGCTGCGCCGGCGTCAGTCTGCCCCGCAAGTAGCGCTCCAGTTCGTCGTCCGTCGGTCGCTTTGCCATCGGCCACCACCCTCGAAAACTCTCCGTCCGGCAGGCTGCGGCAACTCGACGCGCAGGTCGACACGGGGCACTCCGAGCAAACCCGCGGTGCGCTCCACCGCGCGTTCGACGGCCGCCGATTTCGAACCTGTACGGCCGGTATACCGAGCTGGGAGCCGTTTCACAACCACTTTTTTGCGGACGACGGCCGCAGGCGTCGCCCCCTACACGTGCCGTTTCTTTGTGCTGCCCGGACTTGTCAGCGGTAGGCTGGGCTGAGCGGCCGCGTTCAGCGCCACTCAACTCGCGTACGGTTTACCCGTCCTCAGCCCAGCCTGCTGGCCCACCATGCGCACAACACCGCCGAGGGCGGCGGTGCCACAAGAACTGCTGCGCGAGGGCGCGGAACGCACTGCCGACACGGCAGTGGCACACGGACCACCGCCGAGGGCGGCGGTGCCACAAGAACTGCCGCGCGAGGGCGCGGGGTGCTACGCGGGTTTGCCCGCACCGCGCGGCTCCGGCACCACGATCGGCAGCAGCACCCAAAACGTCGCGCCCTGGCCCGGCTCGCTTTCGACGCCGATCTCGCCCCCCAGCAACTGCGTGAGTTCTTTCGCGATTGCCAAGCCCAGCCCGGTCCCGTGGTGCTCGCGCGTGGCCGATTGGTCGATCTGCCGGAACTTCTCGAAGATCAGTTGCTGGTGCTCGGTGGCGATCCCCGGCCCGGTGTCGCGCACCGCCAGATGCACCCGGCTGTCGCCGTCGCGCCGCGCGCTCAAGCGCACCAGGCCGCCCTCGGGCGAAAACTTGATCGCGTTCGACAGCAGGTTGAACAGAATCTGCCGCAGTTTGCCCGGATCGGTGGTCACCGGCGGCAGCCCGTCCTCCGCCGCCAGCTCCAGCGTCAGCCGCTTGCGGTCCGCCAGCGGCCGCACGTGATCCAGCAGCGTGGCGCAGAGGCCCGCCAACGCCACGCTCTCCAACCGCAGCTCGGTCCGCCCCGCTTCGATCTTGGCCAGGTCGAGCAGGTCGTTGATGATCTCCAGCAGGATGCGGCCGGAGATCAGGATGTTCTCGGCATAGCGCAGCGTGCGCGGGTCGCCGTCGCCTTGCGGCGTCTCGCGCAGCAGCTCGGCGAAGCCGATGATGCTGGTCAGCGGCGTGCGCAGCTCGTGCGAGACGCTGGCGAGGAACTCGCTCTTGACCCGGTTGGCCTCGTACAGGGCCACGTTCGCCTCGGCCATCTGCTCGAGCTTCTCGTCCAGCAGCCGGTTGGCCTTGCGCAGCTCCTCCTGCGAGACCCGCAGCCGCTCGAGCATGGTGTTCAGCGTGACGGCGAGCTGCTCGAACTCGTCGCCGGTCTGCACGTTGGAGCGCACCGCTAGGTCGCCTTCGGCGACCCGCAGCGCCACCGCGCGCAGCTCCTGGATCGGCGCGAGGATGAACCGCGAGGTGATCAGGTAGAACACGAGGATCGCGAAGATGCCCGCCAGCGCGCCGGCCAGCACGATCACCAGGCGGTTCATGAAGGACGCCTGCCGGCTCAGCTCGGCCGGCAGATTCACCAGGATCATGCCGGCGAACTGGTTTTCCCGAAACGGCCGGGCACTCCGCCCCTCGTCGTGACAATTCAGGCAGCGGCGCGTCACCCACACCGCCCGCGCGTAGCGGAAGCGGCGGCCGCTCTCCTCCCACGTCGTGCGATGATACGAATCGCTGAGCGGGCGCTTGCGGAACGCGCGGAAGGCGGTGTCGACGAACGGGTCGCGCTTGAGCTGGGCCAGGATCGACTGCGGGTCGTCAGGGTTGGCCTCGAGCCGCACGAAAACCGGCTCGGCCGGCGGCAGATCCGGGTCCAGGGCGAACTTGCCGCCGTGCACGCCGGTCGCCCCGGACTCGCCCGCGCCGGGTTCGCGCGCCGGCAGCACCAGCCGGAAGTAGTTCTCGGCCAGGCTCTGCGCCTCGCGGTAGGGCTGCATGAGCAACAGCGATTCCATGTAGTACCAGGGGACCGCGAGGGCCGCGCCGATGATCAGCACGACGGCCAGCCCGAAGAGGATGCGGTACTTGGTGGCGAGCGAGATTCGCATGCGGTCGCGGCGGCCGTGGCCGTCCGGGCGCGGATTATAGGGCGGCACGCCGGCGGGTACGAAGGGACGCCGAGCTGTTGGTCTCGGACCCACAGGCGGGCGCGCGAGCGCCGCCGGTAGGCGAGGGTCCATCGGAAACGGGCGGACCGCGGCGGCGTGGGTCCAGCCGTTGCGGTTTCGGCTGCGGTGGGGTGGCCGTATCATTCGGGATCGGGGACCGGTGGCCCGCGACGCGAGGTGGCCATGAGGACAGCGGCGGTGAGGCGCGGTCCGCGCATGCCGGGAGGGGGGCGAGGTGTGCGCGACCGGTGCCGGTGGGTGCGGTGGATCCTGTTGCTGACGGGCGGCGTGTCGTTGGGGGGCTGCCACGAGCTGGCCCGGCAGGCGGACCGGGACGTGGCCCGGCTGATCGCCGAGCGGCAGCGGGGCGCGCTGGGACTGCGCGGCCAGGTGCAGATCTGCACTCCGGCCGTGCCGCGAACGCCGAAGACGGCGTACGAATACGGCCCGAACCCAAGCGTGCCGCAGCTCCCGCCCGGCTACGAGATTCCGCCGACGGCGTCGCAGCCCGCAGGCGCCCCGAACGAAGCCGCGCCGCCGGCTGATCCGCCCTCGGCCGGGCCGTCGCCCGAAGGTCTCGCGGCGGTCGGCGCTTCGGCTGCCGAATCCGAACGGCTCTCGCCCCCGGGTTCACGCCCGAGTGCACCGGGCGAGTCGGCGGCCGAAACTCCGCTCACGCGTTCCGAGCGGCTCCTGACGCTGACCGGCGCGCTGGCGTATGCGCAGCAACACCAGCGCGAGTACATGACGGCGAAGGAAGACCTCTACCTGTCCGCGCTGGCGCTGACGCTCGAGCGGCACTTGTGGACGCCGATCTTCGCCAGCAACCTGCGGACGGTGTACGGCAATTTCGGGGAGGACAGCGGGTTCGACCAGGCGATGCGCTTCGTGGCCGATCTCTCGGTCGCCCAGCGCCTGCCGTACGGCGGGCAGTTCACGGCCAGCGCGATCAGTACGCTCATTCGGGACGTGAAGCAATCCATCACGGCGGCCGAGGGCGGCGTGGTCGAGCTGGGGCTCAACATCCCGTTTCTGCGGGGCGCGGGCCATGTCGCCCGGGAGACGCTGATTCAACTGGAGCGCGAGCTGACCTACGCCGTGCGGACGTTCGAACGGTATCGCCAGGCGCAACTGGTCGACGTGGCGCAGGGGTACTTCGGCCTGCTGGTGCTGAAGCAGGCGGTGTACGACGCCGAGCAGAGCTACCGCAACCTCGCAGCCGACTTCGAACGGGCGCGGGCACTGGAGGAGCGGGGGCAGGCGAACGTGCTCGACACGCTGCGGGCCGAGCAGGCCGTGGTCACCGCGGAGAAGAACGTGCTCGACGCGCGTGAGGCGCTGCGGTCCGCGGCGGATCAGTTCAAGCTGTCGATCGGGATGCCGGTCGACGAGCCGCTCGGCCAGGATGATATCGAGGACATCGAGACGATCGAGCGGCAGATCGAGGCCGGCGTGTACCCATTGCTGATGCCGCCGGCCGCGATCGACGACGAGCGGGGCGCGATCCAGGTGGCGCTGTCGCGGCGGCTGGACCTGAAGACCCTGGCCGACCGGATTGACGACGCCCGGCGGGGCGTGGCGGTCAGCAAGAACGCGCTGCTGCCGGACCTGAACTGGACGAACACGCTGACGATGGACACGGACCCGCAGCATTACAACGTGGCCGCAATCGGCTGGAACCGGGCGGTGTGGCGAAGCGAGGTGCTGCTCGCGCTGCCGCTCGAGCGCACCAAGGAGCGGAACGACCTGCGGCGGGCGATGATCGGCGTGCGGCAGGCGCAGCGCGAGTACCTGGACGGGGAGGAAAGCATCCGGGCGGACGTCCGGCGGGCGGTGCACCGGGTGCGACTCGCGGACAAGTCGGTGGCGATCGAGCAGCGGAACGTGCAGGTGGCCGAGCGGCGGCGGGAACTGGCCCGCTATCGCTTCGAGGAAATGGGCGACCTCGATAACCGCGACGTGGTGGAGGCGGAGGAGGAGGTGCGGACGGCGAGCAACCGCCTGAACCTGGCCAAGCGGAGCCGTTGGACCGAGCTGCTGCAATTCCGCCTTGCCACCGAGACGCTGGGGATCGACGAGGAGGGGCGGCAGGCGGTCGATTTCGACATGCCGTGCGAGGAGTAGGGAACGGGGAACGGGGAACCGGGAACAGGGAACGGGGAAGGGGCGGCGCAATAAAAAGAACCGGGCGGCGAAGGCCGCCCGGTGTGCGTATGGTTACCGGCAGCCCGGCGGTTACCGCAGCAGTGCCAGCACCTGCGAGCTCTGCTGATTCGCCAAGCCGAGCAACGACATGGCGGACTGCAACAGCACGTTGTGCCGGTTGAGTTCGGCGCTCGCGATCGCGTAGTCAACGTCGTTGATCACGCTGCGGGCGGTTTCGAGGCCTTCCTTGACGTCGTTGAGCGAGTTCAGCGAGGTTCGGACCTGGAACTTCTGGAACCCGCCGATCCGGCCCTGGAGGGTCGAGATTTGCAGGGCCGCAGCCTTGGCGATCATGGCGGCCTGGGCCGGGTTTTCGATCAGCGAGTTGGCCCCGCCGCTCTGGACCGTACGCAAGTAACCGTCGGTACGGTTGCCGAGCTGCGTGGAGTACACGCCGTCGATGCCGATCGTGGCCCGCGTGGTCGAGTTGGTGCCCAGGTTGAACGTGGCACCGCTCTTGTCCGCGCCGTTGTCGCCCTTGACCTTGAGCAAGTACGTGCCGGTGGTGTTGGTCGTGATGTTCAGCGAGAGCGCGATGCCTTCGCCGTTGTACGTCACATACCGGCCGTCGACCGCGGTCTTCTGGCCGTTGATCCGTACCACCGCGTCCGTACCCTGCACGTCCTTCTCGACGATCGATGAGGCCGGACCTTCGATCAGCTTCACACGAACAAACGAGTCGGACCCGTAAGTAGTGCTGTACAGGTCGACGCCGGCGCCGACGGCCGAGACTCCGGTCTGGGCTTTGGCGGCGTTGATTCTCGTCATGATCGTCGCCGACGTGTCGGTGGTCGTGAACTTGATCACCGCCGTGCCCAGCTTTCCGGTGACCGAGAAGCTGCCGCTGCTGGTGAAGGCCGCGGTCATGATGTTGGTGGCACTGGCCACCTTGGCCGCGGTCGCCAGCGAAACGGACAGCGTGACGTCACTGGTACCGCTCTTGCGGCTGTAGACCTTCACGTCACTGATGCTGGTGGCGACGTTGTTGCTGACGTTCATCGCCAGCGAGCCGTCCAGCAGCTTCTTGCCGTTGAAGTTGGTGTTGGCGACGATGCGGTCGATCGACGCGATCGCGTCGTCGATCTGCGACTGATAGGCCGAGAGCTCGTCGGACGTCAGGCCCGCGTCGTTGGCCGCTTCCTGGGCCAGCCGCTGGATCTCGTCCACCAGGCTCCCGATCTCGGTCAGCGCATTGTCCGCCACGCCGAGCATGGCGTCCGTGCGCTGGTTGTTCTGAATGCCGGCGTTGACCGCCGTCAGCTCCGTGTCGAGGCGGGTAAGGGCCAGCAACCCGGCGGGATCATCCGCACCGCGGTTGATCATGTTGCCAGTCGACATCTTCTCCATGACGCTCGACTGGGCCGCCGATGTCCGGTTCAGGACGTTGAGCAGAGTCAATGTGCCGAGGTTGTTGACTGTCAGTGCCATGCCGTTTTCTCCTTGCCGGTCGCGAAACCGAAGTCCGACCAGAAGCGTTCAAAACGGCAGGTGCCCGGTGCAAATGCGTGATTCCTGCCCCCCACCGCGTGCGGCACATAATGCGGCGGTCTGCCCGCGCCGGCGCGTCACGTCCGAGGCGCTCAGCGCGCGCGGATCGATCGGTGGAGGATTAGCGGTCGTCCGGCGAAGGGAGCGCACCGCGGGAAGTTCGCGCCGCGCGCCGCGCGCGAGGACCGAGAACTGCGATTTGCGGTCGGGAGAGGACGGCCACCGCCTCGCCCTGTGGCGCGCGCTCGAACGTCTGCCTCAGACGGGCTTCGCCGGCTTGCTGTGCAGGTCAGCCGCCGAGCGCGCGTCCGCGGCGGCGGCCCAGCCACACGCCGCCCGCGGCCAGACCCGCAATCGCGCCGCTGGCGGCCGTGCAGAGCCCGCTGACCAGGTCGGCGGGGAGGTCGGGAATCGCGGTGCCGCAGGGCAGCAGGGCGGGGTCGTAGACGACCGCGCCGCGAATGCACCCGTCCGCCTCGCAGATGGTGAGGCACTCGGGGTCGAGCGTGCCGACCACCCGCACCGCCTCGCCGAACGCGAAGTCGCCGGCGTCGGGGACTACATACCGTCCGCCGGCCGCCTCGATGAGCGTACAGCCCGCCCCCGCGATCAGTACGCCGCACGCGTCGAAGGGCTGCGGCTCCGCCCGGGTGTCCTGAGCCACGACGGGCCCGCACAGCGCGCAGATGGCCAGCAATCTGAGCGGTCGCGCTCGCATGTCGGTCTCCGGGCGGAATGATACACGGACTCGCCGGCGCGGGGGATCCGGGACGTCAGCAGCGGGTCGGAACGACAGGCGCGGGAGGCGGAGACCGGTGGTCGGCGGCGCGGGGCGGAGTCCGGTGCTACTCCGCCGAGCCGTGGCCCTGTGATTCGGCCGCGGCCGGCGGGAGCCCCTCCAGCAGCGGCCAACGACGCAGGGCGGGCGGGGCGGATGGGCACTCGCGGGCCCGAAATGCCAAGGCGAATGCGTTGTCCGGCAGGGTGGCCTGCATCCTTGTGAGCTGCGCCGGGTTCGGGTGGCCGCGCGCACCGGACGGCTCGATCACGATCACGTCGAGCAGTTCCGCCCAGAGCGCCAGAGCGGACAGCCGACCCGGACGGGCCCGGTGGGCGAACAGGCCGCCGAACAGCAGTCCGGGCCAGCCGCTTTCGCGGCGCGCGCGGGCGATCGCGGCCAGCGAAGGCGGCTCGCCTGGTGTCAGCATCTCAGGCGGGCACCAGGCGGCCGCTACCTCCACCGACACACGACAAAAGACGTCCTGGGGTCGCAGATCGCGGCAGCAGACGCCGAAGAGGAGCCGCGGGTGAGCGCGGGCGATCTCCCGTGCGAGCCGCAGCAGCGTTTGATGTCCGAGCCGTTCGTTGACCAGAAACACGCCGCCGGCTCCGCCCGCGGCCAGTGTGTCGACCGTTTCGGCGACGTCTGCGGTGGAGGTCTGGGCGGCCGATATGGGCGTTGAGGTCACGTGCAGGACCGCGAGCCAGCGGGGCCCGGTCGCGGCACGGGCAGGCCGGGCCGGGGCCCCCCAACCACCCGGCTCGACCTTTTGCGTTGTCACCCTCATCGGAGTGGGGACTCGTCGGCTGTCGTGCCCGCACGTCTCTAATGACCCTTCGGCTGCCGGGCATCCATCTTTCGCACACATGCACTTTTTGGGGCAGGAACGGTTCCGGCGCGGTTGCGCCGGCCCCTGCGACTGCGCGATAACCGGGGTGTTCAGGGGGCTTTGGGGAAGCGACACGATCGTTCCGACGGCAGGCCGCAATTGCTAGAATGCGGGTAACCGGCGTCGCGCGGACACCCGCCGGCGGCCGCGGTCGACGGAGGACACGAAATGAAGCCCATGTTTGATCGGCGGTCCCTGTTCTTCGGGTTGGCTGCCCTGGCCGCGGGGGTCTTCGCGCCGGTGGCGCTGGGCGGCGGGAGTCCGGAAAACGTGGTCCTGATCATGGACCCCGGCGATCGCGACGCGCTGTATGTCGGCAATTACTACCGCCAAGCTCGGAACATCCCCGATTCGAACATCATCTATATGGCGCCGGGCGCGGCCAACTATGCCACGTTCTCAGACCTGAAACTCGACGCCCTGTTCGGCAGCCTCACGAACGCGGACATCACGGACCACGCCGACTACATCGTGATACCGTCCGGGAACGTGTTCTACGTGCCCGCGGCCGGGTATATCACGGATGCCTGCTCGCCGGTCACCCGCTTCTCGATCAGCGGGGCGTACACGCTGGCGTTTGTCGCGGACGAGATTCTGGGCGGGCTGCCGGTCAGCAACCCGAACCGGTACTACAGCAGCACCGACCAGGCTCGCGGCTTCGACAGCTCGCTGGCGTACCTGAACGGCGCGCCGAGCAACAGTCCCTCGGCCCGCCGCTACTTCATCGGTGCGCAGCTCGGCTACTCCGGCGCGCAGGGCAATACGCCGGCGCAGACCATCGCCATGATCGACCGCAGCGTCGGCGCCGACGGCACGCGCCCCGCCGGCCGCTTCTACTTCATGGAGACCACCGACGAGGCCCGCAGCGGCCCGCGCGACCCCTACTTCGACGCCGCCGTGGCGTCGATCATCGGGCTCGGGGGCCAGGCCCTGCACATGTATGCGATCCTCCCTTCGGGGAACCACGATTGCCTGGGAATCATGACCGGCTGGCCGAATCCCGACCTCGTCGGAACCGACATGACGATCCTGCCGGGCGCGTTCGGCGACCACCTGACCAGCTATGCCGCCAAGTTCGACACCGGCTCGCAGACCAAGGTCTCGGCCTGGATCACCAAGGGCGCCAGCGGGTCGTGGGGCACGGTTGAGGAGCCGTGCAATTATCCGGGCAAGTTCCCACATCCGCGGATGCACGTCTTCTACTTCCAGGGGCTCTCGCTGGGCGAGGCCGCGCTGCGTAGCGCCGCCTATTCCCCCTTCCAGGCGCTGCTGTACGGCGATCCGATCACGCGGCCGTTTGCCTATCTGCCGGTGGTGGACGTGCCCGACCCGCCGGCCGGTCCGGTCAGCGGCACGGTCCGTATCGATCCGACGGCGTCGACGGCGCATCCGTCCGCGACGATCGCCTATCTCGACCTGCTGATCGACGGCGTGCGCCGCGCGTTCGGCCCGCCGGGCGGCGCGTTCAACATCGACACGACGCTGTACGCCGACGGCTGGCACGACCTCCGCGTGCTCGCCTACGACAACACCCTGGTGAAATCCGTCGGGCGCTGGGTCGGCAGCCTGACGATCGACAACCGCGGGCGTTCGGTCACGATCGATCCGCTGCTCACCACCGGCAACTGGGCCACCCCGTTTTCGTTCGATATCACGACGACGGGCGCCGGCGTGCTCGAGGTGCGCGTCGTGCAGAACGGACGCGTGCTCGCAGCCGCCCCGGGCAGCGCGGCCACACTGGTCGTGAACGGACTGACGCTCGGTTCGGGGCCGGCCCGCGTACAGGCCGAGGCGTTCTATGCCGACGGTCAGCGCGTTCGCAGCGCCCCGGTCGTGCTCGACATTGCCCACGCCCCCGGGACGCCGGGCGGGCAACCGCCGGCCGCGTTCAGCTACATCAAGCCGTTGCGGGCGGACAGCCCGGCCGTGGTCGAGCTGCCGGCGACGTTCGACGACCCGAATGTGCCGCTGACGTTCGAGGTGCTGTCGAATCCGGTGCAGGCGACGATCCCGCCCGGGCAGAGCGGGCCGTACCGGCTGGTGCGGCCGAGCGCGAATGCGTCGGGGCTGGACAGCTTTACGTTCCGGGTGACGAGCGCGGCGGGGAACTCGCAGATCGTGACGGTGACGCTCGATTTCGGGGTGGTGCGGGGCGACTTGAACTGCGACGGGTGGGTCGACTTCGGCGACATCGGCGCGTTCGTGCTGCGGCTGACGGACCTGGCGGCGTGGCAGGCGACGTACCCGGGCTGCCCGGAAGAGAACGGCGACGTCAACGGCGACGGGACCACCGATTTCGGCGACATCAACCCCTTCGTGCAGTTGCTGGTGGGGTGATCTGAGACCGCCGAGCGGTCAGTTTGTCAGATACGCGGGGCGTCAGAACACGATCATCGCGGCCGTCGAGTTGGCTGTCACGGACTCCTGCCACAACTCGATCGCGGCCCGCAGGAACGAGCCGAAGAGGGCCGTGCTGCTGCTGATGACACCGTTCTCCACCGTGGCGCGGATCGTCGGGTCACAACCGGTGATGAACACCGCCAGCAGGACGACCGCCAGCAGCCCCCAGCGTGTCCAGTGTCGCGCGTGTGCGTGCATGTGCGCTCCTCGTCGCATCGGCTCATCCTACGCGGCCGCCGGGTGTCCGGCCAGCGGTTCCGGGTACCTCCCGCTGCCGACTTGTACACGGGTGGACGGGACCGGATGCGGCGGATGTCCGCGTCGGCGGCAGCAAACTATGCGCTTCGGTCCGCTGCGGAGCGAACCAGGCGCGGGGCCGCCCGGAGGCGGACCGAGAATGACGGGCCGCCGCGGTCAGATTTTCGGTTCGACGTTGGGCCGGCCGGCGTCGCGAGGCTGGCCGCCCGTGAGGCCGTAGTCGGTGATCGGGGGGTTGCGGCGCGGCTTGCGGTCCTTGGTCTCGTCATACACGCGGAGGAGCTTCTCTTTGTCGAAGATCATCTCCTCGCGGGTGCGGGCGACCAGCTCGTAGTGGGGGGTGAGCTCGATCGCGTCGACGGGACAGGCCTCCTCGCACATGCCGCAGTAGATGCAGCGCAACTCGTCGATGTCGAACTTGACCGGGTACTTTTCGCGGTCCGGCCAGGGGCTTTCGCCGGCCTCGATGTGGATGCAGCGGGCGGGGCAGGCCGTGCTGCACATGAAGCAGGCCACGCAGGCCACGCGGCCGTCCGGATCGCGGTTGAGGCGGTGCACGCCGCGGTAGTTGGTCACGCGCAGGGGACGCTGCTCGTCGGGGTACTGAGTGACGACCTCCTCGCGACGCCGCACGTTGAACATGTGCTGCAAGGTGGTCTTCATGCCGTCGAGGATCTGTGGCAGGTAGAGCCGCTCGGCGGGCGTCAGTTGGGGTTCGCGGATTAGCAGAATATCTTCGTCACGCATACGAGTATTGTAGCTGTCAGCTCCTCGCTGTCATGCCGAAGAGCGCAGCGACGACGCATCTGGCCACGCATGGCACCGGATCACACTTGCGTATCATCCGGGGACCGAGGTTCCGCCCTCCGCGGCCGGATTCTTCGTCGATCGTCTGCGGCGATCTCGCTCGGAATGACGTGTCTCTGGGCTGCTCGGTCTGCCGTAACACGTCAGACCCCTGTTCACGCCACCTGCACCGGCGGAAGGTCCTCCTGGCGGCCGGTGACCGGGCGGCGGCTGCGGGCGGCGAGCGCGAGCAGGACGGCCAGCACGAGCACGTTCAGGCCGAGATTGGCCCACCAGGCCCGGTGCAGGCCGGCCGCGGCCAGCAGGGCCGTGCCGGTCACGAGCCCGATGCCGGCGGGGACCAGACCCTGCCAGGCCAGCCGCATGAGCTGGTCGAAGCGGAAGCGCGGCAGCGTCCAGCGGACCCACATGAAGACCCAGATGAAGAGCACGACCTTGGCGAGATAGACGCCGAGCCGCAGCAGCATGGCCCACCAGGCGGTGTTCTCCGCGCTCGGCAGCCCCCACAGGTGCCAGCCGCCGAAGAACAGCGCCACCATGACCGCGCTGCCGGTGATCATGTGGGCGTACTCGGCCAGGAAGAACATCGCGAACTTCATGGCGCTGTACTCGGTGTGGAAGCCGCCCACCAGCTCCTGCTCGGCCTCGGCCAGGTCGAACGGGGCGCGGTTGGTCTCCGCGAAACTGCTGACCAGAAACAGGAAGAACGGCAGCGGCTGAAACAGGATGTACCACAGGCCGGTCTCGGCCTGCTGGCGGACGATTTCTTCCAGCCGTAGCGAGCCGGCCACGAGCAGGATGCACAGCAGCGCCAGGCCCATCGGCAGCTCGTAGCTGATCATCTGGGCGGTGGCCCGGATGCCGCCGTAGAAGGAGTACTTGTTGTTGCTGGCGTAGCCGGCCAGCACGATGCCGTAGACCCCCAGTGACGCGACCGCGAGGATGTACAGGACACCGATGTCCACGCTGGCGACCTGCGTGCGGACCGTCACGCCGGGCGCCCAGGGCCAGGCGACATTGCCCGCCCAGGGGATGATCGCGAAGCCGATCAGCGCAATCAGCAGCGAGATCGAGGGGGCCAGGAAGAACAGCGGTTTGTCCACGTTCCGCGGGACGATGTCCTCTTTCAGCAGGAATTTCACACCGTCCGCGATCGGCTGGAGCAGCCCCCAGAAACCGACGCGGTTCGGCCCGAAGCGGTCCTGCGTCCAGCCCGCGACCTTGCGCTCGCCCAGGATGCAGACCGCGGTCGCGTTCAGGATCAGAAACAGCATCACGCCCATGACGACGATGGGGAACCAGAACGGGTCGGCCAGCAGGTCGCGGTATAGCGGAAACGCCAGCCACAGGCCCAATCCGGTCAGCAGGGCGAACACCGCGCCGGCGCCGAAGATGACCAGCGGGTTGCGCAGCGTGCGTTCGATGCGGGCTACGGTGGGGTCGGTCATGAAGCAACTCTCTTCGCGGTGTCATTCCGAGCGAGGTCGCCGCGGCGACCGACGATGAATCTGGCACGGCGCGCGCACAACCCCGTCGGAGCGGATGCTCCGCAGACGTACGCGACCTCCACTTGCGGCCGGCTTACGCGCTGCTGCGCGGCTCGGAATGACACGCTGCGTGCGCTGTTCGCCATGACACGGATGCTGTAGCTCTCGCGGGTCAATGCTGGTGCTCCGGCAGTGGTTGCGGCTCAAATACGCTCGCAAAGGCCGGCAGCTCGGCCGCCATCTCCTCACGCACCCGCCGGGCACGAAACAGCCCCGGCCGGCCGGCGAGCTCGTGGAACAGTTGTCCGTCGGGCTTCACACCTTCGAGGATCGTCCGCGCCCGCTCGAAGGGCTGGAGCAGCCCGTCGCGGTTCATGAACGTGCCTTCGCGCTCCACCCACGTCGCCCCAGGAATCTGCACGGCCGCGTGTTCATCGAGCGCCGACGGGAACAGGTCGTGCACGATCAGCGCCGGCACGCGGCCGAGCGCCGCCGCCATCTCCGGCGTGACCCAGTCTTCCGCGTACCCGCCAACGACGTACGCCGCCCGCACGCCGCCCTCGGCTGCCCGGCCGAGGAACGTCCGCAGGTCGGCCGTCGGTCCGCCGAAATGGGTCAGCAGCGTTTCGATCCCACGGCGGTTGGGGCATTTCTCCGCGGGGATCAAGAAGCCCTTGCGCAGCGTCACATCGTCGCCCCGCACCGGCACGTGCCCCAGGACCAGCAACGCGTGCGGGTCCAGTCCGCGGATGAACTTGGCCAGCAGCCACGCCTCCTCGCAGGCCATCATCGGGCTCAGAACGGCCGCGAGCACGGGGCCGGCCTCGCCGCTGGCGGCCGCCAGTTGCCCGCGGATGAGCTCCGGCAGCCGCTCCCAGCTCACCGGGTGCAGCTCGGGGCTCACCGCCGAGGGCGGCGGTGCCACACCTTGTAGAACAGCCGCCCTCGGCTGTTGTGGAACAGCCGCCCTCGGCTGTTGTGGAACAGCCGCCCCCGGCTGTTGTGGAACAGCCGCCCTCGGCTGTTGTGCAGTCCGGGCCCGCGGCTCGCGTAGCCGGTCCGGACGATAGATGTGCTTCCAGAAGAAGCGCGACTCGTCGCTGATCCACCACTCGTTGACACGTTCGTTGTAGCGCGGCCGCACGCGGTGGACGCCCTGCTCGTTGAAGTCGATCCAGATGGTCTCGCCCCGGCTGTTGGCGGGGGAAACGGACTTGGCGGACTGGAGGAGCCAGACGCGCTGGCGGAAGAGGAAATCCTTGTCGAGCAGGGCCCCGACCGGGCAGAGGTCGACGACGTTGCCCTGGACGGGGTTTTCGAGCGGCTGGCCGGGGAAAACGTCGATCTCACCCCGGCTGCCGCGGTTGACGACCGCGAGTTCGCCGGTGCCGGCGATCTCATCGCAGAAGCGGACGCAGCGGGTGCAGAGGACGCAGCGGTCCTGGTAGAGCAGGGTGTGCGAGCCGAGGTCCTTCTTGGGGTTCTTCTGCTTGTCCTCGATCATGCGCGAGGTGGCGGGACCGAATTCCTCGGTGTAGTCCTGGAGGTAGCACTCGCCGGCCTTGTCGCACACGGGGCAGTCGAGGGGGTGGTTGAGCAGGTAGTACTCGAGGGTGGATCGCTGGTTGGCGCGGACGGCGTCGGAATCGAAGCGGACCTCCAAACCGTCCTTCACGGGGGTTTGGCAGGAGGGGAACAGCTTGGGGGCCCAGACCAGCTCCTGCGTCCGCGGGTGCGGCAGCTTCATTTCCATCAGGCACAGGCGGCAACTGGCGACGATGGACAGGCCCGGGTGATAGCAATAGTGGGGCACATCCCAGCCGGCCTCGAGCGCGGCCTGGAGGACCGGGATCCCGGGGCGGCAGTCGACTGGCTTGCCGTCAATGATGATGCGGGGCACGGGGCTGCTCCAGATTCGATGCGGGCGAAGACGCGGTGAGCGCCGTGGGCCGCGGAGAGGACGATGGGTGGCCAGGCGTCGCGTGCGGCGCGCGCGGGTGCGGTCGATCCGCGTTCGTGGCCAGATTCCTCACGCCGCTGCGCGGGTTCGGAAGGACAAGTGGCGCAGCCGTTCTGGGAACGACGGCGTCGCGTGTATGCGGTTGAGCCTGCATTTCCACTTTCTCTCTGCCCTGCAACCCTTTGCGGCGCTCTGCGCCGCTGCGGTGCGCCAACTCAACGCGGGTTGGTCTCCGGGTGGTAAAACGTTCCGCCGATCTTCTGCCGCGCGCGGCCCTGCACGACCGGCAGCTCGTAGACGGCCGGGTTGACACTCTCGGCATAGACTTCGGCGGCGGCCGGCGGCTGGGCTGCGATGTGCCGCTCGAACTCGGCCCGGAACTTCTGCACCAGGGTGCGGATCGGCCAGGCCGCCCCGTCCGGCAGCCCGCAGATCGACAGCCCGGGCATCATGCCCATGTTCTGCGTCGTCTCGGCCAGCAGGTCGAGGTCGTAGCTCCGCCCCGCGCCGGCCCGGATGCGCTGCGCAACCTTGTACATCCACGTCGTGCCCTCGCGGCACTGCGTGCACTGGCCGCAGGATTCCAGGGCGTAGAACCGCGTCACGTTGACCAGCACGTCGCGCAGGTCGGCGTCCTCGGGCACGACCACGGCCGCGGCCGTCCCCAGACCGAGCAGGTCGTAGTTCCGCGGGTCGTCGAAGTCGAGGCGACAGTCGAGCTCGTCGAAGTCCTGCCGCGGATCGGGCTGGGCGGCCGGGTTCCTCGGGAACGTGTCGCCACGCAGGGCGCCCATCGAAAGCCCGCCGGGGAAGACGCACTTGACCTTCCGGCCGTCGCGCATCCCGCCGCCGAACTCCGCGCCGTAGATCAGCTCGCGGACCGTGATGCCCAGCGGGGCCTCGTAGCAGCCCGGGCGGTTGACCGGTCCGCTGATGCAGTACAGCTTCGGCCCGCGGCTGCTGGGCGTGCCGAGCGAGTTCCACCAATTCAGCCCGCGGGTCACGAGATGCGGCAGGCAGGCCAGCGTCTCCACGTTGTTCACTACGGTCGGCTGGCGAAAGGCGCCCTCGACCGCGGGGAAGGGGGGTTTGATCCGCGGCCAGCCGCGCTTGCCCTCCAGGCTCTCGATCAGCCCGGTCTCCTCGCCGCACACGTACGCCCCCGCCCCGCGGTGAATGTAACATTCCAGGTCGTAGCCGCGACCCAGGATGTTCCGGCCGAAGTAGCCGGCCGCGTAAGCCTCGTCCAGCGCCCGCTGGAGCGTGTGGAACTGCTCGCAGAACTCGCCTCGCATGTAGACGTACGCGACGGTCGTCCGCGTGGCGTACCCCGCGATCAGGATGCCCTCCAGCAGCATGTGCGGGTCGTGGTCGATCAACGTTCGGTTGGAGAACGTCGGCGGCTCCGATTCGTCCGCGTTGACGCACAAGTACGTCACCTTGCGGTCGGCCGGCAGGAACGACCATTTCATGCCGGCCGGGAAGCCGGCTCCGCCGCGGCCGCGGAGGTTGGCCTGCTTGACGAGCTCGACCAGGGCGTCGGGCGTCATGGCCAGGGCCCGCGCGGCGCCCTCGTAGCCGCCGGAGCGGCGATAGACCTCGAGCGACGTGCTGTTCGGCACGCCGACGTTTCGCATGAGTATGCGTTCGAATGACATATCAGTTGCGCCGGACCTCCCCGTCCGGAGATGCATCGCCGGACGGTGGCGAATTGTAGCGCCGGAGTTCCAACTCCGGCTATTCCGCGGCACGTACTTCCGGCGCGCCGTCAACCATGTGCCGATCCTCAGGCCCGGCCGCCGGACTCGGAGGTCCGGCGCGACGTTCCCGGCGCCGGACTCGAATGTTCGGCGCGACAAGGTGCGTCGTAGAGCTCACTCCGCGGCATCGGCACCCGGTCGGCGTCGGGGTCGGCCAGGATCTGGTCCAGGTCCTCGACCCGCACGCACTTGTACAGACGCTCGTTGACGAGCATGCACGGGGCGTGCTCGCACGCGGCCAGGCATTCTTCCGTCATCAGCGACCATTGCCCGTCGGGCGTGGTCTCGTGCTCGCCGATGCCCAGCTTCGCCCGCAGGGCGTCGAGCACGGCCCCGCCGCCCATCAGCTCGCATGACAGGGAGCGGCACAACACAATCGTCTTGCGGCCCTTCGGGTGCGTCCAGAAATGCGTGTAAAACGTGACCACGTCCATGACGGCCGCGGGCGGCAGCTCGAGCAACTCCGCGACCTGCCGCATGGCCCGCAGCGAGACGTAGCCCAGTTCGTCCTGGGCCAGGTGCAGCGCCGGCAGCAACACCGCGCGCTTCGTCGGATAGCGCGGGAAGAACGAGCGGATCTTCTCCAGCGTGGCCGCGCTCAGCCCCGGGCCGAGCTTGTCCGGATCCACCGTCTTGCGATCGATCGTTCGCCAGGCCAACACACGCTCCTTCTCAGAATGACGGTGGTTCCGACTCCCACTCCATGGTGTCGCGAACCTCACGCAGCCGTTGCCGCCGCTCCTCGGGCAGGCGCCGCACGAGCCGTGCGTCGATCAGCCTCAGTCGCAGCAGGTCCGCGCGGCGCATCAGGAGGTCGACGTCTCTCGGGGCCCGCACGGCCCCCGCGTCGCGTTGCGCTACCCACGTCGCGACCGCATTTCCGCCGATGACCGCGCACGGCACACCCGCCGCCTCGAGCGCGGCCGTCGGCGCCTCGGGGTGGAGGTCCGTGGGTGACGCATCCGTGTGGACTGCGCCCACGGCTACGGACCGGCACCCCTCCGGGGTGGTCCCGCACGGGTGCATCGGGCGCGCGACGGCCCCGCGCCGCCGCTTCGGGCTCCGAGGTTGCGCCACGCGCTTCACCGGTCCAGCTCCGCCGCAATGACGTTGATGCTGTTCAGGACGGCCGGGATGTCGCTGATCTGATGTCCCACCACCAGTTTCGGGAACACCTGGTAGTTGATGAAGCTCGGCGGCCGGCACCGGGCCCGCCAGGGGTTCTTGCCGCCGTCGCTGACGAGGTAGAAGCCCTGCTCGCCATTGCTGGTCTCTTGCGCGAAGTACGCCTCGCCCACCGGCGGCCGGAATCCGCGGTTGGTCATGATCTTTTCGAAGTGGTGGATCAGCCCCTCGATCGAGAAGTAGATCTCGCGCTTGTCGGGCAGCGTCGTGCGGTTGTCGTCGAGCAGGTTGATCGGCCCGTCGGGCAGGCGGGTGGCGAGCTGCTCGACGATCCGGGCGGCCTGCCGCACTTCCTCCAGCCGTACGAGGAAGCGGGCGTAGACGTCGCCGCCGGTTGCGATCGGTACCTGGAAATCGACGGCCGGGGCGCCCTGACCGTCCCAATTGTCGGCATAGCACCAGTAGGGCTCGTCCTTGCGCAGGTCGCGTCGCACGCCGCTGGCGCGGGCGAGCGGGCCGGTCAGCGACCAGTTGATCGCATCATCGTGCGAAATGACCCCGATGCCCTTGGTGCGCTCGATGAAGATGCGGTTGCGCAGCAACAGGGCCTCGATGTCGCGCAAGGCCGGCGGCAGGTGGTTCCGCACGAAATTCAGCACGCGCTCGGTCCAACCCGGCGGAGCGTCCTGCGCCAGGCCGCCGACGCGGGTGTAGCTGGGATGGAAGCGCGAGCCGCTGATCTCCTCGACCAGGTCATAGAGAATCTCGCGCTCGTTGAAGCCGTACAGGAAGGCCGTCAGCCCGCCCAGGTCGAGCCCCGAAACGCCGATGTTCAGCAGGTGGTCCTGCATGCGGCCGAGCTCGGCCAGGATCGTGCGGATGGCCTTGCAGCGCGGCGTGAGCTCGAGCCCGAAGAGCTTCTCGACCGCGCCGTGCCAGGTGAGGTTGTTCGAAATCGGGCAGACGTAGTTCATCCGCTCGGTGATCACGACGTACTGGTTGTAATCCAGCGCTTCGGCCAGCTTCTCGAAGCCGCTGTGGAGAAAGCCGATGTCCGGCACGCAGTTCACGATCCGCTCGCCGTCCAGCTCGAGCACCAGCCGCAGCGTGGTGTGCGTGGCCGGATGCTGCGGGCCGAAGTTGAGGACCCAGCGATCCTCGGCGGTTTCGTCGCGCTCGAGCGTGGTCGGGCGGTTCAGGTCGTACGTTACCGGCATCGCGGACCCCCGGACTGAACCACTGAGAAACGGACGCACAGGGAAGAGGGGAACAGGGAAAAGGGAACAGGGAGCGGGGGACTGGGAACAGCAAGACGGCTGTCATTCCGGGGAGCGCAGCGAGGAGGAAGCTGGCTTCGCATGCGGCGGTCCTTCATCCTCGATCGCGCGGCTCCATCGCAGCCGCGGCCAGATTCCTCGCGAGTCGCCAGGGCGACTTTCTGAGAATGATATCGTCTGTACGGCATGCCACCCGGCCGCACGCCCGTACCACCCGGCGGGACGCCCGCACCACCCCGGTGCTCGCCAGCCCCTCTCGTTCTGAGGACTACCACCCTCATCTCCTGCTTCTTCCAGCGTCTGTCTGCTTCTGGGTCTGTGTGTCTCTGTGGTGATCCTCACGCCGTCTCGCGCGTGACGACCTCGAAATCCTCACGTTCGCCCCGCCCCGTCACCGGATAATCCTTCCGCAACGGGTGGCTGGTGAAGTTCTGCGGCATCAGGATTCGCCGCAGGTCGGGATGGCCGGTGAAGCGGATGCCGAACAGGTCGTACACCTCTCGCTCCGGCCACTCCGCCCCTTTCCAGAGCCCGGTAACCGACGGCACGGTCGGTTCGGGGTCGTTAACGAACACCTTCACCCACAGGCGGTGGTTGTGCGTGATGCTCACCAGTGAGTAAATCACGCCGAAGCGGTCCTCGGCTTCCGGGTAGTTCAGGTAATCGACGCAGGTCACATCCACAAGCTGCTCGAACCGGGCGCTCGGGTCCCGTTGCAGAAACTCCATCACCTCCAGCAGCCGCTCGGCCGGCACGCGCACCCAAAGCTGGTCCGACGGCCGGCCATCGGCATGCACCACCAGCGGCCGGGCCGCAAGGTCCAGCTCGGGAAAACGCCGGGTCAAGGCCTGGATGGCGTCAGCGGTCGACATCGAAAGCGGCTCTCCGTATCCTGTCGTTCCGAGGACCAGCGGGCGTTGTCATGCCTTGCCGCGGCGCTCCTCAGAGTCGTGGCGCTTACCCGCGCACCACCACCTCGTTCCCGAATCCCGGCCCCAGCGCCACCGGCTTGGCCCGGGCCTCGACCGCCAGCCGCAGCCCGCGGCCGCGCTCGCGGCTGGTCTTGACGCCGTGCTCCGTGACGACCCGCTGGATCAGCATGACGCCCTCGAGCAGCGTCTCCGGCCGGGGCGGGCAGCCCGGGACGTACACGTCCACGGGCATGAACTGATCGATGCCCTGAATGACCGCGTACGTGTCGAACACGCCGCCGGTCGACGCGCACGCCCCCATGGAAATCACCCACTTCGGCTCGGTCATCTGCACGTAAATCTTCTGGAGAACCGGCAGCATCTTCATGACCACGCGGCCGGCGCAAATCAACAGGTCGCACTGCCGCGGGCTGAAACGCATCGCCTCGGCGCCGAATCGCGCGATGTCATACCGGCTCGCTCCCGTGGCCATCAGCTCGATCCCGCAGCAGGCCGTCCCAAACGGCATCGGCCAGAGGCTGTTGCGTCGCACCCAGTTGATGCCGTGCCGCTTGAAGCCATCGACCAGGTAATCCAGCCGCGTAGCCGCGAACTCGGTCCCCAGGGCCCCGGTGGGTGAAGTTGTGATTTCCGCCGTTCTCATCACGTCTGTCTGTCCCGCGAGCCGTGCGCCCACTTCGTCGTATGCTGACCGGTGGCTCGCGTGCCGGGCAGGGTGGGTAATCTCCTCAGTTCCACCGAAACACCCCCCGCCGCCATTCGTACACCAGGCCCACGAGCAGCAGGGCGAAGAAGAGCCCGACCGACAAGAGCATGTACCCGGGCCCGTAACCGGCCGCGAGCATTTCGTGGGCCCAGGCCGCGTGCGGACCGCTCGTCTCGTGCAACCGCGGCATGAGCACCGCCCACGGGTAGAGAATCACGATTTCGACGTCGAATACCAAGAACAACACGGCGATGAGGTAAAAGCGCACGCTGAACCTTCGCCGCGTATCCGTGAACGGTTCCATCCCCGATTCGTAGGTCGCGTCCTTCATCGGCCCCGAGCGCTTGGGACCGATAACGTGTGTGAGCACGAGTATCCCAAGCACGACCCCGGTCGCGACGAGAATCAGAATGCCGATCGTTCCGTAGTCGCTTGCCGCCAGCACGTTCGCCTACCCTGCCCACGCCCACGTGGGGTTCCAGAGTGTAGCCGTGGGTGCGGCCGTCCTCAACGCCCCGGGGCGCGCGGGCGGGCGCGGCCGGGGCGTGAACGGCGTCGTTGCCGCCGCCCGGCCCCGGTACACGAAATCATAGATAACATAGTGTATCTTGACAACCGCACGTGGCGCAGGTAGACTCTCAGCGGAGGAACGCTCACGCCACGGAGGGTCGCGCATGCCCGATTCCCCCCAGGAACTCATGACCCCGAAGGAAGCTGCCCGCTGGTTTCGCCGCTCCACCTGCTGGCTCCGCCGCCGCCGCCAGCTCTTGCGGCTCGGAACGTCGGCTGGGGCCCCCCTGTATCACGTCCGGGCGTGCCGCGCCTTCCTGATCGGCTCGGCGCTCGGTCTGTCCGGCGAGGAACTGCGACGGTTCCAGCTCGCGGCGCTTTCCGAGGTCTGCGGCCTGCCGCCCGAGCAGCTCGTCCGCGTCCACGAGTCCGAGGCGCTCCGGCCGTAGCGGCCGCCGGCCCCTTCGAAGCCGCCCGCGGCGCGCAGGCGGCCGAATTCCGCCCCCGCGACGCGCCCGGCCTGCCGTGAAGGACCCACGTGGGCCGATCGTCTCACCGCCTGCGCGCCCCAAGCTACTGGCTCGGCCGGGCTGCCGCCTCGAGCGCCGCCGCGAGCTGGATCGCCCCTTCGTACAGCGCCCGGCCGATCACGGTGCCCGCCAGGTTCATGTCGGCGAGGCGGCGGACGTCCGCGAGCTCGGAGACGCCGCCAGAGGCGATGACCGGAAGCGGTGCGGCACCGGCGACGGCCCCGATGGCATCGACGTTGGGGCCCAGCAGAACGCCGTCGCGCCCGATGTCGGTGTACACGATCGCGGCCAGAGGCCAAGCGGCGACCGCACGGGCGACCGTCAGGGCGGAGCGCTCGGTCTGCTGTGTCCAGCCGTGGACGGCGAGCTTGCCGAGACGGGCGTCGAGTCCGAGCGCGATGCGTCCGGCGAAGTCGGGCGTATGCACGACGTGCTCGAACCAGGTCCAGTCCTGCAAGGCTCGCGTGCCGACGATGACGCGCTCGGCGCCGGCCGTCAGCGCCGCGTGGATGGCGGCCGCGTCGCGCACGCCGCCGCCGAACTGAACCCGCGCGCCGGTGTGCCGGATGATCGCCGTGAGCATCGGCAGGTTGCGAATCTCCCCCGAGCGGGCGCCGTCAAGATCGATGACGTGCAACCACTCGGCCCCGACGGCACGGAAGCGGGCCGCGATCTCCACCGGATCGCTCTCGTAGTCGATCACGCGGTCATAGCGGCCCTGGATCAGGCGGACGCACTTTCCGCCGAGCAGGTCAATCGCAGGCAGTATCACCATGGCGCGCCAACCGCGCGGCGCCGCGGGCGGCTCAGCGACTCCCTGGGCTGCGGGCAGCGCAGAGGTTTACGCTCGGACGATCGGCCGGTGGACTATTCACCCATCGGCTCGCCGCCGCCGGCCGGGCTGCGCCCAGGCGCGGTCGGCTGGCCTTTGGCCGGCCGTGACGGAACCGCGATGATCTCCACCCGCCGGTTCTGCTGCTTGCCGGCCTTGGAGCTGTTGTCGGCGACGGGGAACCACTCGCCCTGGCCACCGGCGATCATCCGCACCGGCCGGATTCCGAGGTCCATCAGCGCGCGATACACGGTCATCCCGCGGTTGCAGCTCAGGTCGAGGTTGTCGGCCCACTTGTCCTTGGTACGGTTGATCGGGTCGGTGTCGGTATGGCCGAGGACCCAGATGTCGTACTCGCCCTCGGGAAACTTCGTCCGGATGATGCTGGCGACCTCGGAGAGCTTTGCGCGTGCCTGCGCGCGGAGCGTGGCGCTGCCCGAATCGAACAGGAAGTCGGTGGACAGTGTGGTCCACGTGTAGACGCCGGCCCGCTGCCAGTCGCCCGGAGTCTCGACCGGGGGCTTGGCGGCCAACTGCCCTTGCAGGTCGCGGACCTGCTGCTCGAGCTGCTGGGCGCGCAGCCGGGCCGCGTCACGCTCTTGCAGCGCCTGCGCCAGCCGCGAGCGCAAGTCGTCGTTCTCGCGTGTGAGTTCCGCGATTCGCTCAGCCTGGGCCGCGATCTGGGCATCCCGGGGATCCGGACCGCAGCCGGTCACGAGGAGCACCCCCAGCAGGCTACCCGCCCCAACTGCCAACCACCGCGCCGTTCTCATCGTGCTCTCCTTTTGGTCAGGCCACCATGCCATTCCTTGCCAGATGCGTTGAAGGCCGGGCTCCGCCCGTTATCGGAGACGACAGCATAAAACCGGGCTGCGGCCGACGCAAGCCGGGCCGCGACGGAAGCCGCCCCCTGCCGCGCCCGCTGGCCGCGGAGCCCGCTTTCGTTGACGACCCGCCGCGCCCCGCGTACGCTGACCCGGGTACGTGGGTCGCCACCGCCCGAGAGTGCGCGCCCGCCGGCTCTGGAAAGGCCGCCATGAAACGGATCTTGTTCGCCACGCTGCTCGGGGCCGCGCTGACCAACGCGGTTCACGCCGAGAGCGACTTCCTGCCGGCCGAGCCGCTGCGGGCCGCCGGCCTCGTCAAGTACTGGCAGCTTCAGATTCCGCTCGAGCCCGGCCAGAGGCTCCGGGACTGCTACCTGGTCGACGATCACTTGTACCTCGGCACGCAGAGCGGCTACGTCTACTGCTTACACGCTCCAACCGGGGTCATCCGCTGGCTGCGGCCGATCACGCGTTCGGGGTACAACGTCCGTCGGCCCGCGCACAGCGGCGACGACGTAGTGTTCGTCACGCCGACCGATATTCAGGTGTACAACCGGCATTCGGGAGCACCGGTCCGCCGGACGGAGCTGCGCTTTCCGAGCAGCAGCGCCCCGGTCAGCGATGGCGCGCGGCTGTTTGTGGGCGGTGTCGACCGCCGACTCTACGCGTTCGACCTCGGCACGCTGTTCTACGATTGGCGGGCGCTGACCAGTGCCCCGATCTCCGCGGCGCCGGTGGTCGTGGGCGACCTAATCGTGACCGCCAGCGATGTCGGCGACGTCTACGCGGCCCGCCGCGAGAACAAGCGCATCGTGTGGCAGACGTCGACCCACGGGGGCGTCAGCGCGGACCTGGTGGCCGACGACCGCGGCGTTTATGTGGCCAGTCGTGACTTCTCGCTCTACCTCCTCGACGCCGGCTTCGGCAACGTCCGCTGGCGGGCGCGGCTGTCCGGACCGCTGTCCGAGCCGCCCGTGCCCACCCCCGACCTGATCTACCAGTATTGCCCGGCCGACGGCCTGGTCGCGATCGAGGGCGAGCCGGTGGCGATCATCGACGAGCGCATCCGCTGGAAGCTGCCGAGCGGGCGGTTGGCGCTGACCGTACTCGACCGCGTGGTCTACGTGCTGCTGCTCGAGGACACGCTGGCTGCGGTTGATGTTCAGACCGGCGCTGTGCGGCACGCGGTGCCGGCCGGCGGGCTGCGGATCGGCCTGCCTGCACCGGGGGCCGGCACGGTCTACCTCGTGTCCGAGGACGGTCGGGTGTTCTGCGCTCGCCCGGCCGGTGTGCCGCCGCTGGGGCGGGAGGACGTCGTGGCTGCACTGCGGATGAGCGCCGACGGTGCGACGCAGGCGCCCGCGACACAGCCGTCCGTCGCGGCGCCGGCGGCGATGGCCGAAGACCCTCTCCAGACCCGGCGCGGTGGGGCACCGATCGGCGGCCGGTCGCGTGTCTCGCGCGAGTTTCAGCCCAAGCCGTAGCCGCAGGCGACCGGCAGCTAGTAGCGGCCGGCGGGGCTGTGGGGCGGGGACTTTCAATCCGAGGCGCGGCGCTCGTCCGCGGAGCAGGAAGCGGCACGGCATCAGCACCGCAATTCACGTCATACAGCGCGCCGCTTTATAATCCGCGCCGAGCAATCCGGGAGAGCGCATGTCCGCTGAGTCCCCGCCTGAACGCCCCCCGATCCGCCGTGCCCTCATCAGCGTCTACGACAAGACCGGCATCGTCGACTTCGCCCGCGCCCTGCACGACGAGTTCGGTATCGAGCTGATCTCCACCGGCGGCACGGCGAGGGTGCTGAAGGACGCCGGCCTGCCGGTGACGCTGGTCGAAGAGATCACCGGGTTCCCGGAGATGCTCGACGGGCGGGTCAAGACGCTGCACCCAAGGATTCACGCGGCGATTCTGGCCGACCGCGACAATCCCGACCACATGCGACAGCTCGCGGAGCAGGGCATCGAGCCGATCGACATGGTCGTGGTGAACCTGTACCCGTTCGAGCAGACGATCGCCAAACCGGGCTGCACATTCGACGAAGCGATCGAGATGATCGACATCGGCGGCCCGTGCCTGCTCCGCGCCGCGGCGAAGAACCACCGCGGGGTGGTCGTCATCCCCAGGGTCGATTTCGCCGCGGCCGCGCTCGCTGAACTCCGCGGGGTCGGCCGCCTTTCGGAGGAACTGCGCCGTACCTGCGCGGAGGCCGTGTATCACCTCACGTCGAAGTACGACCTGCGGGTTTCCGCGTACCTCGCGAACGACGCCACTTGTCCACCGCGGGTAAGTGCTCTCTGGCTTTACCGGGCCGCTGCCACGCGCTATGGGGAGAACCCGATGCAGGCTGGTGGGGCGTATTGCGATCCGAGCCCGTTCCGGACCGGCCCGAGTCTCCTGGTCGGCCGGCCGGCCGGACCCGTGCTCCCTGGCGGCATCGAAATGTCGTTCAACAACTACCTCGATGCTAGCGCGGCGCTGGAGCTGTGTGCCGAGCTGACACGGGCGGCGACCTCACCCATTCTGGGGGATCAGCCCTCTTTGGGGGACCAACCTCCTTTGGGGGACCGACCTCCGGTCGGTCAAGTGACCGGTCGGAGACCGGTCCCCCAGGGGAATGCGGGACCAACCTCCGCTGGGGCACCAACCTCTTCTGGGGGACCGACCTCTTCTGGCGGACCGACCTCTTCTGGGGGACCGCCCTCCGGTCGGTCAATGCGGAGAGCGACCGTCGACGAGCACTTCTCCCGCCGCCACCTGCCTCACATCGAAAAGCCAGAGGCCATCTACTTCCTGACCTTCCGAACTCGAAGCGGCTCACTCACCCCTGCGGAACGGGACCTGGCTCTGCAAGCCTGTCGCTTCTGGCACGGCCGGAAAATGACCTTGCACTGCGTCTCGGTAATGCCCGACCACGTACACCTGCTGCTGACCCCCTATGAGCCTGCATCTGGCCGCTGGGTCCCCCTCGGAGAACTGCTGAAGAGCATCAAGTCGTCCTCAAGCTCCCAGATCAACAAGCTGCGGGGCAAGCAGGGTCCACTCTGGTTGGACGAGAACTTCGACCGAGTGATCCGAAGCGAGACCGATTTCGCCGAGAAATGGGAGTACATCTACCGCAATCCGGTCACCGCGAACGTGGTCCAGCGCGCCGAGGACTACCCTTGGTTCTGGCAGAGTGGCTTGGGCTGGGGCGAGTTTGCCGCTGACCCGGGTGACCGTCCGGAGGTCGATCACCCAGGGAAGGTTGGTCCCCCCCAGGGGCCTGTGCCTGACCGACCAGAGGTCGGTCCCCCAGAAGAGGTCGGTCCCCCAAGTGGTCCAAGTAAAAGCACCGGCTTGGTTCTCCAGAGTTGTTGTTTCATCAAGCACACCAACGCCTGCGGGGTGGCGGTGGCGCAGCCCGCCGAACACACGCCTCAGGCGCTGCACGCGGCCCGTCTCGCGGCCTACCGCCAGGCCTACCTCGGCGACCCGAACGCCGCGATGGGCGGCGTTCTCGCCGTCAACTTCCCCGTCGATGCCGCCTTCGCGGCCGTCGTGATGGAGACCTACGCCCGTTTCGGCAAACCGCTCAAAGAGGCCGGTCACCCCGCGGCCCCCGGCGGCTTCTTCGTCGAAGTCTGGCTCGCGCCGCACTTCACGCCCGACGCCGTCGCCGTAATTCGCGGGACGTACGAACCCGCCGTCGCCCAGCCGGAGCCGGGCGAGCCACGCCTGGAGCCGACGCCGGACGCGCCGCTCCCGAAGAAGGACTGGGGCCAGCGTGTGCGGCTGCTGGCGGTCGGCGACCTGAGCGTCGAACCCGATCCCGGCGAGATGGACTTCAAGCGCATTGCCGGCGGCGTGCTCATGCAAACGCGCGACCTCGTCGGGCTCAACGAGGACCAGTGGCAAGTCGTCACCGAACGGGCGCCGACGGAGCGGGAACTGAACGACCTCCGCCTCGCGTGGCTGATCTGCAAACACACCAAGAGCAACGCGATCACGATCTGCCGCGATGGCATGTTGCTCGGCAACGGGGCGGGTCAGATGAGTCGCGTGATGAGCTGTCGCATTGCCACGTGGCTGGCGAGGGAGAATGGTCACGAAGCTCTGCTAAAGGGGGCCGTGGCCGCGTCCGACGCCTTTTTCCCCTTCCGTGACGGCCCGGACCTGCTCATGGGCGCCGGGGTCACCGCCCTCATCCAGCCCGGCGGCAGCAAACGCGACGCCGACACCATCGCGGCCTGCAACGAGCGCGGCGCCGCCATGATCTTCACCGGCACGCGCCACTTCCGGCACTGAATTCCGATAGGTCGATGCTCGAGCGGGAGTGACGTAGCCACGGCATCGCGTGCGCTTTTATCGGAACGGGTTGCTAATCGCCTTCGCACGCGCTGAGGGGCCACGGTGCACCAGCGGACCTCGGGCACATCGACGCGGCCCGACGGCCCACTTGTTTCCGGGGTTGAGCAGCGCCGGCGGGCGCCGGTCGCGGGAGCTCAAAAGCTGACCGGCAATCCGAAGCCGAGCGCGGCGCGGCGGGCTTCAGAAAGCGGCATGGCCGGGTCGTCGCTGATCTTGGTGACCAGCAGCGGTTCCGGCCCGACGATATTGATGACGCCGTTGGGGGTCAGCGCCTCTTCGGGCACCCGCATGAGGTGGCCGCTCCACGTGCAGACGTAACAGCCCGGCGCCCGGATAGAGTCGAATGGAACGCTCACGCCGGGCTCGACGAGACCCACCCACTGCGTGGCATGCTTCGAGGCCGCTGCTTCTTCGTTCCCAGTCGTGATGCTGCTCATGATACAGCCCTGCGATTCTGCACGTCCGTGCGCACGCCCGACGCGTCCAAAGCGTAGTTCGGGTATCGAACGCCCGTTGAAAGAGGGGGCTCGCTCCACGTCAACCCGTCGTCACGGTGGCTTCGACAGGTACAGTCGCGGCGCCTGTCCCCTTTCTCACCGGGCTGCTACGCGCCCTCGTGGTCCCCAGCGGCGTCGCGTCGGCCCCGCTGCAACCGGTTCTCCAGGCCCGCGGCCGAACTCCCTTTCTGCGCAACGTGTCAGGCGCATCCTGCTCCCGTTTGGAGTCTTCCACACGGGCGAGGGGAAGTCAAATCAACTTCCGCTCCGGACTTGTATCGGTGGAGCGGGAGCAGCGCCCGCCACAATTTCCGACACCGACCGCCGCAGCGCGCCGCGGGAGCAGCAAACAAGGCAGGCACCCGTTGTCGGAAAGCCTGCCTCGCCGAAGGAGGAAGCATCGCCTTCAGAAGCCCACGCTGAGGCCGAACGTCCACGCCAAGCCGCGGGCCTGGGGAAGGGGGACGTCCGGGTTCTCACTGATCTTCGTCACAGTCAGCGGCTCGCCGCCGATGATGTTCACCGCAAGCATGCCCTCGCTCACGAGGCTGCGGGGTGGCACCCTGAGGAGGTGTCCGCTCCAGTTGCAGATGTAGGCGCCGGGCGAGGAAATCGTGTCTAGCGGCACCGCAGCTCCTATCCGTGGAGAGGTTCCCACCGCCGCCGTGCTCACCGAGACATCACGGTACATGCCAGACTCCTGTCTTGACATGGCTGCCGGACCTGCGACGCCCGGTCATCGGGCGCGACGGTGCCATCCATGACACCAGCCGTCCGCGGGGCCGCGGGTCGCGCAGGAGTTGCGACACTCCCACACGTCCTCAGCATCGGCTGAACGTCGGTGCATTCTTTAGGGGACCGCGGAAAAATCTGCGCAGCCGACAGCCCCGGCGGCTGCGGCAAGCGGGAAAAACGGCTCTGCCGGCCCTGCCGGGGGGGCCGCCGGGCCGCATCGCATGGGGCCGCACAAACCCGCCGGACTTGGTTTGTCAGGCCTGCCGATGACATCGGCGGTATGGAAGCACCTTCGCCGCAGGCCCACGCCCTCGCCCTCTGCCTGCGCCGCTACCGCGACAATATGGGGGCCCTCTACGCGCTCGATGCGGAACTCGCCGGTCGGATCGACGCGTTGCCGTTTGCGGCCGTTCCGACGCTCCAGCCGACGCGCGACGGGCACTGGACCGTGCAACTGGTCGCGGACGACGGCCGGCCGGCGTGGGCGCACAGCCGCTATGAACCGGTCACGGAGGCACAACGCCTGGTGGCGGCCCAGTGCGCGCCGACGCGCGTGGCCGCCGAGTCCGAGCCGGCGGAGGCGGCCGACAGCGAGGACCTGGAGGGGATGAGCTTCCTGCTGGCGGGCGTCGGGCTGGGGTACGCCATCACGGAACTGGAAAACCGGTTTAACAAACCGTTCCTGATGGTGGCCGAGGACGACCTGGGGTTGCTGAAGGCGGCCTTATGCGTCAGCGATCTGACCGAGCCGCTGCGGGGGAGACGAATCACGTTCCTGACGGCGGCGGACAAGGCGCATATTCACGAACGCCTGCGGCCGGTCCTGACGCTGCTGATGCTGGGGATTCGGTTCATCACCCCGCCGCTGGCGCGGCGCTACCACGCCGAGTTCCAGACGCAGATCACGGCGCTGCTGCGGGATTTCGCGGCGTATGGCCGCATTCAGATGGTCTCGGTGGTCCGCAACGCGCGGATCACCTGTCAGAACGCGGCGTTCAACATCCGGGCCTATCTTGCGAACCCGGGCGTCGAGGTTCTGGCGCGGCGAGCGGCAGGGTATCCGGCCATCGTCGTTTCCGCGGGGCCGTCGCTGGCCCGCAACCTTGATCAGTTGGGTCCGCTCCGCGAGCGGGCCGTAATCATCGGCGTACAAACCGTGCTCCGGACCCTGCTGGAGCGTGGTGTGCCGCCGCATTTCGTCACCAGCCTCGATTACCATGAGATTTCGGGGCAGTTCTTTCACGGCATACGTGAGTTCGGCGGTGCGATCCTGGTGGCCGAGCCGAAGGTGACGTGGCGCGTCCCCGACGCTTTCCGCGGGCCGATTCACATGCTGCACTCGCCGTTCATCGACGACCTGTTGCGTGAGGCGGCTCCGCCGCGCGCGGCGCTGCGCGCCGGCAGCACCGTGGCGCACCTGGCGTTCTACCTGGCCGAGCACCTGGGTTGCGACCCGGTGATCCTGGTCGGTCAGGACCTCGCGTTCACCGAGGGGCTCTACTACCCGGCGGGGATGCAGGTGGAGCGGATCTGGCAGCCGGAACTGAGCCGCTTCGTCACGGTCGAGATGAGACAGTGGGAGCGGATTGTTCGCTGCCGGGGAGTGCTGCGCAAAATCCAGGACATCCACGGGCGCCCGACCTACACCGACGAGCAGATGTTCACGTACGCCGAGCAGTTTCAGTCGGACTTCCTGCGCACGCAAACGCGCGTGATCCACGCTACCGAGGGCGGCATGCGCCTCGAAGGGACCGAGGTACTCACGCTCCGCGAGGCGGCGGAGCGCTTTTGTACGCGGCCGCTGCCTCCCGAGTTGTTCCGGTTGGAGCCCGGCGGAGCGTGCGGCGAAGAGCTCGAGCGTGCGCGGGCCGCGCTCGATGCGCGGGTGGCGGAGTTGCGCGACGTCCGCGCGATTGCTCAGGAGACGCATGAGCTGCTCGCGCGGTTGGTGGAGCTGATCGACCGGCCCGCGGAGTTCAACCGGCTGGTGGCGCGGGTGGATGAGCTGCGCACGCGGCTGAGAAAGAACGAGCGGACCTACAACATGGTGTGCCAGGTCTCGCAGCGGGCCGAGCTGCGGCGGGTTCAGGCGGACCGCGCGATTCATGACGACGCGGAGGAGACGCCGGCGAGTGCCCGGCGCCGCCTGAAGCGCGACCGCGAGTTTGTCGCCGGGTTCATCGATGGGTGTGATTTCCTCATCGACATGCTGCCACAGGCCCGGGAACGGTTGAGTCACTGATCATGAAGATCGCGGGCGTTGTCTTCTGCGATTTCGAAACCGCCCCCGCGGGCGGTCCATCGCAACTCCGGACGCGGCTGGCCGGCCGCCCCATTCTCGAGCATACTCTCCGGCGACTGATGCGCGTGGAGGGCTTGGCCGCGCGCTGCCTCTTCGTACAACCGCGCGACGCCGAGGTCGCGACGGACATGTTGCGGTCGATGGGGCTGGAGGCCGCGATCGAGGTGGTGCCCGGCGACCCGGGGGTGCGCCCGCGGCGCGAGCTGCTGACCGCGGCCCGGAAGTGGAACCTCAACTCGTGGCGGGGCGGCCTTCAGGGCACGACTTGGTTCGACGAGTACGTGGATCCGCCGACGGCCGGCCGGGCGTATAACCACTACAAGCCGGACGGACTGATGTGCTTCGACGGGCACCAGCCGGTGCTCGATCCCGCGATCGCGTCAGGTATGCTCGCGCACCTGAATCGCCATCAGGACGAATGCGAATTCGTGTTCTCCCAGGCGCCCCCCGGCCTGGGCGGCATCATCCTCCTGCGCGCGGCGCTGGAGGAACTGCTCGAGTGCGGCAGCCCGGTCGGCCTGCTTTTGTCCTACCGGCCGGAGGCCGCGTACCCGGACCCGATTACCCACTACTCGTGTTACCCGCTCCCGCCCGAGGTGGCGCAGGTAGCAGCCCGATTCACGGGCGACACGCGTCCGAGTCGGGAGTTGCTCGATGCGGCGCTGGCCGACCTGGGCGAGGACGCCAGCGGGGAGATGCTCTGTGCCTGGTTCGTACGCACGCGACAGGGGCCGGGCGAGCTACCGGTGGAAGTCGAACTCGAGCTGACCACGGAAGACCCGCTGCCCGAAACGCGTCTGCGGCCCCGCGGAGGGCGTGTGCCACGCCGCCACCTGTCAGACCTGGACGCCGTGGCCCGTTGGGCGGCCGAGTTGGGCGAGTACGACGACCGGCGGGTCTGGCTCGGTGGCCACGGGGATCCGCTGAGACATCCGGCGTTCCCTGAGGTGTGCGGGATTCTGCGGCGCGCCGGGATCAAAGCGGTCGGCGTGGCGCCGCCGCGGCTGGGCCCCCCCGAAA
>CAZMCT010000002.1:70714-112786 GCA_964564785.1 uncultured Planctomycetales bacterium
CTGCCGCGATAGCCGCCGCCCCGCCGCTGCTGGACCCCACCGAAAGGGTGGTCGAGGCCCTGTTCGAGTATTCGATCGACGTCCTTGAAGTTCAGCTAGATGCCTCGAAGGCCGCAGTTTATGCGCAAGTGCATGGAGCAGATAGGTTTGGGGATGCGTACCGCAACCTGGCCCGGATCGAGCAGGTGCGCCGTGAGCGTTTGCGGCCACGGCCGATTGTCGTCCCCAGCCTGATTCGCTGTGCCGCCAACTTGGGATGCCTGGAGCAGTTCTACGAGACCGCCCTACGGACGATCGGGAGCGCGGTTATCCGCAGCCACAGCACATTCGGCGGCCTGCTGCCGGAGGATACGCTGCTTTCCACGACTCCCCCGGCGCGGGGGCCGTGCCGTCGCCTGACCACTCGGCTGGTCCTGCTCGCCAACGGGCAAGTGGTAGCCTGCGATCAGGATGCTTTGGGGAAGCACCCAATCGGGGATTGGACACGCCAGCCGCTGCGCGAGATTTGGGGCGGGCAAACAATGGCGCGGTTGCGGGAAGCGCATGCGACGCTTCAACTGTCGGGGTGGCCGCTGTGCGGGGCCTGCGGGCAATGGAGTCGGCCGTAACAGCCCGTCGAAAAAAAGGGCAGGGTTGGTTGAGAAAGGCGATAGGCACCGGAGCTGTGCCGATTGGTGCTCCCGGGTCGGCGGGTGGACGCGGAGCCGGCCCCGTTTTTCGACAACTCGGTAGCGCGGAAACAAATATTCCGTAATAGGCGTCAAACAGGTCAGGTGACGGCGCCTTTTTGATATTGCAGAGCTTGCCGGCCGGCGATAGGATATATATAGAGCGCGTTGGGCTGAGACGCGTTTCGGTTGTGACCCAATAGGCCATGATCTCACTCATCTCAATCATAACCTCATGCTCAGCCGACATTTAGGATTGCTGGACTGAGGCACGGTGCGCGCCGAGGTGCGCCCCGCGTCCGCGACTTACGCGCGCGGACGACCTGGATGAGGTGAGGTTCCATGGCCGAGACGATCAAGTGCACGTGTGGTAAATGCGGAGCCAAGTATCGGCTCCCGGTCGAGGCGCAGGGACGAACCGCCCGCTGCAAGCGCTGCGGGGAGAAATTCGAGATTCCGCGGCAGTTGAGTCTCGAAGACAGCATCCTCACCTGGCTGTCCGTGCCAACGGAGGAGGATGCCGACGAGGTCGTGCCCGAGAAGCCGAAGATCATCAGCATGCCCCAGAGTGACCCGAACGAAGCCACCGCGGCCGGCAAGCGACTGCGTGGAACGATTCGGATGAAACCGAACACCCCCAAGGAAGAGTCTGCCTGATCGGCGGTTGAAGCCGCTGCCTCGGCCGGCTCAAACCGGTTTCGCTCCGCCCCCGTCCGACCCCTGCGTTTCGGCTATGGAACATGGCGCAGCATCCGGTTATGCTGGTGGTGGTTGGGCCGAGAACGTCCGTCGAAAACATGCTGGGAGCTGGAGATGAACCGCGTGGTGCAGCGTGTTTGCCTGGGGGTCGGTGTCGGGCTGATCGTCGGGCCGCTGATTGCTCTGGCGCAGGAGGCGGCGCGGGGTAAAACGGACCAGGAAGGGGCGGTTTCCGCGAGCGGCACGTATAAAGTCGACCCGATTCACACCTCGAACGTGTTCCGAATCCGGCACCTGAACGTGGCGAACTTTTACGGGCGGTTCAACGAGGTCGAGGGGCGATTCGTCCTGGCGGACGACGTGGCGCGCTGTTCGATCGAAGTGACGATCCCGACGGCAAGCGTTGACACGAACCATCCCGATCGCGACAAACACTTGCGGGCGGCGGAGTTGTTCGACGTGGAAAACCACCCGCGGATGACGTTCAGGAGTACGAGCGTGAAGGCCGCCGGACCGAAGGGGCTCGAAGTTGCAGGTGATCTGACGTTGCGCGGCGTAACCAGGCCGATCACGGTGATGGTGGAGCGGACGGGAGCGGGGCCGGGCCTGCGGGGCGAATTCCGGGCGGGGCTCGAGACGACGTTCACGATCAAGCGGAGCGACTTCGGGATGACGGCCCTCATGCCGACGCTGGGTGACGAAGTGCAATTCACAATCGCCGTCGAGGGCATCCGCGAGCCGTAACAGCGGAGCAAGCTGAACTGTCTTTGCCCTGTGAGTCCTGTCACTCGGCGGGCCTCTGAGTCCGTTGAGAAAGGGGACTGGCACCACGGGAACCGTGGCACCCTTGGAGTGGTCGTTGGCGCGAACGAGATGGTGCGTTGGCGCGGAGCCGGGCCCCGGGCTCGTTGAGCTGCTATACTCTGTCACAAAAGGGAGTCCGAAATGCCGTTATCAGCAAAGAGCTGTGTGCCGTGCCAGGGGGGCGTGCCGGCATTGACGCGCGCGGAAATCGCGCCGCTGGAGGCCGAGCTGCGCGGCTGGGAGGTGATCGCGGATCATCACCTGATGAAGAATTACGATTTTCCGGACTTCGCGACCGCGCTGGCCTTTGTGAACCGCGTGGGGCAGCTCGCGGAGGAGCAGGGGCACCACCCCGACATCTACCTGACCTGGGGGAAGGTGGGGCTTCAGATTTACACGCACAAGGTCGACGGACTGACGGAAAGCGACTTCATTCTGGCGGCCAAGATCGACCAACTGCCGCGGTAGCCGCCGGCTGCGCTCGTCCGCGTCCAATTCGAATTCGAAGCGCAAGCGCACGACGCGCGCCACCATGGAACATGTTTTCCGCGCCGCGCGCCTGCCACCGGCGGGTTCAAGGTCGTGGTGCGCCGCTCGGAATGGAACGCCCCGAGCGCCTTTTCCAGCCCGATTCGTCACGGACGGCGCACGGTATGCGGAGTGACACGCCCATCGACGCGCAAGCGCCGAACCGCTCGCTGGCTGCCGCGTGCTCGCTCCGGTACAATTGCGTCCCAACACGTCCCAGAGGAGTGCGGCCATGGTCGATCTGCTCAAGAAAACGCTGCTGGCCGGGATCGGCATCACGCTCATGACGAAGGACCGGGCCGAGGAGCTGGCCCGCGACTTCGCCCGGTCCGCGCAGCTCTCGGCCGACAAGGGCCAGGAGTTCGTGGACCAGGCGGTGGCCCGCGCTCAGCAGGGCCGGGCCGAGACCGAGCAGCTCGTGCAGCGCATGATCGACGACGGACTGCGGCGGGCACAGGTCGCGACCAAGGCGGAGCTGGACCGGCTGGCCGCCCGCGTGGAGGCCCTCGAGCAGCGGCTGAGCGGCTCCGCCCCGCAATGAACATCCGCCGTATCGGCCTCGCCACGCGGACCTACCGCCACATCAACCGCTACCGCCAGACGCTCACCGTGCTCGCGCGGTACGGCTTCGGCGGACTGCTCGACCGGCTGAATATCGGCCAGTACCTCGAACTGGGCTGGCGCCTGGTCGGCCGCGCCCCGCGTCCGCACGTCGAGACGCTCAGCATCGCCGAGCGCATCCGCATGGTGCTCGAGGAGCTGGGCCCGACCTTCGTCAAGCTCGGCCAGGTGCTGTCCACCCGTCCCGACCTCATCCCGCCCGAGCTGGTCAACGAGCTGGCCAAGCTCCAGCAGAACGTCCCGCCCTTCCCGTTCGAGCAGGTCCGCCGCACCGTCGAGCGCGAGCTCGGCCGCCCGCTGGAGGAGCTGTTCGAGCACTTCGAGCCCGAGTGCATCGCCGCCGCGAGCATCGGGCAGGTGCACCGCGCGACGCTCCGCGACGGGGATGAGGTGGTCGTCAAGGTGCAGCGCCCGAACATCCGGCAGATTGTCGAGGTCGACCTCGAAATCCTGCTGCACCTGGCCACCCTCGCCGAGCGCCACGTCGAGGACCTCCGCGCCTGGCGGCCCAGCCGGATCGTCGAGGAGTTCAGCCGCGTGCTGGAGCGCGAGCTGGACTACACGGTGGAGGCCAAGCACGTCGAGCGCTTCGCCCGGCAGTTCGCCCGCGACGAGACGATCTACGTGCCGAAGGTCTTCCGGTCGTTCACGACCCGCCACGTGCTCACGCTGGAGTACGTTCCCGTCGTGCCGGTCACGGACCCGCAGCGCCTGGCGGCCGCGGGCCTGGACGCCGCCGAGCTGGCCCGCCGCGGCACCGAGCTGACGCTCAAGCAGCTCTTCGTCCATGGTTTCTTCCACGCCGACCCGCACCCCGGCAACGTCTTCGCGCTGCCCGGCAACGTCATCTGCCTGCTCGACTTCGGGATGATGGGCCGCCTCGAGCGCAGCGGACGCGAGAGCTTTGCCGACCTGGTCTACGCGGTCGCGGTCCGCGATCCCGCCCGAGCCACCGCCGCCCTGCTGCGGCTCACCGAGCACGACGAGGACCTGGAGCCCGACACCGCCCGCATCGAAAAGGACCTGGCCGAGTTCATCGACCTCAACATCGCGCCCACCCTGGGCGAGCTGAACTTCGGCCGGCTGCTCCAGGAACTGCTCGCGCTGGTCGCCCGGCACCGTCTCAGCATCCCGCCCGACCTGGTCATGATGATGAAGGCCGCCGCCACCGCCGAGCGGCTCGTGACGCGCCTGGCCCCGGAGCTGGACTTCATCGGGGCGGCGACGCCGTACGTCCGCCGGCTGCGGCTCGCACGGCTGCGGCCGCGGCGGCTGATGCACGACATCATGGAGTCGAGCGGGGAGCTGTGGCACCTGGCGCGCGAAATCCCCGGCGGCGTCCGCGACCTGCTGCGGCTGGCGAAGCGCGGCCGGCTGCGGATCGGCTTCGAGCACCGCGGGCTCGAGCGGCTGATCGACACGCACGAGCGCGTGGCCAACCGCGTTTCGTTCGCGATCGTGGTCGCGGCGCTGATCGTCGGCTCCTCGCTCATCGTGCACTCGAAGCTGCCGCCCACGTGGCACGAGATTCCGGTGATCGGCCTGGCCGGGTACGTCGCGGCCGGTGCAATGGGTTTCCTGCTCCTGGTCTCCATTCTGCGGCACGGGCGGCTGTAGCGGCGTGGTCGGCCGGGACGGGGACTGGCGAATTCGCTTGACCGGGCATTCCGGACGTACGTAGACTGTATGTGGCATTCTCGGTGGGGTCGACGGGCACTTCGGCCAGCCGAAGGACGGGCAATGTTCCATGCGAGCCGGAAGCAGAAGCGCGGGTCCGTGACGTGCGCCTTTCTTGTTGCGGTGGCGGCACTTGCGCCTTGCGGACTGACGGTGGCCGATGTGCGGGTATTCGTGACGAGCTCGGCCGACGGGTGGGGGCTGGACCTGCTGGGGCCGCAGGGGGACGGGACGGGGACGGACCCGGCGCACGAGGACTGGCCGATCGATCCCTTCCGGCCGACGTACAGCACGGTCGACATCAACGGTAACGACTACTACGGTTATGACTACTACTTCGGTTACTACCGGGCCGCAGCGTACCCGCCCATCGACGCGCCATCGGGCACCGTGGACAATCCGATCTTGATCGACGCGGCTGCGGGCGAAATCGGATACATGTGGTTCCAGTTCCGCGGGGAGCCCATCGGCGCGCAGGTGAACGGGTTCATGTGCTCAGTCCGACTGCCCGAAGGCGACCCGGCCGACGATCTATCGCTGACCTATTACGTGCAGAACGATCAGTCAGGAAGCGGGAAGAAGCGCTTCGACGGCCCGGCGCTTCCACCCGACTACTACGGTTGGCACAATAATCCGTTCATCACCGATCAAGTTCAGTCAAACAGCATACGCAACCACGCGGACGATCCGACGCTTATGTTTGAGCATCAGGCATTCGACGGAGGGGTCGCCACCGGAGTTGCGCTCCTAGGAGCGCTAACAGGCGGTCCAGGCAGTGAACTCTACGAGTTCAAGATCGACCAAATCGACTACTCCGTATGGCCTTGGTCGCCTACCGTGGGCGAGAGCTCCTTTTTCCGGATCGTGCCGGAGCCGGGTCGTGCTGCGCTTCTACCCATTGGCGTCATGTTGATCGGAGCACGACGGCGCTGATCGTCCCATTACGGGGGCCGAACGGCCGCGAGCCGCGCGCATTTCAAGGGAGGTCTACGATGGTGCAACAAGGAAGCGCGCGCCAGCGTGCTCAAGTGTGTTGTCGTTGGCCTCGCGTGCACGATGGCCAAGGGCCAGTCTTGCCCGACCGTCTGGTCTCAGTCATTTCCAGGCGACGGCCAGATTGATGGTGCCATCAACGCACTCACGCCGTATGGCAATGAACTGTACATCGGTGGGGTCTTCCCGGACTGCATGAACCGGCCGAGTTACTATGTCGCGCGCTGGGACGCGTACCGTTGGGCCATCGTCGGGAGGGGGCCTTGGATCGACCCAGTCGGTGAAAACCCAGTTTACGCGCTGGCCGTATTCGATCAAGGTGGCTCGCGGATCTTCGCCGGCGCCCTCGATGGCATCTACAGCATGCCGGACGAACCGGGTGATCCCAACGCGCCGTGGACGCGCGTGGGTGCGACCAACGGATCCGTCCGGGGGTTAGCCATCTATGGCGGTGTCCTCTACGCTGCCGGCGAGTTTACATGCATCCGCGCTCCGGACCCGAACGACCCGAACGCCCCTTGCGATCCGAACACGCCTGGGCACGTGGCCGGTCCGATTGCTTGTTGGGATGGCCAATCTTGGTCCGCCGTTGGCCTAGGTGTGGCAGCCGACCCGAACGACCCGAACAGTCCAGTGCCGAAGGTGCTCGCCCTGACAGTGTTCAACGACGGCGGCGGGGACGCGCTATTCGTGGGCGGGACCTTTCTGACAGCCGGTGGCACCCCGGCCAATCGTGTCGCACGCTGGCGGATTGCCGATCCGAACACCCCCAATGGCGTCTGGTCCGCGCTGGGGGGCGGCATCACGGACGGTGATCCCAACGATCCGAACGACCTCACGTGGGAAGTGGACGCACTGGCCGGCTGGCCAGCGGCGGGAAAGCTGTACGTGGGTGGCCGGTTTGACCGGGCGGGCGGTGTGCCAGTACGTGGTGTTGCCGCAGCAGTGCGCGACTCGAATGACGTGTGGACCTGGTCCGGTCTGGCTGGCGGCCTGGGAGATACGGGCCCGGGACCGGGCGGACCGAAGCCGGGGGCCGCGCTCTGCCTGGGGCGGTACTCGACGCGGGCGTGGGCGAGTCCCTGTACGTCGGCGGCACGTTTGTGACCGTAGCCGACGATGCGAACGATCCGATCCCGGCTCGGCGTATCGCGCGCTGGGATGGTAACCAATGGCATCCGCTCGGCACCGCCCCAGCGGATCCCAACGATCCGAATTTCCCGGGATTTGGCGGCAATTCGAACCCCGCTGACCCGCTCGGCGTGCGCGCTCTGGCCGCATACAACGATGGGGCCGGGCTGGCCGTTTACGCAGCCGGCAAGTTCAGTCTTGCCGACGGCCTGTCGGCGCCGAATATCGCACGGCTCCGCAACGGGACGTGGGCTCCACTGGGGCGGGCGCCGGATGTCGCGGTTTATGCGCTGTACGGGGTCGAGGAATGGCATCATCCCAGGGTTTTCGTGGGTGGCGCATTTGACAACATCGGTGGGCTACGCAGCACAGGGCTCGCGACGTGGGACGGCGGCGGATGGTCCGCGATTGCCGGTGTGCCTTCTGCCAGCGTCAATGCGCTGTTCGGTTTTGATGACGGCTCGGGTTGGGCGGTGTACGTCGGCGGGGGCGACTCGGTCATCCTCGATGCCGACGGCGGGGAGGACAGCCCCGCGGGTTTCATCGGCCGCGGCCAGATGGTGGAACTGGCAGACAACGTCTGGGAGTGGCGCTGGACCAATGTGGTCGACCCCAATGACGCAAATGTCCCCGTGTACTGCGCGGGATCGGACACTGGCGCTGCTCGGGCATTCGCCGCGTTTCAGGACGCCAACGAGCCGGGCCCGCGGCTGTACGTCGGCGGGCGCTTCACGACCATCGATGACCGCCCGGCGCACTTTGTGGCGCGCTGGAACGGCGAATGGTGGGAGGAAGTCGGGAACCCGAGCGACCCCAACCACCCGCAATCGGACGTGCTGGGGCTCGCCGTGTACGAGCCGAATGACGGTCCGCCCGCCCTCTGCACCGCGGGTCTTGGCGGTCTCCATCTTTGGCGGAACAGCACCTGGTCGCGCTTGCTTCCGGATGGTCACAAGTACAACGCACTCGCAAGCTACCAGGAACCGAATGACCCGCGGCCAGCGCTCTATGCGGGCGGCGACGATTCCCTCAAGAAGTGGAACGGCGACGATCCCAGCGATCCGAACAACTGGTCGGTTTTATTGGACGGCACGGGCCATATTTACGCGCTCCACGTGCACGACGACGGTCAGGGACAGGGTCCGGCGCTCTACGTCGGGGGGTGGAATCCCGGCCCCGAGGGCCACCATCTCGCCCGCTGGGACGGAGATTGGGATGCGCCCGGCGCCGGCACGGGCGACCACGTATGGGCGCTGACGACCGCAAGAGATGGCTTGAGCGCGGACGGCTGCGGATCGGCTTCGAGCACCGCGGGCTCGAGCGGCTGATCGACACGCACGAGCGCGTGGCCAACCGCGTTTCGTTCGCGATCGTGGTCGCGGCGCTGATCGTCGGCTCCTCGCTCATCGTGCACTCGAAGCTGCCGCCCACGTGGCACGAGATTCCGGTGATCGGCCTGGCCGGGTACGTCGCGGCCGGTGCAATGGGTTTCCTGCTCCTGGTCTCCATTCTGCGGCACGGGCGGCTGTAGCGGGCGGACACGCCTTTGGCGCAGGGGCCGGGGGACTTCGTGGTATAATGCGAACTCGGTGGCGCTGTCATTCCGAGGAGCGCAGTGACAAGGAAGCCGGCCCCGTTGTCCGGAAGACCGGAACCTCCGAAGTTGCGGACGAATGCAGCCTGCCCTCCTGCGAAGCCAGATTCCTCGTCCGTCGCCGTCGCGACCTCCTCGGAATGACAACGAACGTCGCCCGTGCTACTCCGGAGGTCCGAGAATGCTGCCCCACACGAACGTGCTCCGCGTCGCCTGGTGCCTCGCCGTCTTCGCCGCGGTCCTGGCCGCTCCGGCCGCGGGACAGATCTTTCCGCTTTCGCCCAACTGGCAATCGGCCGACACGCCGTACAGCACCGGCGCGGACCTGGTCGACCTCAACAACGACGGCTGGCTGGACCTGGTCGTCTCCAACGGCAACGACATGCGTCGCGAGCGCAACGCGGTCTATTACAACGACGGCAGCGGCCACTTCCCGCTCAGCCCGAGCTGGCTCTCGAGCGACCAGAAGTACCACGGCCACCTGTCGGTCGCGGACGTCAACGGCGACGGCTGGCAGGACGTCGCGGTGGCACTGCTCGTGCCCGAGGGGGCCTCCGCGGCGAAGCTGTACCTCAACAACCACGGCATGCTCTCGAGCCTGCCCGTCTGGAACAGCAGCGTGCACGAGCCCGCGTTCGGCGTCGCATTCGGCGACATGAACAATGACGGCCGGCCGGACCTGGCGATCGCGACCGGCTGGGCCTACGGCGCGCCGAATCTCTATCACAACTACGTGTACCTGAACGTCGGGGGCACGCTGGCCGCGACGCCGTCGTGGACCTCGGCCGACACGTGGGATTACCAGGGTGTGTGCTGGGTGGATGTCGACAACGACGGCTGGCTTGACCTGGCCTATGCGGCCAGCAACACGGTCAGCCGCTGTTACCGCAACCTGGGCGGCATGCTCGAGACGACCGCGAGCTGGGTCGCGGCGGACGGCGCTCCGAACCACGACGCGATCATGTTCACGGCCGGCGACGTGACGGGTGACGGCGCCCTCGACCTCGTGCTGGCCGACAACAGCCAGCTCGGAGGCACCGGCTGCTTCCGGTTGTACGAGGGACAGACGAGCGGGCTGCCGGAAACGTCGGCGAGCTGGGCGTACAACGAGGGCTATTGCTCGGCGGTGGCGCTGGCGGACCTGGACTGCGACGGCTGGCTCGATCTGGCAACGGGGGCGTGGTGGGACTACACGCGGATCTTCCTCAACGGGGGCGGGTTCCTGCCGGGCACGCACTCGTGGCGCTCGAATCCGCAGACCGTGGTCGAAAAGATCGTCTTCGGCGACGTGAACAAGGACGGCCTGCGGACACTGACGCAGGTGTGGAGCGGGCCGCAGACGCGGCGGCTGTTCTATCTGCCGCACGCCCCGGTGCAGGAGATTGTCGCGGTCACGGTCGACGGGGAGCTGCTCGGCCCGGCCAACTTCACCTGCGGCCGCGAGCATGGCTGGGTGACGGTTGATCGTGATCCCGCGAGCGAGCTGCGGATCGAGTACACGGTTTCGAGCCGGATGGAGATGGCGATCACCAACTGGGACGACGACGTCGGGAACTACCTGTACTACAACCAGCGGCAGGTGGACGGGGATGCGAACTGCGACGGCCAGGCGGGCTTCGGCGACATCAGCCCGTTCGTGCTGCTGCTGACCGGCGGCTATGAAACGCAGTTCCCCGACTGCGACGGCGAGACGTATTGCGATCTGGACGGCAGCGGGGACGTGGATTTCGGCGATATCAACCCGTTCGTGCTGCTGCTGTCGGGGGGGCAGGACTGAGCGCGGCGGCTCACAACTCCCACGCGTGCACGAGCAGGTCACCGCGGGGCGCAGGGAAGGTCGTCAGCGGTTCGCCCGCCGCGGGCAGCTCGCGCGGCCGGGTGAAGAACAGCACTCGATCTGGCTGTCCGTTGGTCTGCAACTCGTTCATGCGCTGGGTGATATAGGCGCGGTCGTACAGGAAGTGCAGCTTGCCGACCCGCAGGTGGATGTCCCACGTGCCGCCGGTTCGTACCTCGCGCTCATCTGCAAACCACTGCCGGGGGTGGTACCCCAGGAGCACGAGCATGACCACGTAAGGCTGATTCAGTTGCTGCGTGGTGACGAACACGGCGTCCGTGCCCGCGAGGCGCGGGGCCAGCCAGCGCGTGGCGGCCGCCAGATCGGCTTGAAAGCGCTGCACCACCTCGGGCCGGTCGTTGTGAGCCCCATACATGTATCGCAGAAAGACGACGTCGAACGGCAGGGCCACCGCCGCCAGCACGATCGCCCCGCCCAAGGCGGCACGCGGCCGGCGGCGACGGGCCCACGTCCACAAGGCGCCGGCCCCGGCCGCTGCCAGGATCAGCGGCCCGCCGCTGCCCGGCGCGCTGCGCAGCGCGTGCAGGCTCAGGTGCGTCGTCCCGTCGGCCGCCCGGTAGGGGAAGTGATTGTGCAGACAGTCACCGGCCGGATAGAGCAGCAGCCAGACGAGCACGAGCCGCGCCGCCGCCGAGCGCCGCGCACTCCCGCCGGCCCAGCCGAGCCCCCCGATCATCAGGGGCAGCGTGTACCATTGATATGAGCCGAACCCCGCCGCGGATTGCATCTCGAAGTGGTCGCCTTCGGCGAAGAGGAAATCGGGGCCGAAGTGCCGCACGTACCGGTCCAGCACCTTTCCCACGCGGGTCGCGGTCGAGTCTTCCGGTGCCCACAGCCAGATCCGCGCGGCGCGCCGCGCGATCTCTTCACTGTGCGCGAGGTGGTAATAAGCGAGCGGGCCGAACGTGGCGGCCACGCCCAGCCCCAGCCCGGCCGCCGCTCGGCGCCCGCGCGGGGCGCGCAGTATCCGCCACCAGCGTCGGAAATTGGCCAGCACCGCCGCCGTCAGAAAGAGCGGCAGGAACAGCCGGATCGCGGGATAGCCATAGCACGCTACGCCGATCAGCGCGCCGGCGACCAGCGCCCGAGCCGGATGCGGCGGGTCGTCATCGTCCGCCAGCGGCAGACCGGCCCACAGCAGGGCCGCGACGGACACGGCGGTCGCCAGCGGCCCGAGGGCCGCTTCGTGTCCGATGCGGCTGATCACCGCGTCCGAGGGATTGAGCGCCAAGAGTGCACCGCCGACGACGGCGGCCGGCGTTCCCAGCACGCGCCGGGCAATCACGAACGTGAACAGCACCGCCAGAACGCCGGCCGCGGCCGAGGGCAGGCGCGTGGTCCAGATGTTCAGGCCCCCGAGGGCCTGAAAGGGGATCGACCAGTACAGGTACAACGGCGTGCGATTTTCGCCGAGGGCTCGGAAGTAGAAAACGGGCCAGGGCGCGCCCGTCTGATCTGTCCCGGTCTTCAGCAGGCACCAGGCGTTCCACGCGTTGGCGGCCTCGTCCTGGTTCAGCCCCGGGGGGGCCCGGTCCAGCGCCGGGATCCGCACGGCCGCGGCGAGGGCCACGATCACGAGCAGGGCGACGCGCTCGCCGCGGGAGTACGGGCGCTGCTGCGGCGCGAGCGCGGGTGTCGGAGCGCTCGGGGCGGGGTCCTTGACGTCAGGGAGTGAACGCCGCACGGGTGAATCGTAATCGGAGCCGCGGCCGGGAGGGAGCGTTGGGTGGCACGGTCCAAGCGTCGCGCGAGCGATGTGCCGGGCCGTGGGGGTTCCCGCCGACCACGGCCCTACGCGGCTGCGCCGCTGCGGACCGTGCCACCCGCCGTGGGATTTCCCGGCGCGCCACGTGCCGGGCTTCCTTCCGTTAGAATCACGTGTTCTGAAGCTCAACCGAGGAGAGACACATGCTCGCACGCCGTGCTGCCGTCAGCCCTGCCGCGATTCTGCCGGTCGTTTTCGCCGCCCTTCTCGCCGGCTGTGCCCGGCCACTCAAGTACCCGCCCACGCGCACCGTCGACGTGGTCGACGATCTCCACGGCGTCCGCGTGGCCGACCCGTACCGCTGGCTCGAAGACCTCGATTCGCCCGAGACGGCCGCGTGGGTGGCCGCGCAGAACGAGGTCACGTTCGGCTTCCTCGAGCAGATCCCCGCCCGCGAAGCGATCCGCGAGCGCATCGCCCACCTGTGGAACTTCGAGAAGTACGGCCTGCCGATCCAGGAGGGCGGCCGCTATTTCTGGAGCAAGAACGACGGCCTTCAGCCGCAATCCGTGCTCTATTGGTCCGACCGGCTCGACGGCGAGCCGCGCGTGCTCATCGACCCCAATAAGCTCTCCTCCGACGGCACCGTCGCGCTGGCCGGTCTCTCCATTCACGAGGCCGGCAAGCTCGCCGCGTATGGCGTGTCGATGGCCGGCTCCGACTGGGTCGAGTGGCGCATCCGCGACATCGACACCGGCCAGGACCTGCCGGACGTCATCAAATGGACGAAGTTCAGCAACGCAGCCTGGACCAAAGACGGGCAGGGCTTCTACTACAGCCGCTTCGACGAGCCGGCGGGCGACAAGCTCGCGGCCGTCACCTACTACCACAAGCTCTGCTATCACAAGCTCGGTACGCCCCAGTCGGCCGACCCCGTCGTGTACGAACGGCCCGACCAGAAGGAGTGGGAGTTCACCGGCTCGGTGACCGACGACGGCCGCTACCTGATCATCACCGTGAACCACGGGACCGAGCGGAAGAACCGCGTCTATTATCAGGACCTCGCGGCCGGCCCGGATGTCGTCAAGCTGCTCGACGATTTCGATGCCCAGTACGTCTTCGTCGACAACGACGGCCCGGTCTTCTGGTTGTTCACCGATTTCGATGCCCCCCGCGGCCGCCTGATCGCGATCGACACGCGGAAGCCGGAGCGGGCGAACTGGGTGACGCTCATCCCGCAGGCGGACGAGACGCTCCAGGGCGTCAGCCGGGTGGGGGACGTGTTCTTCGCGAACTACCTCAAGGACGCGCACGCCCAGGTGCGGCGTTTCGCGCTCGACGGCAAGCCGCTCGGGGAGCTCGAATTGCCCGGCCTCGGGTCCGCGGGCGGGTTCGGCGGCAAGCGCGGCTACTCGCAGACATTCTACACGTTCACCAGCTTCAGCTATCCGACGACGATCTTCCGCTACGACCTGGCCAGCGGCCAGAGCACCGTGTTCCGCCGGCCCAAGGTCGATTTCGACCCCGAGCGCTACACGACGCAGCAGGTCTTCTACGCCAGCAAGGACGGCACGCGCATCCCGATGTTCATTACGCACCGCAAAGGGCTCAAGCTCAACGGTCGCAACCCCACGTTGCTGTACGGCTACGGTGGGTTCAACAACTCGATCACGCCGCATTTCTCCATCTCGCGCCTGGTGTGGATGGAGATGGGCGGTGTGTACGCGGTCGCCAACCTCCGCGGCGGTGGCGAATACGGCACGGCGTGGCACGATGCCGGCCGGCTGCACAACAAGCAGAATGTCTTTGACGACTTCATCGCCGCGGCCGAGTACCTCATCGCCGAGGGCTACACCCGCCCGCAGAAGCTGGCCATCGCGGGCGGCAGCAACGGGGGCCTGCTGGTCGGAGCGTGCATGACCCAGCGGCCGGACCTGTTCGGCGCGTGTCTGCCGGCCGTGGGGGTGATGGACATGCTCCGCTTCCACAAGTTCACCATTGGCTGGGAGTGGGTCAGCGATTACGGCTCGCCGGACGATCCGGCGTTTTTCCGCACGCTCTATCAGTACAGCCCGCTGCACAACCTGCGGAAGGGGACCTGTTACCCCGCGACGCTGATCACGACGGCCGACCACGATGACCGCGTGGTGCCCGCGCACAGCTTCAAATTCGCGGCCGCGCTCCAGGCCGCGCAGGCGTGCGACAAGCCGGTGCTGATCCGGATCGAGACCCGCGCGGGCCACGGCGGCGGCAAGCCGACGCAGAAGATCATCGAGGAAGTCAGCGACCAGTACGCGTTCCTGGTCCGCGTGCTGGGGATCGATCCGGAGCCGGCGGACTGAACGCGGCCGCCGCGGCATCGGAGAGCCGGTCGGGGACCTGTGGGCGGCCGTGTTGCGTCGTGGCCAGCCCGTCACCCGGGCAGGGGAATCGCGGGCCCCGACGATAAAATCATCGGGCAGAGGTGGTCGTGGTGGGCAGGAACTCGACCGTGAACGGGTACAGTCGTCGGGCCGGCCGGCGGCCGCGCGCGAGCGGTGCCGCGCCGGCGCGGGTGTCGGCGCCGTCCGGCTATCACTACCGGCTGGTGTTCGAGCACGATCTCATCGGCATGTACCGTACGACGCTCGAAGGGCGGATCCTGGATTGCAATGCCTCGATGGCGCGGATGCTGGGGTATCGCTCGCGGGCGGAGTTGCTGCGGCACCGGGCGACGGAGTTGTACCACTCGCCCGCGGACCGGGCCGACTTTCTGAGGTGTCTGCGCCGCACGGGCCTGCTGACGGGCTTCGAGTGCCACCTGCGTCGGAAGGACGGCGGCTCGGTGGTGGTGCTGGAGAACGTCACGCTCGTGCCGGGCCGCCGGGGCCAGCCGACGACGATCCAGGGCACGATGGTGGACATCACGGAACGGCAGCGGGCCGAGCAGGCGCTGCGCGCGAGCGAGTCTCGCTATCGGACGCTGAGCGAAGAGCTGCGACGACTGGCCCGGCACGCCGAGACGGTCCGCGAGGCGGAGCGGGCCCGCATCGCCCGCGAGCTGCACGACGAGCTGGGACAGTCGCTCACCGCGCTGGCCCTGGACCTGCACTGGCTGCGCGACCGGACGACGGCGGAACTGCGCGAGCGCGCGGACTCACTGAGCGTGCTGGTGGGCGACACGATTCAACGCCTGCGGCGCATCTGCACCGACCTGCGGCCGGCCGTCCTCGACGATCTGGGGCTGCCGGCGGCGATCGAGTGGCAGGCCCGCGAGTTCCAGGCCCGCACGGGCGTCCGCGTCCACGTAGCCCTGACCGACGTCGCGCCGCGGCTCTTGCCCGAGCAGGCCACGGCCGTATTCCGCATCTTGCAGGAGAGCCTGACCAACGTCGCCCGGCACGCGCGGGCCACGCAGGTGCGCGTGGCGCTGCGGGTGCGCGCGGGGGCCCTGACGCTCCACGTGCGGGACAACGGCATCGGCATCGCCCCCGAGCGGGCCGCCGCTTCCGGTTCGCTGGGCCTGCTGGGCATGCGTGAGCGAGCGCTGCACTGGCAGGGCACGCTCGACGTCGCCGGCAAACCCGGCCGCGGTACGACCGTGACGTTGCGCATGCCGATTGCGTCGAAGGTGCTGACATGATCCGAGTGCTCATCGCCGACGACCACACCGTCGTCCGCGAGGGCGTCAAGCGGATGATCGAGGGCGCGGGCGACATCGTCGTGGCGGGGGAGGCCGCCAGCGGGCCCGAGCTGCTCCAGCTCGCTGCCCGCGTCACCGCTGACGCGGTCGTGATGGACCTCACCATGCCGGGCATGCCGGGGCTGGAGGTGCTGCGGGAGCTCCGCCGGATCCGCCCGGCGCTGCCCGTCCTGATTCTCAGCATGCACCCGGCCGACCAGTACGCGGTGCGGGTCCTGATCGACGGCGCCGCGGGGTACGTGCACAAGGGGGGGCCGCCGGGAGAACTGGTGGAGGCCGTTCGAACCGTGGCCGGCGGTCGGCGGTTCATCACGGCGGCCGCGGCCGAGAGCCTGGTGGCGCACGTTGGCGCCGAGGCTGAGCGGCCGCCGCACGAGTCGCTGTCGAACCGCGAATTCCAGGTCCTGTGCCTGATGGCCGGCGGGAAGAACGTGACCGAGATCGCCCGCGAGCTGGCGCTGAGCGCAAAGACCATCAGCACGTTCCGCCGCCGCATGCTCGAGAAACTGGGGTTGCAGACCACCGCCGACCTCATTCGCTATGCCGTCCGGCACGGGCTGGTGGAGTGAGGCAGCGCGCTCGGCCGGGGGGCCGAAAGTCCTACACCCGTTCGCCCGCGGCGCTGACAGACGAATGCGCGCGGGACAGTATCATGGCAACTGTATCGTCAAGTACGTATTCGGCGCGCGCGGCGCGGGCCGCAGGACAGCGCCGGAGGCGGATCGGCTATCTGGGGGGTGGAAGGAGCGCGACATGAAACGGATGGCTGGGTTGTTCGTCGCCGCGCTGCTCGTGTTCGGTTTCGGCGCGGCTCCGCTCGCCGCGGATGACCTCACGCCGCTGGAGCAGTTGGGCAAGTTCCTGTTCTTCGACACCGACCTCTCGACGCCGCCGGGCCAGTCGTGTGCGGTGTGCCATGCGCCGGCGGTGGGCTTCACCGGCCCGGACTCGGACATCAACGCGCACGGCGCGGTGTACCCGGGCGCGATCCACACGCGCTTCGGCAACCGCAAGCCGCCGGCTGCCGCGTACGCCAGCGGTCCGGTGCTCTACTACGACCCGGACGAGGGCGTGTGGGAAGGCGGGACGTTCTGGGACGGCCGGGCGACGGGCTGGACGCTGGGCGACCCGCTGGCGGAGCAGGCCCAGGGTCCCTTCCTCAACCCGCTCGAACAGAACAACCCCAACCTGAAGGTCGTGGTCAATCGGGTCGCGCTGTCGGCCTACGCCCCGCTGTTCCTGGAGGTTTGGGGTCCCGACTCGCTGCCGCCGATGGTCAACCGCATCGGGCAGGGGGACCTGCGCGGCCAGTTCAATTATCCCCTGGCCTACGAGCGTATCGCGCGCTCCATCGCGGCCTACGAGCGCTCGACCGAGGTCAACCCGTTCAGCTCGAAATACGACTACTGGCTGGCGGGCATGGCCGCGCTCACCGAACAGGAGGAGTGGGGTCGCCAGCTCTTCAACGACCCGCTGAAGGGCAACTGCGCCGCGTGCCACGTGAGCGAGCCGGGGCCGCTCGGCGAGCCGCCCATGTTCACCGATTTCACGTACGACAACCTGGGGGTGCCGCGCAACCCCGAGAACCCGTTCTACGACATGCCGCCCAAGTGGAATCCGGACGGCGCGGCCTGGGTCGACGAGGGGCTCGGCGCGTTCCTGCGCGCGGCCGGGTTCCCGCCGGAAGTCTACCTGACGGAGATCGGCAAGCAGAAGGTGCCGACGCTGCGCAACGTCGATCTGCGCAGCAGCCCGGAGTTCGTGAAGGCGTACAGCCACAACGGCTTCTTCAAGTCGCTCGAGGAGATCGTGCACTTCTACAACACGCGCGACGTCGAGCTGTGGCCGCCGCCGGAAGTGGCGGAGAACGTCAACGTCGACGAGCTCGGGAACCTCGGCCTGACGCTTGAAGAGGAGGCGGCCATCGTCGCGTTCCTGCGGACGCTCTCCGACGGCTACGTACCGTAGCCGGGAACCGCGCCATACATCCGATGTGGGTGGCGTTACGTGGGGCTGCGCGGATGGGGGGGACCGGGCGGCCCCGTTTGACTTCCGGCGGGCGGGCGTACCGGGGCTACTCCGGTTCCTGCGTGACCTCCGTCGGTGGGGTTGGCTCGTACCTCGGCAGCTTGGGCTCCGGCACCGCCTCGAGCAGCCGGCCGACCAGCCGCACCGAGTCGAGACCCGCCGCCTGGGCCGCGAAGTTGCAGGCGATCCGATGCCGCAAGACCGGCACGGCCACGCTGCGGATGTCGTCCAGCGAGACGCTGTAGCGCCCGTCCATCGCCGCGAACGCCTTCCCGCCCCAGATCAGGAACTGGCCCGCCCGCGGACCGGCGCCCCAGTCCACATACTTGCGGACGAACTCCGGAGCGCTGGGGTCCACCGGCCGCGAGGCCCGCACGAGCCGCGCCGCGTAGTCGATCACGTATTCGGTGACCGGGATGGCGGCCACCAGCTTCTGCATGTTGAGGATCTGGCGGTCGCTGAGCACGGTCCGCAGTTCGACCGGCTGGGGCTGCGTGGTGCGGGCCAGGATTTGCTGCTCGTCGGCCGGTGAGGGGTAGTCGACCCAGACGTTGAACATGAAGCGGTCGAGCTGGGCCTCGGGCAGGGGGTACGTGCCTTCCTGCTCGATCGGGTTCTGGGTCGCGATGACGAAGAACGGATTCGGCAGGGGATGCGTGTCCGAGCCGCTGGTCACCTCGCGCTCCTGCATGGCCTGGAGCAGCGCGGCCTGGGTCTTCGGCGGCGTGCGGTTGATCTCGTCCGCCAGCACGATGTTCGCGAACAGCGGACCGCGCACGAAGCGGAACTCGCGCCGGCCGTCGGGCAACTGGTCGATCACCTGCGTGCCGGTGATGTCCGAGGGCATCAGGTCGGGGGTGAACTGGATGCGCTTGAACTGCAACGACGTGATGCGGGCCAGCGAAGAGACCATCAGCGTCTTCGCCAGTCCCGGAACGCCGACCAGCAGGCAGTGTCCGCGGGTGAAGATCGCGGCCAGCATCTGCGCCAGCACCGGACGCTGGCCGACAATGTGCCGGCCGAGCTCGTCGAACACGAGGCCGACCGAGCGGGCGAACTGGTCGAGGAGCGTGCCGAAGCTCTCGCGGGCCATAGGGTAACAGAGCATAGCCGCGCCGGCCGCGGGGGTTAAGCCCGCGCCACCGGCTGCTCGGGCCCGTGCCACGCGTTGCGCCGGGCCGTGGGGTTCGCGGCGCGACCTTGCGAGACCGAACAGCGCGGCGGCCTGGGCGCGATCTGCCGGAGTTATCGCCCCAACTGCCGTGCCGAATGCCGCCTCCCCGAAAAGCGGGGCTCTCCCGGCCGAAGCCGCCGTTTTCCCGGCCCCCGCAGAGGGAGGGCGCGCGGCCCGCGTGGGCGCGCGGCCGCGGCCTATACTCGCGCGGAGGGCGAGATGCTGTGCCCCAGTGCAAATGTTTGTAGCCGAGCGCGCGTCGCGGCCCTGGCCGGGGCCTTGCTGGCGATCCTGCTGGCCGGCTGCGGGCCGGTCGTGTCAGAGGACAAGTTCCTGGGCTTCGCCGCCGACTACGCATTGGCGCCGGAGCTGACCTGCGACGAGCTGAAGGTCGAGTTCGGAGTGCCGGAGCTCACGACGGTGCCCGACCCGTCCGGCATCGACCTGTCGTACGAGGAGCACGCCGTCGCGACGACCGACGGAGTGGTGCTGCGCGTCTGGTACGTGCCGGTCGAGCCCGAGCGGGAAAAAGGCGTCATCCTGCTGTCCTACGGCGCCGTCGGTGAGATGGCCTGCCAACTGCTCCTGACGCGCGAGCTGCACCGGGTCGGCTGGTCGATGGTGATGTATGACTACCGCGGCTTCGGCGGCAGCACAGGCGCGCCGTCGCTGTCCACGCTGCTGAGCGATCACGCGGCCGTCTTCGACTGGGCGCTCGAGCGCACCGGGCGGGCGCGGCTGGTGCTCGTGGGCGTCTCGCTGGGGACGATGCCGGCCGTCGCCGCGGCCGTCGACCGTCCCCGGCAGGTGCAGGGGCTGGTGCTGGACGGTGTCATTTCGCTCCAGGACCAGCTCCAGCGGTTCTCGTTCCTGATCGCGGGCCGGGTGGCGGAGTACCTGTCGCTGTTCGACCCGCGGCTGCGGATCGAGGACCAGATCGGCCGGGTGCGTCAACCGATCGCGATCTGCATCTACGAGCTGGACGAGTTCATCGAGCCGGCCCTGGCGGAACAGTTGGCCGACCGGGCGGGCGGCCCGGTGACGCGGCTGGAGTTCCCCGGGCTGCCGCACGCCCGCGGGCCGTATCTCGAGACGGAGCGGTATTTCGCGGAGCTGGGGGCGTTTCTCGAGCAGTTCGCCGACCAGTAGCGGTGGGCAGTCGGACACGTTGCCGTGTGTGTCACGAACGGCCGGCCGACGACGATCTCATCCCCGAACCGTCCCGCGGGCCGCCCGGGCCGACCTTACCGCGGTCCCACGCAACCGGCGAGCCGCGGCCGGCAGCCGCGTGACGGTCTCCGCCGAGACCTGATCGAGCTGTTCCGGCGTCAGGACAGCCATGGGCGGACTCGCAAGCGCTGCCGCTCTTTGCGGACACGTTCACGGCGATTGTGTCGGCGTGCTGGCGTCCAGGGCGGCAGCCCTCGCTCTATCGCCCCTGGCGGGGCTGGGGCACCCGGGCGTCGGGTTCCCACGGTTCGCGCCGTGAGCCACGGTCCCGCGCCGCTCCGCGGCCGGCTACCCCTGCTTCTTCTCGATCTTGGCCCACGTGTCCTTGAGCGTCACCGTGCGGTTGAACACCAGCCGTCGGCCGCGGGGGGCCGACGCTACGGCGTTTCCGCTTCCCTGTTCCCTGTTCCCCGTTTCCTGTTCCCTGTTCCCCGTTCCCTGTTCCCTCTCTACGTCGCTGTCCGGATCTACGCAGAAATAGCCGTGGCGCTCGAACTGGTAGCGCGTGCCGGGGGCCGCGCCGGCCACACTCGGCTCGAGCATGGCCGTGATGATCTCGAGCGAGTGCGGGTTCAGATTCGCCTTCCAGTCCCGCGCCGCGTGCGCGAGCTCCGCCGATTCCGCGATCTCCGATGAGCCGCCCGCCCCGGCGCCGCCCTCGACCGCGGCCTTGCCCTTGATCCCTTGATCCCTCGATCCCTCGATCCCTTCAGCCGGCACATCGTCCGGATCGGGCTTCGTGAACAGGTACTCGTACAAGCGCACCTCGCACGCGAGGGCGTGCGCCGCCGAGACCCAGTGCAGCGTGCTCTTGACCTTGCGGCCGTCGGGCGCGTCGCCGCCGCGGGTGGTCGGGTCGTAGGTGCAGTGCACGGCCGCGATCTCGCCGGTGGCCGGGTCGCGGTCGAAGCCGACGCACTTCACGAAATACGCGTAGCGCAGCCGGACCTCGTTGCCGGGGTACAGCCGCCAGTATTTCGGCGGCGGAGTCGCGCGGAAATCGTCCTGCTCGATCAGCAGCTCGCGGGTGAAGGGCACCTTCCGCGTGCCGGCCGCGGGGTCCTCGGGGTTGTTGACCGCGTCCAGCCACTCGACGCGGTCGGGGTCGCCGCCCTCGGCCCAGTTGTCGATGATCAAGCGCAGCGGCCGGAGCACGCCCATGACGCGGGGGGCCGTGCGGTTGAGGATTTCCCGCACGCAGTGCTCGAGCAGGGCGATGTCGACGACGCTCTCGGCCTTGGAGACGCCGATGCGGCGGCAGAACTCGCGGATGGCCTCGCTGGGGTAGCCGCGGCGGCGCATGGCCGAGATGGTGGGCATGCGCGGGTCGTCCCACCCGCGAACGGCGCCGGACTTGACGAGCTCGAGCAGTCGCCGCTTGCTCATGACGGTGTAGGTCATGTTCAAGCGGGCGAACTCGATCTGCTGCGGGTGGTGGATTTTCTTGCCCCACGGTCCGCTGCCGTCATCGGTGCGGCCCTGATTGACGGCGTCGATGAACCAGTCGTACAGCGGCCGGTGGTTCTCGAACTCGAGCGTGCAGATGCTGTGGGTGATGCCCTCGAGCGAGTCCTCGAAGCCGTGGGCCCAGTCGTACATGGGGTAGATGCACCAGCGGTCGCCGGTGTTGTGGTGTGTGGCGTGCAGGATGCGGTACATCACCGGGTCACGCAGGTTCAGATTGGGGCTGGCCATGTCGATTTTGGCCCGCAGGGTCTTGGCGCCGTCGGGGAACTCGCCGGCCTTCATCCGCGCGAACAGGTCGAGGTTCTCCGCGATGCTGCGGTTGCGATAGGGGCTCTCCCGGCCGGGCGTGGTGAGCGTGCCGCGGGTACGACTGACTTCCTCGCTCGACAGGTCGCACACGTACGCCAGACCCTTCTTGATCAGCTCGACGGCCCAGTCGTGCATCTGCTGGAAATAGTCGCTGGCCCAGATGACGCCCGCCCGCGGGTCATCGTCGCGCATGCCCTGCCAGCGGGCGCCCAGCCAGCGGACGTCCGCGATGATCGAGTCGACGTACTCCTGCTCCTCCTTGACCGGGTTGGTGTCGTCCATGCGCAGGTTGAAGCGACCTCCGTATTCCGCGGCCAGGCCGTAGTTCAGGTGGATGCTCTTCGCATGGCCGATGTGCAGGTAGCCGTTGGGCTCGGGGGGGAAGCGGGTGCAGACCTGCCCGCCGAAGCGGCCGGTGCGGTTGTGCTCGTCGATGATCTCGCGGATGAAGTCGCGCGGGCCGCCGGGCGCGGGCGTGCCACTCTCCTCGGGATGCTCCGTCGTCATGGTGAAACCTCGAAAAAAGCGGATGGTATCGGGCCCGGCGGCGGGCGGCAATCCGTGGCGTGTTTCATCCCGTCACCGCAAAAACGCGGAGGAACGCGGAGGGGCGCAGAGACAAAACTCGGACGCAGGAGGTGGGAAGTTTCCCGCCTTCCGACGTCCGCGCTTGGATTCCGATGTCGGGTGTCTTCGCGGCCGTCTGCGGCTCGCGCCTCGGCCGTTTTCAGCCTGGCCGGTCAGACCTCGTCGAACATCTTCAGGTACGAGGAATAGCGCCGCGTGCTGATCGCGCCGCGCTCGACGGCCGCGCGGACCGCGCAGCCGTCCTCGTAGCGGTGCGAGCAGTCGCGGAAGCGGCATTGGGGCACGAGCGGGACGAACTCGATGAAGCAGGCCTCCAGCTCGCCGGGCTGCACGGCCCACAGGTCGAACGCGCGGATGCCGGGGGTGTCCACGACGAACCCGCCGCAATCCAGCGGCAGCAGTTCGGCCAGGGTGGTCGTGTGCCGGCCCTTCTCGTTCTCCGGGCTGACGTCGCGGGTCGGCAGTTTCAGGCCGGGTTGCAGCGCGTTGAGCAGCGTGCTCTTGCCCACGCCGCTCTGGCCCGAGAGCACCGTCATGTGCCCGCGCAGCGCCGCGCGCAGCGCGTCGAGCCCCGCGCCCGTCACCGCGCTGGTCTCCAGGCACGTATAGCCGAGCGCGCGGAACTCGGCGAGCACCTCCGGCACCGCCAATCCGCTCTGCCGCTCATCATCGTCCTCGGTGACGGTCTGGGCCGTCAACAAGTCGATTTTGTTGAAGCACAGCAGCGGCCGCAACGCGCCCTTGCACGCGGCTACGATGTAGCGATCGACCAGGTGCGGCCGCAGCCGCGGTTGCGCCACGCTCACCACGGCCAGGAGCTGATCGGCATTGGCGACAATCGCGTGCTCGCGGCGGCGGCGGTCGCGACGCGAAAGCGTGGTGCTGCGCGGGGCGACGCGCTCGATGACGCCGACGGGCCGGCCTTCGTGGGCCTTCGACTGGTCGGAGAACCAGACCCGATCGCCGACCGTCACCGGCGCGCGGGTCGCGATCAGCAGCGTGCGCAGCACGCGGCGGACGGTGCATTCCCAGCGCTGGCCGTCCTCGCCGAGCACGTACGAGATCAGGCCGTGGACCTTGGTCACCGTGCCCCGCAGCCATTCGGACTCGTGGACCAGCGGCAGCTCGTCGTCGCCGAGCAGGATGGTCCGCTTGCGCGACAGCTCGCCCTTGGCCCGCACCGACTCGACCCGCTGGGTGTCCTCGATGGCCGGCTCGCCCGCGCGGTACTGGCGGGTCCAATCGTCGGCCCGCCGGCGGACCTGACGATTCTGCCGGAAATCGACGCGCACCTTGCGCGACCGCTTGCGGGACATGCCGCGATTCTAACGGAAAGGCGCTCCCCCGCGGACCTTCCGCCCTTGTTGATCGCCCGGGTTTCGGCCACAATCGCGCGCGTCCCGCGTCTTCAGGAGCTACCGATGCCCACGTTGGCTCACCGGCTCGCCGAACAAGCCCAGTCCGCCTCGTTCGAGCGGCTCGCGCCGGCCGTCCGGCACGAAGTCAAGCGGCGCGTGCTCGACTCGATCGGCTGCGCTCTGGGGGCCTGGAAGAGCCGCCCGGCCCGCGTCACGCGGCAACTCGCCCAGAGCGTGGACGTGCCGACCGGGGCGAGCCTGCTCGGCTCGACACACCGCACGACGCCCGACCTGGCCGCGTTCAGCAACGGGGCCCTGGTCCGTTACCTGGATTTCAACGATACGTACCTGAGCCGCGAGCCGGCACACCCCAGCGACAACATCCCGGCCGCCTTGGCCGTCGGGCAGGCCGCCCGCTGCCCCGGGCGCGACATCCTGACGGCCATCGCGCTGGGCTACGAGCTGCAATGCCGGCTGTGCGACGCAGCCTCGCTCCGCAAGCACGGCTGGGACCACGTCGTGTATGGCGCATTCTCCACCGCGCTGCTGGCCGCCCGGCTCTACCATCTGACCGTGGAGCAGACGGTGCACGCGCTGGGGCTGGCCGGGGTGTGCAATTTCGCGACGCGTCAGACGCGGACCGGCCAGCTTTCAGACTGGAAGGCCTGCGCGTTCTCGAACGCCGCCCGCAACGGCGTGTTCGCGGCGAACCTGGCCCGGCTGGGTCTGACCGGGCCGAACGAAATCTTCGAAGGTCCCAAGGGGCTGTTCAACATGGTCACCGGCCCGTTCGACCTGAAGTGGGCCGCCGACCCCGACGACTGGATGATCCGGCGGACCTACATCAAGTACTGGCCGGCCGAGTACCATTCGCAGTCCGCCATCGACGCCGCCCTGCAACTGCGGCCGGAGGTGGGCGACCCGGACCGCATCGCAAGCATCTTGATCGAGAGCTTCGAGGCCGCGGTGAGCATCATCGGCAGCGAGCCGGAAAAGTGGCGGCCCACCAGCCGCGAGACGGCGGACCACAGCATGGGATACTGCGTGGCCGTGGCGCTGCTGGACGGGGAGTTGACGCAACAATCCTTCCGGGACGACAAGCTCCGTGATCCCCGGGTGCTGGGGCTGCTCGACCGGATCCGGATCGTGGAGACACCGGAATGCAACGCGGGTTATCCGGACGGGATTCCGAATCGGCTGATCGTGAAGCTCCGTGACGGGCGGACGCTGGAGCGGCTGGTGAAATACCCGCGCGGGCACGCGGGCAACCCGATGACGGACGAAGAGGTGCTGGCGAAGTTCCGACGACAGGCGGACGGCGTGGTTTCCGACGCGACGGCCGCGCGGATCATCGACCTGGCGCTGTCGCTGGACGAGTTGCCGGACGTCACGCCGCTGCTCGAATTCGACACGCAGTAGGCCGGGTCGGCGCGCGCGGGGCACGCCGGCGGACCGGGCGGTGGCGACCGGCGTCGGGCCGCGGCCCGAGAGTTCAGTCCAACGTTCCGGACGAATGGTGATTGGCGTGGCAACGCAGGAAGATCCGATGAACGACAAAGCCACACTCATGTGGGACGGCAAGCGCTGGGATTACCCGGTGATCACGGGGACCGAGCAGGAGCGGGCGGTCGATATCAGTCAGCTCCGCGCCCAGACCGGGCTGATCACGCTCGACGACGGCTACGGAAACACCGGGTCGTGTCAGAGCAGCATCACCTTCATCGACGGCGAGAAGGGCATCCTGCGCTATCGCGGCTATCCGATCGAGGAGTTGGCGGAGCACTCCACATTCATCGAGACCGCCTACCTGATCATTTTCGGCGAGCTGCCGACCGAGCGACAGATGGCCGAGTTCCGCAACTTGATGACGGAGCACATGTTCATTCACGAGGCCATGCGGCACCACTTCGAAGGGTTTCCCCCCAGCGCCCCGCCGATGGCCATCCTCTCCGCCATGATCAACACGCTGGGCTGCTTCGAGCCGGCGCTGACCGAGGCGCAGTCCCACGAGCGGTTCATCGAGACCGCGGCGCGGCTGATCAGCAAGGTGCGGACGATCGCGGCCGCAGCGTACAAGAAGTCGATCGGCGACCCGATCATCTACCCGCGGTTCGATCTGTCGTATACGGCCAACTTCCTGCACATGATGTTCTGCAAACCGAACCGTGTCTGCCGGGCCGACCCGGCGGTCGAGCGGGCGCTGGACCAGATCTTCATCCTGCACGCGGACCACGAGCAGAACTGCTCGACCTCGACCGTGCGGATGGTGGGCAGCAGCCAGGCCAACCTGTACGCGAGCGTGGCGGCGGGGGTGTGCGCGCTGTGGGGGCCGCTGCACGGCGGCGCGAACGTGGCGGTGATCGAGATGCTGGAGCAGATCCGGGCCAGCGGCGAATCGATCTCGAGCTTCATCGCCCGAATCAAGGACAAGAAGGCGCACGCCCGGCTGATGGGCTTCGGGCATCGGGTGTACAAGAACTACGACCCGCGGGCGAAGTTCATCAAGAAATCGGCGGACCAGGTACTGGCGTCGCTGGGGCGGAAGGATCCGCTGCTGGACATCGCCCTCGAGCTCGAGGATGCGGCGCTGCGGGATCCATATTTCGTGGAGCGCAAGCTGTACCCGAACGTCGATTTCTACAGCGGGATCATCATGCGGGCCGCGGGTATCCCGCTGAACATGTTCACGGTGCTGTTCGCGATCGGCCGCCTGCCCGGCTGGATCGCGAACTGGCGCGAGGTGCACCTGCAACCGGGCGGGCGGATTTACCGCCCGCGGCAGATCTACACCGGCCCGACGCAGCGGTCATACGTTCCGATCGCCGCCCGGGGGTGAATGATGACCGAATCGCGCAGCGCCGGGCTTCGGCGGCTCATGGCGGACCACACGGTCGTTCTGCCGGGGGCGTTCAGCGCGCTGGCGGCGCGGGCCATCGAGCGGGCGGGGTTCGAAGGCGTTTACCTTTCGGGCGGGGCCCTGGCCAACACCATCCTCGGCGTGCCGGATGTCGGCCTCACCACCCTGTCCGAGGCCGCGTTCCACGCCGCCCGCTGCGCGGCCGTGACGACCGTTCCGATCATCAGCGACGCGGACACCGGTTTCGGCGGGCCGGAGAACGCGGCCCGCACGGTGGCCGAGTTCGAGCGGGCCGGCCTGGCGGGGCTGCACCTGGAGGACCAGGAGTTTCCCAAGCGCTGCGGCCACCTGGCCGGTAAGACGCTCGTGCCGCAAAGCGAGTTCTGCGAGAAGCTTGCCGCGGCCCGCGCGGCGCGGCGTGACCCGGATTTCCTGCTCATCGCCCGCACCGACGCCCGCGGCGTGAGCGGCTACGACGACGCCGTCCGTCGGGCACACGCGTACCTGGCGGCGGGCGCGGACGCGATCTTCCCGGAAGCACTCGAGTCGCGCGAGGAGTTCGAGCGGTTCGCCCGCGACGTGCCCGCGCCGCTGCTGGCGAACATGACCGAGTTCGGCCGGACGCCCTACCTGACCGTCGACGAGTTCGCGGCCCTGGGCTACCGCATCGTCATCTTCCCCGTCACACTCCAGCGTGTGGCGATGAGAGCGGTACTCGACGCCCTGGCCGAACTCAAGCGGAGCGGCACGCAGCAGGGGCTGCTGGACCGGATGCAGACGCGGCAGGAACTGTACGATTTGCTCGGGTACCGGGCCGAGGGTACAAAGTGACGACGTCGCGGAGCGACGGAGGGGGCGACCGATCGCGCCACATGCCGCGCGCGGCCGCTTTGTCTCCGTGCTGTCTGCGTACACTCGCGGAGTCGGGTCATGGCTGATACGGAAGTCTACTCTCCCGGCCTCGAGGGCGTGATCGCCGGTGAGACCGCGATCTGTTGTGTCGAGCAGGGCCGGCTGCTGTACCGCGGGTACGACATCGCCGACCTGGCCGCGCACGCCAGCTTCGAGGAGTGCGCCTTCCTCTTGCTGCACGGCGCGCTGCCTACCGCCGAGCAGCTCGCCCTGTTCCGCCAGCAGATCGACGGCGAGCGCGAGCTGCCGGCCGCCGTCGTCGACGTCCTGCGGGCCATCCCGCGGCAGGCCCCGATGATGGACGTGCTCCGCACCGGCGTCTCGCTGTGCGGCAACTTCAGCAGCGCCCGCGCGCAGGGCCGCAGCTCGCTCATCACCCGGGCCGTCCGCGTCCTCGCGGCCGTACCGTCGTTGATCGCCGCCCGCCTGCGGGTGCTGGCCGGGCGCGACCCGCTCGAGCCGCGGCCGGGGCTCTCGCACGCCGCCCAGTTCTTCTGGCAGGCTTTCGGGCGTGAGCCGAGCGCGCTGGAGGAGCGGATTCTCAACCTGACCCTGGTGCTCTACGCGGAGCACGAGTTCAACGCCTCCACGTTCGCTGCCCGCGTCTGCACGAGCACCCTGAGCGGGCTGCACTCGTCGGTCGTGGCCGCGATCGGCACGCTCAAGGGTCCGCTGCACGGCGGGGCGAACGAGGCGGCCCTACGGATGCTGCTGCAATTCCAGTCCGCCGACGAGGCCCGCAAGTGGACCGAGGAAGCCATCGAGCAGAAGCAGAAGATCATGGGCTTCGGCCACCGCGTGTATCGCAACGGCGACCACCGGGCCCACATCCTGGAGCCGCACGTGGACGAGCTGGCTGCGGCCCGCAACGAGCTCTGGCGCGCGCAGATCTACCACGCGGTCAAGGAGGTGATGTGGGAGCGCAAGCGCATCCACCCCAACGTGGACTATCCCTGCGGGCTGGTCTACTACTTCCTCGGCCTGCCCCCGGACATCTTCACGCCGCTGTTCGTCATGGCGCGTGTCAGCGGCTGGTGCGCTCACATCATCGAGCAGCACGAGCACAACCGGCTGATTCGTCCCCGCAGCCGCTACGTGGGGCCCGACCCCCGGCCGTTCGTGCCGATCGCCGACCGCTAGCGCCGCTCCTCTGCGGCACCGCGCCGCCCGGATGTGCCGGAGGCCCATGCCGCCGCCGTCGTGGCTGGGCCTCCCAAGTGTTCCGCACGGAGTATCGAGCGCCGGCGCTCACTCGCCTTCGAGCTGTGCCAGCAGCGTCTCGACCCGGTTGAGCGTCTCGGCCGGCCAGGGCGGTGTGGCGGTTGAGGCGGAAAGCAGCGCGCGGATCAATTCCCCCAAGCACTCCGCGTCCGAGGATGTGAGCCGGCCGATTCGCGTGCCGGCCGACGCGAGCAGGGCCTCGATCTGCGCCTGGGTGTCGGGCGCCGCCGCCGGCAGGATCTGCTGATCCAGGGCGAGCGCGAAAGGTGTTTCTTCGTCCAGCGGCATGGACATGGGCCCGGGCTCGGGTTCGGCCGGCGCCGCGACCTGGGCCGCGGCGGCCTCGACGGCCGCGGCCTGGGCCAGCTCGGCGGCGGCCGCCATGCGGGCGATCTCGCGGAGCTGCTGGCGGGCTTCGGTGAAGTTGGGATTGAGCGCCAGAGCGTGCTCGAGCGAGCGGGCCGCGGCTGCGTAACGGCCGGTCTCGGCCTGGATGATCGCCAGGTTGTAGTACGCGTCGGGCTCAGTTCCCGCCAGCGAGAACTCGGTCAGGGCGGCTTCGTCGCGCTGAAGGCGTGCGAGCACCATGCCCAGGTTCATGTGCGCCCGGCGGAACTGCGGTTCGAGCTCGATGGCCCGGGCCAGCGCCTGTTCGGCCGCGTCGTACTGGCCGGCAAGGTAGAGGCTGAAACCCAGGTTGTTGTGCAGGTGGGACGCGTTGGGTTCGCGCTGGAGGGCCTCGCGGAAGGCGGCGGCGGCCTCGGCGTGCCGGCCGAGCTTGTCGAGCGTGATTCCCATGCGGTTATGAGCCGCGACGAGGTCGGGTGTTTGGGCGAGGGCCTGGCGGTACTGGATCAGGGCGCCCTCGAGGTTGCCTTGGCGTTCGAGCAGGTGGCCGTGGGCCAGGTAGGTCGATGCGTTCAACCGGGGCACCACATCGGTGTTCGCGGTGGGCAGTGCGCCCGGGTTGTTGATCTGGGTGGGCGCTGGCGGCGTGCTCTGGCAGGCGGGGAATAGAGCGAGCCCGGCCGTCAATCCGAGCAGCACCCCGCAGGCGGTCAGCGGTCGCATCGCGGGCCTCCTTTCAATGCGTCGCACCGGAAGAACCGTTGTTCCCGCCGGACCCGCCGCTACTCTTGGGTTTGTACATGCCCTCGTTGGCGCGGATCAGGATGGCCTGGTTGGCGTCGAGCCCGGGGCCTCCGGGCAGGTCGGGCTTGACGGTCTCGGACGTCGCGTCGATGCCGTGGGCGCGCAGTTGCTCGAGAATCAGGGCGGTGCGGGCCGCGACGAGCTTCTCGTCGGTGGAATCGGTGCTGAAGCGGACGGTCCCGCCGTACGTCTCCATCAGGGCGGCCAGCCGCGCAATGCGTTCCTCGCCGAGCGAATTGAGCAGGGGGCGGTGGGGAACGAAATGCACGTCGGAAACCGTCATGGTCTCGAGCAGAGCATTGTCGATCATGTGGTCGTATTCCGATCGCAGGTCGCACTTCACCTCGGCCTGCCCGTGCGGTGGGGCATTGAGGCGGGCCTGCGGTTCCTGACAGCCCGACAGCAGCAGGGCGAAGGCAAGGGCGGAAACGGCGGTCCTCATGCAAGGCTCCTGATGCTGCCCGGCTGGAGCCGAGCCGCGCGGCAGCGGACGCGGGCGCTACGCACCGGCTCCGCTATTCCGATCGGCGGACCGCAACGGTGGGCTGAACCTGCTTGGGGATGGGAAAACCGCGGCTGGGACCCCGGACCGGCGGCCTGGATTCGCCCACCGCGGGGGCCGGCGCGACTTTCGCGGGGGACGGTTAGAATCCGGCCATGCCGAAGGCCCGGCTATTGGCCCTGGCGGTGCTCGCGGGGCTGACCTATGGGATCGTGGCGCTGGTCGGCGGGTACGCCGTGTACCTGCGCAGCCCGGGATACCGCAACTCCTGCGCGACCGTGCTGAGCCGGCACCTGGGTCTCCCGGCCGAAATCGGGCGCGTGGTGCCGCGCTCGCATCGCGCCCAGGAATACCGCGCGGTGCGGGTGTGGCTGCCGGACCGCCGGGGGGAGGCCGCGTTCTGTGAACGGGCGGTCGTCATCGCAACGCCGCGGCCGGGGGAGCCCGGCGCGTACGAGCTGGAGTTGCGCGGCGGGCGTTGTGACATTTCGACCCGCACCTGGCTTGCGGGCGACTACCGCACAGTGCTGGAGTCAGGTTTGCGTCCGGGGTTCGCGCCGGGCGGGCCGCGGCGAGTGCTGTTCAGTGGGATGGACCTGACGTTCGAACACGACCGCCTCCGGGCGACGCTCGACGACGCCGGCGGGCTGATCCTTTTCGATGAACCGGGAGTCGGCCGGGCGACCGTCACCTGTGAGCGGTTCAACGGCCAGGCGGTGCCGCAACCGGTCGTGGTGCGGGCCGAGTTTGCGCCGACCGGTACGGCCGTCAGGCTGGCACGGGTCGAGCTGACCGTGCCCGACATCCCGCTGCGCGTCGTCGGACTTGCTGACCTCGCCGGCCTCGGGCTGCACAGCGGTTCGTTCGGCGGCCGGGCCATCTATCAAGAGGACGAGGGCCGCTACGAACTCACGGTGAGCGGCCGCGCACAGGACCTCGTGCTGTCCGAACTGACCGCGCTGGTCGTGCCGCAGCCGTGGCGCGGGACCGCCCCCCGGATCGAGCTGGAGGAGCTCCGCCTGGTCAACGGCCGGCCCGAGCGCTTCCGGTTCAGCGGCGAGCTGAAGGGCGCGGTGCTCGGAGACGTGTTTGCGCCGTGGGGGCTGAGCGGAACCGGCGGCTCGCTGAGCCTCAGGATTGACGCGGCGGAGCTCTCGTCGGCGGGGGTTGAGCGACTGGTCGCGGCCGGGCGGTGCGAGGACCTCTCGCTGGAGACACTGTCCGAAACGCTGGGCTGGGGCGCGATGAGCGGTCAGGCGGCGATCGTGATCGACGACCTGACCGTGACGGCGAACCGCCTGACAGCGCTGGATGCGACGATCGCGGTGAACGCAGCGGGTGAGAAGCCGAACTGGGTCGAACGCCGTCTGCTGTCGGAGATTCTCAAGCGGACGATGGGAATCGAGTTGCTCTCGTTCCTGCCGGAGCGTTTCGAGTATGCCCGCCTCGGTGCCCGGCTCGACGTGGAGAACGAGCGGCTACACGTGTTCGGCACGCATGGTCCGCGCGAGCGCGCGATTCTCTCGGTGCGGCTCGCCGATCAGGAAGTGCCCGTCATCTTCGAACCCGAGCAGGAGTTCGATCTGCAACCGTGGTTCGACGGGTTGCGGGCCGAGCTCGCGGCCCAGACAGCCCGCGTCCGCAGCTTCCGCTCCGCCGAGGGCTGGTGGCCGCGGTCAGGAGCGGCATCACGCCCTGCGTCGGGCGAGGGGCCGTGAGATGCGGAGCCGGGCCGAGCGCCATCTGGTCATGATCGCGGTGGCCGTCAGCCTGGCGCTCAGCGGCCTCACGATCTGGGCCGTCGCTGCGCAGGCGCAGGCGATCCGGGCTCGGGAATTCGCGGACCTGCGCAGTGCCGCCGAGACGGCTGCGGCGACGCGCGCGACGGCCTTGCGCCTCGATACGGAACAGGCGCTGAAAGGCGCGACCGCGGCCTGGGTGGAAGGCGCCGCCGAGCTCGAGGACTGGCTCACCGGCCGGCGCGATTGGCAGGTGGTGGCGGCCCGGACGGCCGGCGGCGAGTGGCTGATTCTGCCGCGCACGCCGCTCGAGCAGGAGCTTCCGGGCGAGGAACCGGCGGCCGATCCGCCCGCCAGCCGCGACCTGCTGTCGGTGCTGCGCGAGCTCCAACAGCGGGCCATGAGCCCCGATCCGATCACGCGGGCCGGAGCGCTGCTGGCGATGGCCGCAGGCGAGCAGCAGCTCGGTCACCCGCTGGTAGCCGCGAGTCTGTTCTCCGAGGCCGCGCAAATCCTGCGCTCGACGCCGCACCTGGCCCGCTTGGCGTTTCGTGCGGAAGCGGCCCGCATCGACTCGTACTTGGCGGCGGCAGACCACGAACGGGCCCGCGAGACCTTTGCGCGGTTCCTGGCGGGGTTGCAACTGGACCCGCCGACCTTGCTCGGCCCGCGGGAGCTGGCGCGGTTGGAACAACAGGCGGCGGCGGTGCCGGTGCGGCCCGACGAGCCGTCCGCCGCGCTGCTCGGGGAGATTCGCAAGCGTGTCCAGCGGCGCGAGGCACTGCTGGCTGCGGTCCGCACCGAGCTGACGGCGGATGTACCCGCAGGCAACGGCGGACCGGTGTTTACGAGCACTCCGATCGGCACGCGGCCGCCGGCGGCCCGTGACGCGGCGGGCGGGGATGCGGGTTGGGTGACGCTGGCGTGGCCGGGCCATGTGGCGGATCGGACGGTTGTGCTGATCACGACGCCGGAGGTGCTTCTGGGACGGTACTGGTCGACGGTGCCGGCCGACGCCACCTGGGCGTTGCGTCGCGGGGCGGGGGCGGAGCCCGTCCTGGTGGCGCTGGGTCCGGCGTGGGGCGATGCAGCGCTGGTTCCGAGCGAGGCGCGTGTTGAGCAGATGCGGGCGGTGGCGCGGCGGCAGATGGGGTTCGTGCTGGCGACGGCGGTGGGGACGGCCGGGGCGTGGGCGGTGGTGATCTGGATGCTGCTGCGGGCGGTGGCGCGGCAGCGGGAGCTGGCACGGTTGCAGGGGCGGTTCGTCGCGGACGTCAGCCACGAGCTGAAGACGCCGCTGGCGCTGATTCGGCTGCTGGGGGAGACGCTGGTGGACCGGCGGGTGCGCGACCCGGAGCGCGTGCACGCGTACCACGAGACGATCACGCGCGAGGCCGAACGGCTGAGCGTACTGCTGGATAACATTCTCGACCTGGGGCGGATCGAGAGCGGGCGGAAAGTGTACGAGTTCGAGACGTGCGACGTGGCGGCCGTGGCGCGGCAGGCGTGGACGCTGTTCGAGCCGCAGTTTCGGGAGCAGGGGTTTGATGCCCGGCTTGAGATCGCCCCGGATCTGCCACGCATCCGGGCGGATGGGCAGGCGCTCCAGCAGGTGCTGGTGAACCTGCTTCAGAATGCACACCGCTACGGAGCGGACGGGAAGTTCGTGCGGCTGAGCGTGCGGCGCGAGGGATACGTCGTGCTGATGACGGTCGAGGACCGCGGGATCGGGATGAGCCGCAACGAGCTCGATCGCTTGGGCGAGAGCTTTTTCCGGGCGGACGACACGCGCGTGCGGCAGACGCGCGGGACGGGACTGGGTCTGGCGATTTGCAACCACATCGTCACGGCCCACCGGGGCAAGATCGAGGTGCAGTCGCGGCCGGGGCAAGGGAGCACGTTCACCGTCTGGATCCCGTTCGAGTAGTCACCGAAAAGGGAACAGACCGCAGCGAAAAGGGAGCATTCGACTTTTCGTCGGCTACCGATCGAAAACACGGGCAGCCCTCCGGAAAAGTAGAATGTCCCGTTTTCGCCCGCCCTCGGTCTACCAATATCGCTCGAAATGTACGTTCCCGCGGCGGTCGCGGGCATCGGTCACGAAGCCGCGGGCTGCGAGCAGCGGTTCGACCGTGTCGATCATGTCGGGATTGCCGCACAGGAAGACGTGGCAGCGGATGGGATCGAGCGGAGCGCCGACCAGCCGCTCATACACCGCGGGCTCGAGGGCGGTCTGCACGCGGCCGCGGAGGCCCGGCCACGGGCTGCCCTCGGGCTCGCGCGTCACCAACGGAATGTAACGCACCGTCGGGTCCGTGCGGCAGGCCGCCTCGAGCTCGGCCCGATAACCCAGGTCGGCCGCGAAGCGCACGCCGTGGATCAGTACGAAGCGGCGCCAGCGGCCCTGCCCCCGGAACGTCCGCAGCATCGAGATGAACGGCGCGACGCCCGTGCCGGTGGCGACCATGACCACGTCGGCCTCCGGCGGGGCGGCCTCGAGCGAGAATTCGCCCTTGGCCTCGCCGTCCATCCACAGCCGCCCGCCGGCCTCGATTGCCCAGAGGCGCGGCGTCAGCTCGCCGGCATCGATCCGCACGACGAAGAACTCCAGCGCCTCCGTCTCGTGCGGCGCCGAAGCGATCGAGTACGCCCGGCGCGTGAGGCGAACGCGGCCGGGACGTGTGGGGCGGTCGGGGTCGGTCCGTTTGGGCACGCCGAGGCGGATGAACTGGCCGGGGTGGAAGGGCGGCAAGCGGCCGGAGTCGGGCCGTACCCAGACGATGCTGAGGGTGTCGGTGACGTCTTCGCGGCGGACAAGCGTGGCGTTGGTCGGGTCGGGCAGGGCGTCCGCGGTCGGGTCCATTTCGATATGATAGCCGCACGCTGAGAAAGAGGGCTGGCTTCGCGGTAACCCAGCATCAGGATAGCGCCAACACCTCCTCCCGCGGTGGTTGTCCCCCTATTCAACGCGCTGTTCGCGAGGCTGGACCGAGAGCGGGGAACGACACGCGGGGCGTCAACTTCCGAGGAGCGCGGCGAAGGTGTTGATGTCGTCGAAATTGACGAGGTCGTCGCCGTTGCAGTCGGCCTGCTCCCAGGGGCAGTTGGAAAACGCCTGCTCGTATTGCGCCCGATCGACGAGCGCGAGGACGAACGGGTTCACGTCGGCGTACGTGACTACGCCGTCGCAGTTGAGGTCGCCGCCGGCGCTGGCGACGACTTCGTAGCACCCCAGCGCGAACCCCGCATTTACCAGCAGCTCGGGACTACCGTCGTCGTCGATGTCCAGCCAGCGCACGCTGTCGTGGGCGCCCGCCGCGGGTGGTAGGCCGCCGGTGTGCCACAGCACCGATCCGCCGACGGCGTGGAGCCGCAGCTCGCCCGCGATGCAGTACGCCATGAGCGGCGGCACATCCGGCGCCGGCCGGGCGACGTCGAAGCCCTCGATCGGGCCGCCGGCGTCACCGAGCAGCGCGACCGGATCGCCGGTCATGGGATCGAGCTGGAAAATCCCGCCGAAGGCCGTGGCGACCAGCACTTCCGCCAGGCCGTCGCCATCGAGGTCCAACGCGTCGAGGCCGGTGAGATCGAGGTCGGCGGTCTGCAATTCGAATTCGTGTGTGAGGCCGTCGATGATCGAGAGCTGGCCGATCTGCTCACCAGCAAGAATCTCCAGTTGCGGGTCGGCGTCGACGTTCGCGAGCCGCAGGTAGTAATGCGGGGACTGGTCGAAACCCAGGTCGTCACTCTGCCAGACATAATTGCCAAAGCCGGTGTAGATGTGCACGTAGTCACCGGTGCCGCCGCTGTGCGCGCGGGCCGAGGCGCCGATGATCTCCACCGCGCCATCGCCGTCCAGGTCGGCGGCCGCGAGCGCGACCCACATCTGTCCGCGCAGCAGGTCGCGGTACCACTGAAGCGTGTGCGTCACGCCGTCAATGCACTGGAGCCGGCCGAAGTCGGTGTAACTCGCGGGGACGAAGATCTCGGCCGCGGGATCGGCGTCGACGTTGGCGTGGGCGAGCCGCCAGAGTCCCAGCCCGCTCTGGGCGGCCGGCGGCGGGCTGACGTACTCGAGCGCCTTCGACCCGCCGTCGTGCACATGCCACAGCCCGTCGAGCCCGGCTTCCGATTCGTAGCAGGCGTACAGCAGCTCGGTCCGGCCGTCGGCATCCACGTCGCCGGCGTCGAGCGCGTAGAACGGGCCGTGGATGTCCGCGCTGCGCCACTCCAGCTCGTGCGTGGCCGTGCTGGCAACGTGCAGGTGGTCGGGGCCGCTCGAGCCGCCTGTGCCCCACAGGACCTCGAGCACGCCGTCATCGTCGCAATCGCCGACCGCGGGCCCGGTGAGGCCGTAATCGAACGTGTTCACAGCCCAGAGAAACGCGCCGGTGGGGCCGTCGTGGACCTGGAGATCGCCCGACGCGCCCCAGAGCACGTCGGGCACAGCGTCGCCAGTCACTTCCGCCAGGCACAACCCGACGCCCGACGTGAGCGTCGGAATCTCGTATTGGATCTCCCGCTGCACGGCGTCGAAGACCGCCACGCGAAACCACCAGCCGCCCGCGACGAGCTCGTCCCGACCGTCGGCGTCGACGTCGGCGCAGCGGATGACCGTTCCGAAGCCGTCCGGCCGCGTCCACTCGACCGCGTGCGTCAGCGCGTCGACGACGTAGCCGGGGCCGTCGCCGCCCGCCACGGTGATTTCCAGGGCCGGGTCGGCGTCGACGTTGCCGACGGCCGCGTCCCATCCGCCGAGTCCGGGCCCGGCGAACTCGAGGGCTCCCCCCGGGCCACACACGTAGAGGCCGTCGACGTCGCAGAACACGAACTCGACATCGCCGTCGGCGTCCACGTCCACGATGTTCAGGCCGCGGATCGTGCCCGCGAGCGTCGGGAAATCGCCGCGCGGCGCGTAGTCCGCGCCGTCGTAAACGAAGATCCGGCTGCCGCTCGCGACCACGATTTCGGGCCGGCCGTCCGCGTCGAGGTCGGCCGGCCGCACGGCGGACACGTACGCGTCATACGTCGGCCCGTGTGTGACGACCGGGTACCAGCCGGCGTCATGACGCATGACGATCCACGTGCCGTTGCTGTTGTACGGGTTGAGCGTGGTCCGCGCGAGGACGTCGTTCTGGCCGTCGGCGTCGAGATCCACGACGTGGAGTCCGCCCGCCCCGACGCTGTCGCCCCAGACGATGCGCTGCCAGTCGCAGTGCGCCCGCACCGTGATCGCGCGGGGCTGCGCCCCCGCGGTCAGCGAAGTGCCAAGCGCCAGCAGCACGGCGAGGTCTGTCCAGGCACGCATGGCAGGCTCCTCTCCCGTTCGATGGCCGGACGGCACCGCTGCGGAAGCAGGGCACCCCACCGGGCATATTACCGGACAGCCCGGGTTGTTGCAACCGCTCACGGTATGGCGGATTCGCGGATCGGGCGGCGCGATGCTAATCGCCCGTAGACGTCCCGGTATTCACTGCGAAGCCGCTCGTTGTCGGCCGCGAGCTCATCAGCGCGCAGGCCTGTGCCCGAGTCCGAGGCTGGCGATTCGAGCACGTGGAGGAGGCCTCGAGCGGCCGCTTCGGGGTTGGCGGACGTTGCATGGATGCCGGCACGGCCGGCGAGCACCTCGCGGAGCGCGGGAACCGGTGCGGCCACGATGGGGCAGCCGGCCGCGGCGGCCTGCACGACCGCGGTGGTGTCGATGTCGGCGGTCGGCAGGGTGAGCGCGACATCGGCCGCAGAGAGCAGCTCCGGAAGTGAGAGGGTCGTCGGCGCCCAGCGAGTCATGTGGGGATGCCGGCTGCTGGTGATGAGATAGCGAACGCGCTCGGCCTCGCGGCCGCCGGCGGCAGGAAGCACGAGCCGCAGGTCGCGTCGGACCTTCTCGAGGAGCATGGTCGCCCAGGCGGCGATCAGCGTGCCCGCACGACGCGTGACGGGCGGCAGGGCCAGGACCGCACGATCCGACGGCTCGAGGCGGAGCTGTTCGCGGACGAGCGAGCGGCGCGCGCGCGGGATCGGCCGAGGCGTCGGCCGGATCACTCGAACGTGCCCCGGGGGTGTGCCGTGGCGATGCAGGCGTGCGGCGGTCGCGTCGCTGTCGCAGAGGCAGTGGAGCGGGCCGGCGGCCGACCACGCGGCCGCACGCGACAGATCGGCCTCAGGGTCGACTTCGAGGAGGATCGGGCGGTGACCGCCCGCGAGCGGCCGGGCCCAGGTCACGGCGGAGTGGGACCAGGCGTGAAGGATCGTGGTTCGGGCGGAGAGTGCGCCAAGTCGGGCGAGCGCGCGGCGCAGCGCGGCAGCGCGGAGGACGCCGAGCGGGAGGGGCGTGTGCACGCGTCGCGGGTGAGCTGGCAGCGCGAGCGGAACCGGGCCGGCGCCGAGGTGCAGCACGTGCTGGGGCGGAGCGTCGGGCGCGGCGAGAAGCCGTACGAGGCGTTCCAGTCGCAGGGTTGGGGCGTCGGCCGTGAGCAGGTGCGCGATGGCGAGATCGGACATGGTGCGGCGTTGCTCCCGGAGCGGGATTGTAGCGGAGAATGCCGCGATGCGAGGGGTGGCGCCCGGGGGGGTCAAGAAGCGTCCGGCATGGCGTACATGGCGGCTGCGCGTGGCTGCGGGTACGATCGGCGGACGAGGTGAGTGCATGAGCAAAGCGCGAGTTGTGATCACGCGGCGCGTGCCGGCGCCGGCGGGGAAGCTCTTGACGGACGCCGGGTTCGAGGTGGACCTCATCGACCAGGACGAGCCGCCGAGCCGCGCGGAGCTGCTGCGGCGGGTGCGCGGGGCGACCGGACTGATCACGATGCTGAGCGAGAAGGTGGACGCTGAGCTGCTCGATGCGGCCGGGGCGGGGCTGCGGGTGGTGGCGAACTTCGCGGTGGGGTTCGACAACCTGGATCTGGAGGCGTGCCGAAAACGGGGCGTGCGGGCGACGAACACGCCGGGGGTGCTGACGGACGCGACGGCGGACCTGGCCTGGGCGCTGATCCTGGCGGCGGCGCGGCGGGTCGTCGAGGGTGACCGGCTGATGCGGACGGGCACGTGGACGGGTTGGCAGCCGCTACAGCTTCTGGGGCTGCAACTGACCGGCAGCACGCTGGGACTGGTGGGCGCGGGGCGTATCGGAACGGCCGTGGGGCTGCGGTCGCTGGGCTTCGGCATGCGGGTGCTGTATGTCGATGGACAGCCGTGCACGGAGCTGGAAGAGAAGGTCAAGGCACGGCGGGCTTCGCTGGCCGAGGTGTTGGCGGAAGCGGACGTGCTCTCGCTGCACGTGCCGCTGACGCCGCAGACGCGGCACCTGATCGGGGCGCGCGAGCTGGGGGCGATGAAGAAGACGGCGATCCTGGTGAACACGGCCCGCGGGCCGGTGATTGACGAGGCCGCGCTGGTGGAGGCGCTGCGAAACGGGACGATCGCGGGCGCGGGGCTCGACGTGTACGAGCGCGAACCGCAGCTCGCGGCCGGGCTGGCCGAGCTGCCGAACGTGGTGCTACTGCCGCACCTGGGCAGCGCGACGACGGCCACCCGGGCGCGGATGTCGGCGATGGTGGCGGAGAACGTGATCGCGGTGCTGAGCGGGCGCGAACCGCCGAACGCGCTCGTGTGAGCATGGGCATCGAAGGGTTGAGGAAGGACGATGGCTACGCGCGTGAAATCGCCGGCGAACGTGTTTCCGGCCGGGCTGGAGGATGTGCCGGCCGCGGTCCGCGTGCCGTACCACCACGCGGGCTCGCAGTACCTCATCCGGGGCGAGGTTCGGGAGTGGGACGGGCCGTGCCAGGAGGTGCGCTCGCCGGTGTGCGTCGGCCAGCGGCCATATGCGCTGGGGCACTACCCGCTGATGACGCCCGCGGCGGCGGGGGCGGCGCTGGAGACCGCGGTAGCGGCCTGGGACCACGGCCGCGGGGCGTGGCCGACAATGTCGGTGGCGGAGCGGATCCGGCACGTCGAGCAGTTCGTGCCGCGGATGGTGGCGGTGCGCGACGAGGTCGTGCGGCTGCTGATGTGGGAGATCGGCAAGACGCTGCCGGACGCGCAGAAGGAGTTCGACCGGACGGTCGACTACGTCCGCGATACGATCGCCGCGCTGAAGGAGCTCGATCGGGTGAGCTCGCGCTTCGCCGTGGAGCAGGGTTTCATCGCCCAGATCCGCCGCAGCCCGTTGGGCGTCGTGCTGTGCATGGGGCCGTACAACTACCCGCTGAACGAGACGTTCACGACGCTGATCCCGGCCCTCATCATGGGCAACCCGGTGATCTTCAAGCCGCCGCGCTACGGCGTGCTGCTGCATGCGCCGCTCCTGCGGGCCTTCGCCGAGTCGTTCCCCCCGGGCGTCGTCAGCACGGTCTACGGTGACGGGCGGGTGGTCGTGGGGCCGCTGATGGAGAGCGGGCGGGTCGACGTGCTGGCGTTCATCGGCTCGGCCAAGGTCGCGGCCCTGCTCAAGCACCAGCACCCCCGGCCGAACCGGCTGCGCTGCATCCTCGGGCTGGAAGCGAAGAACCCGGCCGTCGTGCTGCCCGATGCGGACCTCGAATTGGCCGTGTCCGAGTGCGTGCTCGGGGCGTTCTCCTTCAACGGGCAACGCTGCACGGCGATCAAAATCGTGTTCGTACACCGCAGCCGGGCCGAGGAGTTCGCGCAGCGGCTCGCGGCGGCCGTGGGCGAGCTGCTGGCTGGAATGCCGTGGGAAGAGGGGGTGAAGATCACGCCGCTTCCGGAAGAGGGCAAGCCGGCGTGGCTGAAGGGGCTGGTGGACGGTGCTACCGCGGCCGGCGCGAGGGTGTTGAACGCGGGCGGGGGGACGATCGACGGCACGCTGTACTACCCGGCCGTGGTGTACCCGGCGCGGCCGGACGTGGAGTTGTGCCGGGTGGAGCAGTTCGGGCCGGTGCTGCCGGTGGTGCCGTACGAGGACGAGCGCGAGGTGCTGGACTGGATCGTGGCCAGCCCGGTCGGGCAGCAGGCCGCGCTGTTCGGGCGCGACCCGCGGCGGATCGGCGGGCTGATCGACTCGCTGGCGAGCCAGGTGAGTCGGGTGAACCTGAACAGCCAGTGCCAGCGCGGGCCGGACCAGTTTCCCTTCACCGGCCGCAAGGATTCCGCCGAGGGGACGCTCTCGGTGACGGATGCACTGCGGGTGTTCTCGATCCGCGCGTTGGTGGCGGCGAAGGCGACGGAGGCGAACGAGACGCTGGTGACCGAAATCGTCCGCGGGCGGCACTCGAAGTTCCTGACGACGGACTTTCTATTCTGAAGAGCCTCGCCGTGTGGCGTGTGCCATGTGCCACTGCCCTGCGGGCAGGGTGGCACGGACCGCAGCGGCGCAGCCGCGCAGGGCCGTGGTGGGTCGGCGCCACCCCACAGCCGAGGGCGGCTGTGCCACACTTTGGCAGTGCGCGCAGCCCCGTCGCGAGTGCCCCTCGCTGGCGCTTCGGGCTCGGCTTCAGGAGGGGGGCGGAGCCGGCGGCGTGGGATTCTGATCGTCCGCCTTCTTCAGGTCCTCGCGGGCCCGTTTCTTGGCCCGCAGTAGTCGTGAGGTGTATTCGCCCTCGGAGACGGCCGGCCTC
>CAZMCT010000003.1:0-59420 GCA_964564785.1 uncultured Planctomycetales bacterium
GCGCCACACCGTTGAGCACAACGCCGCCGGGACCGAGCGCAACGCCGCCCAGGGTCGTGCCCGCAGCGCCGCCGGTTCGCACTGAGCCCGAAACGCGACCGGCTGTTGTTCGGGAACTCCCGCCTCTCGTACCACCTGAGCCACGGACGACACCCGGCCTCGTCGGCACGGAGAGTGCCGGCCCTCCCGCACCCGACAGCCCCGGCACGGCGCTCAATGCCCCGGCCACACGGCAGCCGGCCGTTACGCCGCCGGTCGCCCGCGGGCCGGAGCCGGTCAACCCCGCCACGCTGCCGCCGCCGCCGGCCAAGCCCACCGGCGCGACTCGCAGGTACACCGTGAAAGAGAACGACTACCTGAGTACGATTGCCGAGGAGTTCTTCAAGAACCCCAACGCCTGGAAGCGGATTGCCGACGCCAACCCCGGCATCGACCCTGACAACATCAAGCCCGGTCAGGTGCTCGTGATCCCGATGGACGAGCCCGCCGCGCCTGCACCGGCCGAGAAGAGCGGTGCCGGGGCGACGCCGGCCATGCAGCCGGTGGTGGGCAGCGGTCGGCGGTACGTCGTGAAGGAGGGCGACAACCTGACGCGGATCGCGCGCGAGCAGCTCGGCGACCCGGACCGCGTGCCGGAGATCATCGAGTTGAACCGCGGCAAGATCCGTGACAAGGACACGATCTACGTCGGGCTCGAACTGGAGCTGCCGGCCCCGAAGGAGCCGGCGCCGGCAGCACCCGCGACGCCGAGCGGCCCGGCGGCCAAGGAGCCTGCGCCCACCGGCAAGCCCGCGCCCGCCAAGGCCGGCGGCCCGGACAAGGCCAACGGCGCGGCCAAGGCGCCGGAGAAGGCCAAGAATGCGGGCAAGGCCGCGTCTCCGAAGCCGCCCGCCAAATCAGGTCAGCCGGAGAAGAAGCCCGCCGGCACGCGGACGTAGCCGCTACCGGCAGCGTTACGCGCGGTCCGATTGCGAAACGGAGCGAGGAGGGATCCGGGCGGGGAGGTCAATCGACGTTCGTCGGGGTTTCGGGCCCGCAGCGGATGGTGCGGGCTACAACCCGAGTTGCTTCAGCGTGTCCCCCCAGTTGGTGAACCGCACCGCGCGGTCGTCGATCCACACGTCGGCCACCGGTTTGCCGAGCTGGATGCCGTCGTACGTGAAACCGTGCTGGTCGAGCCAGTGCTTGGTGACGCGGTATTCACCCCAGCCGCGAGCGCTGTAGATGACAATGATGTAGCCGGCGGCCCGGAGTTTCTCGAGCGCCTCACGGGCGCCGGCGATCGGCTCGGCCAACGGCCGGTCGTGGAACTGCTCCTCGGTGCACAGGACGCCGTCGAGGTCGACCATGATGGTTCGTGGGCGGGGCATGCGCGACTCCTTGCGCCGCGATTTTGACTCGTTTGCATCGAGTTGACCAGCGGTGCGGCTGCGTCCCTGCGCGCCGCGTGCGCGGCCGGTATAATCCGCGGCCAATGCCGCGGCGTGGCGGCACGCAGGCGGAGGCAGGGTGTCCGCGTGATCATCACCATTGATGGACCGGCCGGTTCGGGCAAGAGCACGACGGCCCGGAAGCTCGCGGCCCGGTTGGGGATTCCGTACCTCGACACCGGGGCGATGTACCGCGTGGTGACGCTGGCGGCGCTGGAGGACGGGGTCGACCTGCACGATGAGGCGGCTCTGACGGCGCTGGCGGAGCGGGGCGATTTCCAGCTCGACCCGGGGCCGACGCACATCCGCGTGACGCTTCGCGGTCGCGATGTCACCGAGGCGATTCGCTCGATGCGCGTGAGCGAGCACACGCGGTTCATCGCGGCCTCGCCGGGCGTGCGGCGGGCGCTGATCGCCAAGCAGCGCGAGATCGCGCGGCGCTTCGGGTCGCTGGTCACGGAGGGCCGCGACCAGGGCACGGCTGCCTTCCCCGACGCGGATGCGAAGTTCTTCCTCGACGCGGCGCTCGAGAGGCGGGCCGAGCGGCGGTTGCACGACCTGCTGGCCGATGGCGAGGAGGTCACACCGGAGCAAGTGCTGGCGAACCTGGATGAGCGTGACCGCACGGACAGCGAGCGGCTGGTCGCCCCGCTGGCCGTGCCGGAGGGGGCGGTGCGGATCGACACGACGCACCTGAGCATCGCGGAGGTGCTGGAGCGGATCGAGTCGCACTTGCGGCTCTCCAAGTCGGGACCGTGAGGGTGCGGCCGCTTGGCGGCCGCCGGTTTGCGGCACGCAGGTGCGGCGCGTGGTTTGTGAACCGCGAGCGGCCAGCGCTTTCGGAAGGTTGGGGCTGAGAACGAGACGGTTTATCGTGCGTCGCAGCTATCGTTTTCTACGACTGCTCTCGCAACTGCTGTTCATCGCCCTGTTCCGCGGGCGGGTGTTCGGCACGCAGCGCGTGCCGCGCTGCGGCGGCGTGCTGCTGGTCAGCAACCACCAGAGCTTCCTCGACCCGGTGCTGGCGACGCTGGCGATCCCGCGCGAGTGCAACTACATGGCCCGCGACACGCTGTTCGCGGTGCCGTGGCTGCGGCCGATCATCGAGTTTCTGAACGCGTTTCCGGTGAAGCGCGACACGGCCGACCTGGGGGCGATCAAGGAGACGCTGCGACGCCTGAAGGCGGGCAAGCTCGTGCTCGCGTTCCCCGAGGGAACGCGGACGAGCGATGGGTCGATCGGGCCGATGCGGGCGGGCGTGGTGCTGCTGGCCCGCAAGGCCCGCGTGCCGATCGTGCCGATGGTGATCCTGGGGGCGTACCGGGCCTGGCCGCGCACGGCCCGCTGGCCGCACCCGGCCCCCGTGGTCGTCGCGTACGGCGAGCCGCTGCGACCGGACGAGCACCCGGAATGGAGCGATGAGGCGTGCGTTGCGCACGTGCGTGAGGCGGTACTCGCGCTTCAGCAGCGGTATTCGCGGCTGCTGTCAATCCGGTGTCGCGGTGTTCCCGGATGACGCCGCGCGGCGCACCGGGCCGAAAGAGGATTGACGCGGGCGGGGCCGGCGGTAACGTGCGCAGCGGGAGTGTTTGGAGAACGGAGTCGCGCTTGAGTCGTAGCGTCGAACCGGCAGATGCACTGCTGGTGGTCGATATTGGAAACTCGCGGATCGGGCTGGGGATCTGGGATCACGACGGCCTGCACGATGCCCGGCGGGTCCCGGCCGACCAGCCGGAGGAACTGCGCGCGGCCGTGACGGAGATCTGGTCGCGGATGCCGGCGGGGAAGCGGGCGGTGGTGCTCGCGAGTGTCGCACCGCGCACAACGGCGGTGATGGCGGCGCTGCTCGAGGACATCACGGGCTGCGAGCCGGTGCGTGTGGGGGAGGACATTCCGCTGCCGATGCCGGTCGAAGTCGCGGACGAGCACGAGGTGGGGGTGGACCGGGTGTGCAGCGCGGCGGCCGCATTCGAGCGGGTGGGGGCGGCTTGCGCCGTCGCGTCGTTCGGGACGGCGATCACGGTCGACTGCGTCTCGGCCGAAGGGCGATTCCTGGGCGGCGCGATTCTCCCCGGGATGCAGATGAGTTGCAACGCGCTGCACGCGGGGACGGCGCTGCTGCCGCGCGTCAGCCCCGCGGCCCCCAGCGCCGTCTTCGGGCGCAGCACGCACGAAGCCATTGTCAACGGCGTGGTTTACGGGGTGCTCGGTGCGCTGCGCGAGATCGTCGAGCGGTATGCGACGGAGCTGCGCGAGTGGCCCAAGCTGGTCATCACCGGCGGTAACGCGCCGCTCGTGGCCGAGCTGGCCGACTACGTCGACGCCGTCGTGCCCGATCTGTGCCTGATGGGTGTGGCGCTGGCGTACCGCGAAGCCGCGGGTCAGCCGTGAGCGGGGAGGGTATCAAGGAATCAAGAGTTGCGGCAATCGCGGGACCGGAGCGGCTGGGCGCCCTCCGCGCGTTGACGGGCGCAGGGCCGGCCGCCGTGGCTGTGATCGAGTTGCGCGGGCCCGCGACAGCAGAGTTCCTCGCGCGACATCTGCGCTTGCGGACCGGCGGGTTGCTGAAAGCCGGGCAGGTCCGGCGCGGTGAATTGCTGGACGCGGCCGGCGAAGCATTCGACGATGTACTTGTGTCGGTGCATGCCGGGCCGCCGGACTGGGAAGTCCGTCTGCACCTGCACGGGAACCCCGTGCTTACGCGCATGTGCCTCGAGCTGGGCCGGGCGTGCGGGCTCGCTCCCGGCGACAATTGCGACCCGCCGTGGGCGGCGGACGACGGCATCGAGGCCGAGGCTCTGTCGCTGCTGCCGCACCTGTCCACAACACGCGGGGCATGGTGGCTGCTGCGGAACCTCGCGCAATTCCGCGCGCGCCTCCGAGACCTTATGCTGCGCCTGGACCGTGGCGAAGAGCCCTCCGCGATCGCTGCGGCCGCCGCGGAGCTGGCCAACGCGCCCGACGTGGTCGGCTGGTTCGCCCGTGCCGTGCGGATTGTGCTCATTGGCCCGCCGAACGCGGGCAAGAGCACACTTGCCAACGCACTCGCCGATCGCACGGTTAGCCTCGTTTCCGCTCAACCGGGCACGACACGTGACTGGCTCGAGGTGCCCGGTGAACTGGCGGGGTATCCGGTGGTGTGGATCGACACCGCGGGGCTGCGACGGGGGGACGACGCGCTCGAGAACCTGGCGGTCGAGCGTACGCGGCAGGTACTCGCGACCGCGGACAGCGTGGTGGCCGTCCTCGATTGTGAGCGGGCGGATGACCCGGCCCAGCGCGACTTCCTTGCCTCGTACGCGCGGCTCACGGTGGCGGCGGCCGCGCTGAACAAGTGTGATACGGCGGGGCCGGAGCGGCTCCGCGAGTTGCTGCCGACCGGCTGGGGGTCGGCGGTGGCGATCTCGGCCCGGGAACGGCGGGGCCTGGAGGTGCTGGCGCAGGCCATTCTGGGAGCGCTGGGACGCGGGGCGAGTCCACCGCTCGGGTGCGCGTTCACCGACCGGCAGCGGGAAGCGTTGCGGAGCGCAGCGGAGGGGGGCAGGTGCAAGATGTTTCTGGAAAGGTGTTTAGCGGCCCGTTGAGGAAGGGGGATTGGCTCCGCGCCGCCCCAACATCACGGTAGCGCCGACAGCGACTCCGGCAGTTCCTGCGACTCCCGCGGTGCCTGTCCCCTTTTTCAACGGGGTGTTTCGGGGTAGGTGGGGGCCGGGTGTAGTTATCGGACACGTGCCGTTGCCGGTCTCGGCCGGGGCACGCTAGCATATTGTCGATGAGGCCCGGGCGTGCTTCATCGCCCGGCACGACTGGCAACGGCCGGAGCACCCGGACTTGATCGTTCTGATGGGGTTGGTGCTGCTGGTACTGACCCTATACATCTCTACGCTGAGCTTTGCGCTGGCGGGTTACTCGCGGGCGCGACTGGTCGCGCGGGTGGGGGAAGGGCCGCGCGAGCGCTGGCTGGAATGGTTGGACGAGCACGAATGGGAGGTTCAGACGCAGACGGCGCTACTGCGGCTGCTGCTGAACCTCGGCTTTCTGGCGCTGCTGATCGTGTTCTATCGGGTCAACCTCGGCCGGCCGGCCGATCTGTGGATGGCGTGCGAGGCGGGGCTCGTGAGCCTGGTGCTGCTGGGGTTGTTCGCGGTGGTGATTCCGCAGGCGTTGGCGGTGCATGCGGGTGAGGCGATCCTGGCCCGCAGTTTCGTGTTGCTGGCGGGTTTGCGGGTGGCGTTGTGGCCGTGCGGCCGGTTCTTCGGCGTGGTGGAGTTTGTGGTCCGGCGGCTGCTGGGCAAGGCGGAGATGACGGCGGCGGCGGAGACGGAGCGGGCGGAGCAGGAGATTCTCGACGCGGTGTCGGAGGGCGAGGCGGCCGGCGCGGTGGACGAGGAAAAGAAGGAGATGATCAAGTCGGTGTTCGAGCTCGACGAGACGGCGGTGAGCGCGATCATGACGCCGCGGACGGACATTGACGCGGTGCCGGCGGATGCGAGCTACGACGAGGTGCGGGGGCTGATTCTGCGGAGCGGGCACTCGCGGATTCCGGTGTACGAGAACTCGGTGGACCACATCATCGGGGTGCTGTACGCGAAGGATTTGCTGCGACTGAACCCCGGGGAGCCGTTCGACGCCCGGCAGGTGATGCGGGCGGTGCCGTATGTGCCGGAGACCAAGACACTGGACGAGCTGCTGAACGAGTTTCGGGCGACGAAAGTGCAAATCGCGATCGTCCTGGACGAGTACGGCGGGACGGCCGGGCTGGCGACGCTGGAGGACATCCTCGAGGAGCTGGTGGGGGAGATCGACGACGAATACGACCAGCGGCCGCCGCCGGCGATGACGCGGCTGGCCCCCGACACGCTGGAGGTGGATGCGCGGCTGCACATCAGCGAGATCAACGCGGAGCTGGAGATCGAGCTGCCGGAGGAGGCGGACTACGAGACCATCGGCGGGTTCGTCTTCGCAACGCTGGGGAAAATCCCCGCGGCGGGGGAGGAGTTCCAGCACGGGAACATCCGGGTGCGGATCGTGGAGGCCGAGGCGCGGCGGATCAAGCGGCTACAGATTCACGTGTTGCGGGAGAAGGCGGAGGCGACGTAACGCGCAGAATTGAGAATGCCGAATGAAGAATGCCGACGGAAGGATGCCGAACGCGGCACGTTGGAGCTTCTGCATCCTGTAGCCTGCCTTCTGCATTCTGAATGATGCTGACGGTCTTCACGAGGCCCACCATGATCCGCACACGATTCGCCCCGTCCCCCACCGGCTACCTGCACATCGGCGGGGCCCGGACCGCGCTGTTCAACTTTCTCCTGGCGCGGCGGCTCGGCGGGCGGTTCGTGCTGCGGATCGAGGACACCGATCAGACCCGCAACATCGAGCGGGCCGACGAGAAGCTGATGGAGGATCTGCGCTGGCTCGGCCTGATGTGGGACGAGGGGCCGGGGGTCGGCGGGCCCGCCGGCGAGTACTACCAGAGCCGCCGGCGCGCGCTGTACGACGCGGCGGCCCGGCGGTTGCTCGACGCGGGGCGGGCGTACTACGCGTTCGAGACGCCGGAAGAGCTCGATGCGATGCGCAAGGCCGCGGTGCAGCGCGGGGAGAAGGGGTTTCGCTACCGGGCCCGCGGACCGGCCCCGTCCGAGGCCGACGCGCAGCGGGCCCGCGACGCCGGCCGCCCGGTGGTGATCCGCTTCCGCATGCCCGAGTGCGACTTCACCGTCCCGGACCGCATCCTCGGCGACGTGAGTATCCGGGCCGACGAGCTGAGCGACTTCGTGATCGTCAAGCGTGACGGTTTTCCCACCTACAACTACGCCGTGGTGGTCGACGACGCCGACATGCAGATCACGCACGTGCTCCGCGGCCAGGAGCACCTGATGAACACGCCCGGCCAGATGGCACTGTACGAAGCGCTGGGCTTGGCGCCACCCGCGTTCGCCCATCTCCCGATCATCTTCAACATGTCGGGCACGAAGATGAGCAAGCGCGAGAAGGACAAGGTGGTGCGCGACGCGGCGAACGCGGCTGGGTTGGACGAGGCGCGGATCGCGGAACTCGCCGGGGTCGCCGATGCGGCGCTGGTCACGGCCTGGCGCCAGGGTGACACGCAGCTCCCGGCCGAGGCGCTCCAGCGGCTGGCGCGGGCTCTGGCGGTGCACCTGCCCGAGATCGACATCCACGACTTCCGCCGCAGCGGCTACTTACCCGAGGTGCTGGTCAACTTCATCGCGCTGCTCGGCTGGTCGCCGGGCGACGGCCGCGAGCAGTTCACGCTCGAGGAGCTGTGCGGCGTGTTCGAGCTCGAGCGCGTCGGCCGGACCAACGCCCGGTTCGACCGCGAGAAACTGCTGGCGTTCAACACCGTGGCGCTGGAGGCGGCATCGCCCGAGAGGAAGCTGGCCGGGGCGCGGGACTGGCTGAGCGTGAACGAGCCGGGGCCGTTTCACGGGCTCGATGACAATATGCTCGCGCGCGTGCTGGAGATGTGTCGCGGGTTCCGTACCTACGCCGACCTCGAGCTCAAGGCGGGTGCACTGTTTGTTGCGGACGAGGACATCAAGTACGACCCGAAGGCGGTCAAGGACTGGCTGCACAAAAGCGAGCGGCTGGGGGTGCGCGTGCTGACGGAGCTGCGCGGCCGGCTCGCGGGGTTGCGCGAGTGGACCGCGGCCGCGCTCGACGCGGCGGTTCGGGCGTACGCCGAGCAGCAGGGGCTGGGGCTGGGCAAGGTGGCCCAGCCGCTGCGCGTGGCCGTGACCGGCGGCACGATCAGCCCGCAGATCTCGGACACGCTCGAAGTGCTCGGCCGCGAGCGGACGCTGCGGCGCATCGATCGCGCGCTGGCCGCGGTGGGGTAGCGGCCGGGCTCCGTGCCGGCCGTCGTGTTTTCCCGAGCCGCGCGCGGCAGGGAGCGGACACGTAGCGGCCGGCGGCTCGCCGGCCGGAGGGCGCTGCAACGGCCTGCGAGCCGTAGGCCGCTATCGCTTCCTCAGGGACGGGGCTCGGATCGGGTTTCGCGGTATAATGGCGCGCGACGAGTGGAGGACGGACGTGCGGAATCGACCATTCTGGGCGGGCTGGGGGTTGCTGGGCTTGTCGTTGACGTGCCTGACGGGGTGCCAGGGGGCGATTCTGGGCAAATGGCGGCTGGCCGAGGCGGTGCCGAACCGACACACGTTCAGCATCGATCACGTCGCGTTCAACCGCGACGGAACGTATTCGGCCACGGTGACGATCGAGGGCAGCACGACGCAGGATACCGGCACGTACGATTTCGACGGGTTCAAGCTGCGGCTGCGGCCCAAAGCGGGCGGCCAGCGGGCGTATTCGGTGACGCTCTCGCCCGGGCAGATGACGCTCCTGTCGATGTCGGACACGAGCCGCAAGGTCGTGCTGAAGCACGCCGGGGGCACGTGAGATGGATGGCGAGCGGGGCGAGACGATCCGGGTGCGCGTGATCTACAGCGGGCGCGTGCAGGGGGTGTGCTTCCGGGCCACAGCCTACGAGCTGGCGGCCGGGCGGCCGGTGGTCGGGTACGTCCGGAACCGGCCGGACGGATCGGTGGAGCTGGAGGCGGAGGGGGCGGAGCCAGCCGTGCGGGGGCTGTTGGACGCGATCGCGGCGGAGTTCCGGGCGAACATCCGCGAGGCGCGCGAGACGGCGGTGGCGGTGGGGGGTGGGGAAGAGGGCTTCGAGATTCGGTACTGACCGAAGCGGTCGGGCTCCAATTCTCAGCAGTCAGCTTTCAGCGCTGCGCCGGAGTTAGGGCTGAGCGCCGCCCGCCGGTTGCCGCAGAACGTACTTGGCGATTGAAACGCTTCAAGCAAAATAAGAAAGGATTATTTTGACACCCGTTCCCCTTGAGTTATACTTCTTCCTGTTTGGAGATGGGGGTCCGAGCATGCCGAGGGCGTGCGGGACGTTCGGGGTCGCGGCGGTTTCAGGGGGCTCTGCAAGAGTAACAAGGATGGTCGCGATCTGCGGGTTTGTACTCGCCGCCGTGGTCGGTGTCGGCGCGTACGGGCTCGGGCTGTGGGTGGGCCAGCGCGGAGAGGGGGGCGAACCGGGTGGGGCTGGAACACACAATGCAGGCGCGGCATCCGGCGCCGAACACACCGGGTTTGTCCCGCTCGAGGTCGACCTGGGGGCGGTGCACTGGAACTCGGAAGTCCCGTTCTCAGCGGCATTTGTAAACCGCGATGACGACCCCGTGACGATCCGGGTCGTGCGCACGTCCTGCGGCTGCACCACGCTCCGCGATGAGATTCAGGGCGCAGCAATAGCGCCGGGGGCGGAGCTGGCCGTGTCGGGGCTGGTGCGGGTCCCGCAGCGCCCGGGCGAGACGCGCGAAGAAGTAACACTCCTCCTCGACACCGGCGCGGTGCACGTGCTGCCCGTGCGCTTCGAGGTCTTGGCCGGCTACAGCGTACGCCCGGCGGCGATCGACTTCGGCACGGTCAACCTTGATGAAGGCGCCGACGTGCTAACGAGCGCCATATTCGAGTCGGATCAGGCAACGATCGCCGGCACGCCTACGTCCGACGCAGCTTGGGTGGACGTTTCCGTCGGGTCTTCCGTTGCCGGGGAGACCGAGCTGGTCGTATCGCTCGTGAAGACGCGGCTGGCGACGGGGCGCCAGTGGGCGAACATCTCAGTCTCGACGACGGACGCGCATCGCCCGCATTTGACGATCCCGGTGCGCGCGAACGCGACGTCATCGCTGCGACCGGTGCCAGGACAGGTGGTGTTGCGCGCGGGCGATGAGCGCGTAGTCCACGTCGTGGATTCCGATGGGCGGACCGTAGATGTCGTGGGGTGGACCTGGGTCGACGGAGATTCTGGTGCGGACGTTTCGGTCCGCCCCGACGGCGGGCGGGCCGTCTTGACTGCCCAGACGTCCGCTGCGCCCCAAAGCAGGTGGCTTGAGATGAGGGTTGCGGGCGAGCGCGTGACCCGCCTGTGCGTCAGCGTGGTTCCGTGAATGGCTGCCTGGCAGCCGGGAGGTCTGAAGATGGTGTCGCGTGATTTGTGGGTTCGGCGCGGGCTGACATTGGGCGTGCCCGTTCTCTGCATAGCACTCTTGGGTGGGTTGCAGCTGCCTGTGCAGCCGGCGGCCGAAGACCCTTTCCGGAGTGATGCTAACGATCCGAACATTGGCTTCGGCTGCGGACGCGTGGTGAACTGCGCATGCCCGGGCTGCACGCCCCAACAGCCTGAGGACACGACTTGCTTCTGCGGGTACGACGGTGGCGGTCGAAGTCCCTGCTACTGCAAGAAGCAGTCTGGCGGCGCCCAAACTGGTACTATCATCACGTGCGCGACCGGACCTTGGCAGTGGCAGGAGGAACTGCCCGGTCATCACATATTTCAGCTTCCTGGACAGCCGTGCACCATCACGAAGAACTGCCGATCCGGTGAAACGGGCTGTGTGGGCTTTGAGTCACCCTGCCTGGGGAAGACCTGCGGCTGGTGGATGACCGGCGCCATTGCGATCCAGTATGGGACGGGCACACCATGTCAGTAGCTACGGACAAGCTCCCTCAGCGTCAGCACTGGCCAGCGCACCTCGGGTTGATTTGCGCGCTGGTGCCTATCGTCGGGTTGTGTCGCGCCTCTGCGCAGCAAACAAAGCCGCAGGCCTTGGCGGCCCTGGAAACGAGCCGGGACTTGCTTCGCTCCGGTCGGATCGACTGGACCACGACCCTAGGGTACGAGGACCGGACGTTTCACCACGTCTCGCGCTACAGCCGGCGGGGGGACATCATATACGAGTTCCGCGGCGACGATGGAGGTTGGTGCCAATTCTGGGACAGCCAAGCGAAGCGCGGATTCTCAAAGTACCCGCAGCTTTACCTACGGAATTCCGAGGGCTATTGGCGTATTTCTGAAACGTGCATCGATGGTCATTTCTGGCGCGAAGATGGTCGGTACCCGCAATGGACCGAACAGTTCAATGACGTTCGGCACGCTGGTCTGACTCCAGGGAGAGCGGGTCTCTCCGTAGATTGGGGTGTGCGTGATCTCAACGACCCGCTCCCGGAGATCGTTGCCTGGGATGAAACTCGGAGCGGGCCGATCTACGTAGTGACCGGACGCACCGCAAGCGGTGAGACAGTCACCTATCGGATCAACGCCGACAAGGGCTGGAACGCGGAGCGGATCACTCAGTGCTCAGCGTCGGGTGAGGTCCTCCGGGAAGCCGTCTGCACCTTGCGCCAGTACGACGGTGTCTGGCTACCGGAGCGTACTGACTACTTCCGCGGGGGGAGTCTCGTAGATTCAGTGCGGATCACGAGGGCACAGCTGAACCGTTCAGACGACCCCGCCCGATTCACGCCAACTGACTTGGGCTTCGAGGTCGGCACCAACGTAAGTGTCGACAACGATCCGGAGCTCGAGGCTACCGGCGCCGCGCCGGTTCAAATGTGGGACGGCCGGCGCCCGATCGCGGCTTCCGAATGGTCCCGCCTTTTCAAGGAAGGCAAGCTGACTCCCGGGCCAATCTTGCAGCAGCTCGAACGGACCGGGCGTTTCGAAAGCCCGTATCAGACAGACGAGGAACGCAGGCTGCTCGGCATGGAGGCCCGGCGCACCCGGGCCGAAGACATCGTCCGCAAGCCCGAGGGCCTCTGGGAGCAGTACGTCCGCGACTTCATCGCCCGCTACCAACTCGACGAGCCGCAAGCCGGGCAGGCCTGGAGCGTCCTGAAGCACTGCCAGAAGACGGCCGAGGACGACACGCGCCGCCAGCGGCTCGAGTTCATCCCGCTCTGGACCGAATCACAGAGCGCCGGCCAGGATTTCGACCGCAAGAAACGCGACCGGATGGAACGCCTCCGCGGCGAGATCGAGGCCCGCGTCACGCGCATTTTCGAGGAAGACCTCTGCCCGCGGCTGGACAAGATCCCCACCCGCGCTCAGCGCCGTGCCGTCGAGCAGCGCGAAGCCGCCGCGAGCCGGCCGGCGACGCCGAAGCAGTAGATCAAGTTCCCCATGCCGCCCGCGGCGCGAGCACCCCCGGGTGCACTGCCGCTCCGGCTCATGGCCCACGGCTCATGGCTCACGGCCCACGGCTCGCGGCGCCAGCCGCTACTCGTTCGTCTGCGGCAGGGGGACGACGTCCGGGTCGCGGGTGTCCTGCTTCCCGCGGGCGGCCTGCTGCTGGCGGAACTCGGCCATGCCGCGGGGCTCGGGGAACGCGCGGTCAACGTCGAAGCCATGCTGCTGGCACTCGGCCTGGAAGCTGGGCAGCAGCCGGTCGTAGACGGCCTGGCGCAGGTAGAGCGGAGCTCGGTCCCACAGCCGCACCTTGTGCAGCGTGGCGGCCGGGGCGATGCCGGGCTGCGTAGCGAACCACATTCCGAACGCGTCAATCTGGAGGTCGATGAACTCCGGCAGGCGGGCCCGTTCCCAGCCGGGGTCGTCGCGCTTGGTGCGCATGTATTCTTCGTAGTAGTCGCGCGCCGCGCGGACCAGCCGCGCGTAGGCGTCGACGTCGCCGGCCGCGAGCTGGCTGAAGGCGTTGGAGAGCCAGCCGTCGATGAGGATCAGCAGTTCGCGCATGCCGGCCCCGGCCAGCGACTCGCGGAAGTTGTCGAGCACGAAGTCGTGCAGGTTCTTGCGGAAGGCGGGGTTCGGCCGCCCGTCGACGGTCAGCGGGTACGTGGTGCGCAGGGCCTCGTAGTACGCGGCCGCCTCCTGGTCGCGGCCGGAGAGATAGAGGAGCCGGATGGCCTCGGTGAGGAAGTTGATGTGCCCGGAGCGGTAGGTGTCGCCGGCGCCGGCGGTCTGGCCGCTCTGCGGGTCGAAGTACGGGCCGTACTTGACGTAGGCGGCGTGCATCGGGCCGATGAAGTTCAGGTCGCGGCTGAGGTTCAGGTACGAGAGGTGGATTTTGTCGGGGTTGGGTTCGAAGGTGATGGTGTTCTTGAGGAACAGATTGCGCAGGCAGAAGAACACGATCCGGGCGGTGTTGGTCTTGTCGTTGCCGAACTGGCTGATGGTCTCGCCGCCGGCGATGAGGCCGCGGACCGACCAATAGAAGCCGTGGGCGTCGACGCCGCGCCAGTCGATCGGGCCGAACTCGTCGACCATCCAGGTCATCAGGGCCGGGTCGAGCCGGTACACCTCGCTCAGCGCCTTGCGCTGCACAAAACGGATCAGCTCCTCGCCGGCCGGGTTGCCGGCGGTGACCCCCAGGATTTCGTCGAGCCGCCGCATGCGCGCGGCCAGCTCGGCCGAATCGACGTTCGGGCGGGCGACGCGGGCCAGCAGCGGGTCACGGGCCTTGAGCTCCCAGTAGGGCCGCAGAAGGGTGAAGGCGAGGCCCTCGGCGCGCCAGTAGGCGTCCTCGGTGAGCGAGTCGTCGCTGAGCGTGATGCCGAGGCCGGTCAGTGCGGCGACCATGCCGCGGGCGTCCGGCTGCCGGGCGTACAGCTCGGCCAGGGTGGGGGCGGCGTCGCGGACGACCTGGATGCGTTCCCGGGCGGCAGCCTGCGCCAGGCGGTAGCGCGGCGAGTCGATAAGCAGGTCTTGCTGGCCGGCAGTTTCGGGCAGCGCGCGGCCCTGGAACTCCTGGCCGCGTTCGGCGGCGCTGCGGCGGAGCTTCTCGGTGTTCTGCTCGAAGGTCTTGAGGCCGGAAGCCTCGAGCGGATCGAGCTCGTCGGGCGATTCGGAGGTGCTGAGCTGGTTGGGGTCGACGATCGAGAGCGGCGGGGGCGGCGGGCCGAGGAGCAGGTGCATGCGCCAGGCCCAGTTGCACTTGTAGGCGTAGTGCTGGTCGTCGGTGGGCTCGCTCATCTTGTTGTTGAAGGTCCAGGCGAGCTGCTTGTAGAGGTTGACGGCCCGGGGATTGAGCGGGATGCCCTGGTCGCGGAGCAGTTTGACGCCGTTGTAGACCCAGTTCCAGCGTTCCTCGGGCGTGAAGGTCGTGACCGAGATGTTCCAGGCCATGTTCCAAGAGCAGTATTCCCACACGCTCGGGAAATGCGGCTGGAGAGCGCAGATCCACTTGTGGAGCTGGTAGGCGTCGAAGTAGCGGCCCTGGTTCTTGAGGCTGTCGGCGCGGATGAAGGCAATGTCGGCGATCAGCCCGCGGAAGGCCCCAAAGGCCTGGATGTAGAACACGTACTCGGGCGGCGTGTTCTCGACCGGCGACTCGGACCCGTAGATGCGCAGCGCCCGCCGACCGTCGTTGATCACGCGGATCCGCGTCGCGGCCGCAGCCAGCAGGCTGACACAGGCCAGCAGGGCGACCAGCTGCACCAGGCGGGCCCTCTTCATACTACACCGTCACCTCGGCCACCTCGCGGTGGTGGAAAATCCACCAGCCCGGGACCAGCAGCAGCAGTCCGCCGGCGACCAGCGTCCGCAGCGTGTAGCGGCCGAGCATGTCCAGCGTGATGTACGCGCTGTCGACCAGGTGTCGCGTGCTGCTGTACTCCGACAGGTTGGGGAACACGTACTTGAGCAGCGGGACCAGGAGCGTCCGCACGGCGGGGCCGAACCGGCCGTAGGGATCGTGCTCGGCGGAAAGGAACTCCTGGTTGGCTCCGATCGACTCGAGCACGAAAGGCATGGCCAGCGAGAGCAGGAAGAACGAGCAGGTACACAGGCACGCGACGGGGAAGGAGACGAAGACGCTGAAGAACAGACCGATGGCGCTGAGCAGGGTGAGCTGGAGCAGGACCAGGCCGAGAGCCCTGACGAAGTTGGCCTCGAAGCTCGAGACGCGGTAGAGGATCTCGAGGCTGTCGTCGCCCTCGAAGTAAAGCGTCGAACCGCCGCGTGGGTCGTAGGGGTTGGTCACCTGGAGCAGCGCCACGCCGTTCTTGATGGCGGCGGTGCCGCGGAAGAGGAACTGGTGGCGGTCGCCGGAGCGTTCCTCAGTGATCTTGGTGCCGAGCGGAACGCCGCTTTCGGGGTCGAGGAAGGTCCACGCGACGGGCGCGAGCAGGTCGGCCGGCAGGGGCAGGGCGCGGATGCGGTAACGAATCTGGATGACGGTGTCGTCGCTCTCCGGCGGCGTCAGGCCCTCGAAGCGGTAGACGCGGTCGTCGCCGTTGCCGATCGAGAGCCATTGGTTCTTGAGCTCGTTGATGCGGGCGACAATGGCCGGCTTCTCCTCGCGGGCCTCGATCTCGCCGGCGGCGATCCGCTGGGCGACATGCTCGCGAGCGGCCTCGGCGATCTCCCGTTCGGGTTCGACCGGGCGGGCCCCGACCCGCGCCGTCCAGACGATGTCGCGGACCTGGGCCCGGTCACGCTCGAACTCGGCCGGCAGCGAGCGGATCAGCACGGCGAAGCCGTAGATGGCCGCGCCGCACAGCAGGACGATCCCGACGTTCAGCAGGTTCACGCCCAGCCACTTGCCGAGCAGGATCTGGAAGCGCGTCACCGGCTTGGTCACCACCAGGTGCAGCGAGCACTCGCGCAGCTCGGTCGTCAGCGTGGCGCACGAGAAGAAGACCGTCGCCAGGCTCAGGAGCAGGCTGAGGGCCCCCAGCGAGTAGGCCAGGAAGTTTTGCAGCCGGCCGGTGAGCGTTTCGTCGCCCCGCAGGGCGAACGACATGTAGACGACGAGGAACGCCAGCACGATCAGGAACACGAGGACGATCCGCATGCGGATGCCCTCCGCCAACGTCAGCCGCGCGATGGCCCAGACGCGCTTCATCGCCCGTCCTTCGGCGGACCGGTCAGGTCCTCCAGCACGCGGCGATCGACGTCCGGCGCGGGAGGCAGCGCAGCGGCCTCGGCCGCGTTCGAGGGGGCCGTTTCCGCGGCGGCCGGTCGCGCGATGAGCTCGGTCAGAACCCCCGTATCAACCGCGGCCGGCGGTGGGGCAGCCGGAGCGGCCGGGGCCGGCGGCGTAACCGGCTCGGTGCGGACCAGCGCGTCGAGGACGGCCCGGCCCTCGCGCTCGGCCCCGAGAAAGCCCGCGATCTCGCCGACCGGGGTGCTGCCCGAGGTCTCGAGCCGTTCGGTCCGGGCCCGCTCGACGATCCGTAGGAACAGGGCCTCCAGCCGGTCGCGCGGGACCGCGATCCGCAGGGCCTTGCCCTCGCGGGCGACCAGTTGCTCGATGGCGTTGAGCGTTTCAGGGCTCAGGCGCTCGCAGGTGAGCTGGAGTTCGTCGCGGCGGCTGAGGATATCGTCGAGCGGGCCGCTCTCCTGCACCTGCCCGCCGTAGAGGATCGTGACGCGGTCGCAGACCTCCTCCACGTCGGCCAGCAGGTGGCTGGACAGGAGCACGGTCTTGCGCAGCTCGCGCCCGATGCGCAGGATGATGTCCTTGACCAGCTTGCTGCCAACGGGGTCGAGGCCGCTGGTCGGCTCGTCGAGGATCAGCAGGTCGGGGTCGTTGATCAGCGCCTGGGCCAGGCCGATCCGCCGGGCCATGCCCTTGGAATACTCGCCGACCGGTCGCCGGGCGGCCGAGCGCAGCCCGACCATCTCCAGCAGTTCCTCGGTCCGCCGCCGGCGCTCCGCGCGGTCCAGGCGAAACAGCGTGCCGTAATAGTCCAGCGTCTCGCGGGCGTTCAGGAAGCGGTAGAGGTACGATTCCTCGGGCAGGTAGCCGATCCGCGACTTGGTGGCCACGTCGTCCGGAGGGCGGCCGAAGACGCTGACCCGGCCGCGCGTCGGATAGAGCAGGCCGAGGATCATCTTGATGGTCGTGCTCTTGCCGGAGCCGTTCGGGCCGAGCAGGCCGAAGACCTCGCCCGGCTGAACCTCGAAATCGAGGTTACGCACGGCCTGCACGCGGGCCCGCCGCCAGAAGTCGCGAAAGACTTTGGTCAGACCCACCGCCTGGATGACGGGGTGTGTGCTCACGGAATCCTCGTGTTGCCGCGGGCGGCGAAAATCAGCGGCCGCGCGTCGGCCGCTCGGGTCGCTGGGCGGGCCCCGTGCCGCCCTCGCGCTTCTTCAGCGCGCGTTCCTCTTCGAGCTCGAGCTTCCGCTGCTTGTCGCTGCTGACCAGGATCTCGAGCTCATTCGCGTACGGGACGAAGAAGATCTCGTTCTGCCGATTGGCCAGGATAGCCTCGCGCATCTGGGTCCAGAGGCTCAGCTCGGTAATGCGCGGCCGGGCCTGCTGTTGTTCACGATAGCGGACGAACTGCTGGTACTCGGCCTGCAACTGCTGGTTGAGCTGGTCGGCGCGGGCCTCGGCCTCGGCCAGCCGCACGGCGATCTGGCCGGCGCCGTCGCGCTTGGCCTCGTCGAGCTTGGCCCAGATGGCCGCCAGCCGCTCGGCCAGCTCGGCTTCGTCGGCAGAGGCGAGCTGCGCGTCGCTATAGGCTTGGATCAGTCGCAACAACTCGGGATACTTGTCGCCCGCGGTGCGCGACAGGATCTCGTTGGCCTCCTCTTCGGCCTTCTCCTGGAGCGACAGCCGCTCGTTCTCGGCTCGGGCGACATCCATGAACGCGGGCCGCACGGCGCCCGGCTCGATCGTGAACGCCCGGATCTGCACGACCTGTACCCCGGTCTCCAGCTCGTCCAACTCCTTCTGAAGGCGGACCTGCACCCGCTCCTGCACGTCGTCGATCGCGGTTCGCGTGACTTGCTCGATCGTCCGTCCGGATACCTCGCGGACCACGGCGTTCTCGGTCAGTCGCCGCAGAAGGCCGCGCTCGAAGTCGGCTGCGGTGGTGCCGACGTTTTGCAGGAACTGAGCCCCATCCTGGATGCGGTAGCGGACTTCCCAGCGGCCGTGCGAGAGGTTTCGGTCGCCGGTCAGCATGGCGCCGTCGGTGCCCGGGGTGAGATCGAGCGACTGGGCCACGATCTGCGAGAGATCGGTGGTGGTCATGGCCTGGGGGTGATTGAACAGGAAGGTGGGGATGACCAAGCCCTGTTCCTGGCTGGTCAGCACGTATTTCACCTCGAAGGGATCCGGCAGGGCGGGATGCCAGCCGGGCGGGAAGACCTTCTCGGGTCCTTTCGGGCCGGCGTACTCGCGCAAGCGGCCGAGCCGCGCCACCAGCCCCTGCTGCCCGGTTTCCACCCGGAAAACACCCGAGAGCAGGTAGAGGACCACCAACACGATCATCAGGATGCGCAGGATGTTGAAGCTCGCGCGCAACGCGCGCACGAGTGATTCCTGCGCGGGATCACCGGCCGGGGGAGCACCGGCGAGTGCGCCGCCTGCGGGCGAGTGCGCCGGTCCGCGGGAGTGGTCGTGAACTTCGGCCATGGATCACCTCAGCGCCGCTTCGGCGGCGGTCGCGGGCTGGTCGTCGGCCCGTTCGCTCCCCGCGGGCAGTGGGGCTGCGGGGTCGGTGGGCACGGGCGGCTGCACGAACGGCGTGAACAGCGGCGAGTTCTGGTCGAGGAAGATGGTGGTGCGCTGGGCGAGCGACGCCTTCAGCGCGTCGAGCCAGCGCAGCCACTCGAAGAATGGGCGGTCAGCCTCGCTGATCAGGCCGTAAATGCGGGTGGCGGCCGCGACGCCGAGCGACTCGATGTGGCTGGCGCGGGCGTCGGCAAAGGCCAGGATGGTGTTGGCATTGGACTCGGCCAGGGCCTTGATGCCCTCGGCGCGGCTCTTGCCTTCCTGGCGGTAGCGGGCCGCCAGGCGATTGCGCTCCTGCTTCATGCTCTCGAAGACCTGCTGGGTAGTCTCCTTGGGCAGCGAGATGCGGCGTACGCCGATCCGCTTGAGCTCGATGCCGAAGTCCTGGGCGAGTCCGGGGGCCGCGCCGGACAGCATGTCGTTGAGCATCCGGTCGTAACTGGCGTCCTTCGCGGCGACGTCGAGGTTCACGAAGTCGGCCAGCGTGCTCTGGCCGATGACCGCCGCCTGGGCGACGCTGAGCCGGGAGCGCATCTGCCGCTCGGCCTTGTCGACCGAGCGGACGGCGGTGAAGAACCGCAGGGGGTCGGCGATGCGCCAGACGGCGTAGGTTCCGACGATGACGTTCTTGCCGTCCTCGGTCTTGATCTCGGTTTCCGGCGTGTCGAGCGTGCGGAGCCGGGTGTCATACTTCTGGACGGACTCGATCAGCGGCCACATCAGGCGCAGGCCGGGCTCGCGAATGATACTTCGCTCGTCGGCCTGGCCCATGCGGGTCTTGACGGCGACCTCGTTGAACGCGACCTCGAAGGTGCACGCGTACGCGACCAAGACCACCACCACCAGCCCGGCGATCAGCAGCGTGGGCAGCGACAGCTTCTTCATGGAGACTCCTTGCAGCGGGAGCGGCCGACGCCGCGACCCGCGGTTCGTCTAGTTCATCTTGGGGGCCGCCAACTCTTCCGGGCGAATCTGCGGATCGTCCTCGGTGATCAACCGCACCCGGACCTTTCGGTTGTGAGGGTCGAACGCCAGGAAGTACTTGCGCGCGTCCTTGAGCCCGTTGACCAGCACCTCCATGAGGCGACGGGCCTTGTAGATCTGCGGGGCGAGCCGGAACGCCTCGCGCTCGTTCTCCAGCCGCGTCAGGTCCCGGATGGCGCTCATCTCGGTCTCCCAGCGGGTCGACAGCGCCCGCGCCAGGCGAGCGGCCGCCTCGCCCTCGAGCCGCGCGGGGGTGAACCCGCGCGCCAGCACCCCGTCCCAGTACGCGCGCGCTGCGCGGGCCTCCGCCCGCCGGATCAGTACGTCCGCCTGCTCGGCCGTCAGCCACCGCAGGGCCTCCGTCCGCAGCGGCGCCAGCGCCGCCGCCAGCGCCGCGCCGGATTGCCGCTCCGCCGCCTCGGCCTGCTCCACCGCTTCGGCGGCCGTGCGCCGCTGCTCGAGCGTCTGCCCCAGCCCGAGCTCGAACTCCAGTTCGATCCGGTGCTGCGCGTCACGGGCCCGTTCGAGCTGGGCCAGAGCCGCGACGTGCGCGGTCATCTGCGGCGCCAGCGTCGCGAGCTGCGCATCGAACTGCTCGACCGTAGAGCGGAGTACGCCCGCCAGGAGCTGCTCGGTTTCACGTTCAACGTCCGCGGCCTTGCGATTGCGGATCGCCGTGGCCAGGCTGCGGGCGCGGTCGGCGTCACCGGCCACCTTGCTGAGCCGCTCGTTCTCGCTCACCAGCGCCTCGCGGATGGCCGAGACCTTCTCCTGCTCGGCCCGCACGACGTTGCGGAACGCCTCGGCCACGGTCCGTTCGGGGTGCACGTTGGTGACACCCACGTACACGATCTCGAGCCCGAGCTCAGCCGCGCGGGCGGCAATCCGGTTCCGCAGCACATCGCCCATGCCGCGCAGCTCGCTGCTGAGCAACTGCTCGGCGGTCGAACTCGCCGTGAAGCGCCCGACCTCCTCCCAAGCGATGTCGATCAAGGCGCGGTGCGGGTCCTCGCTGACGCGGGTATAAACGTCGAGCTTGTCGGGCTCGATACGGTAGTGCACCGCGACGTCCATGCGGATCAGGTGCACGGGCGCACGGCGGGCGGCCAGGTCGTCCGCCGGGGCCGTCGCGGGGGGCTCGTCCGCGCCCGGATCGGACATCGGACAGATCAAGAAGTCGAAGTGCTCCTGGCCGAGGTGCTTTTCATCGGTCCACAGCGAGACGCTCTTGAGCGCCTCCGCGTAGTCGGCCTCGGCGTCGAATTTCTTGAATCCCACGTTGAACTGGTGGAGCTGGCCGGTGTTGTAGGCCCGGGCCACCTCGATCGGGTACGGCAGCTTGAAGTGGCAGCCCGGACGGAGCGGCGCCGCGGCATTCAACTGCCGCCCCCAACGCTCGATGATCACGTGCTCGTAGGGCTGCACGATCACCACCGTCGTCAGCAGCCACAGGGCCAGCGCGCCCGTCAGGACCAGCGGCACCGCAGTCCGCTGCAAGAGCTGGTAGAACCACGTGTGCGAGACCTGGAAGCCGAACTGGTAATTGATCGCATCGGCGATCGACGACGCGATGCCCCCCGGCTCCGCCAGCAGCCCCAGCAGCCGGCTGTCAAACGCCGCCCGCGGCTCCACGCCCGGCGCCCGCGGCCGGTACAGGTCGAGTACGAGATTCGCCAGGATCTCGGCCGCGAGCACCCACATCACGATCGGCACGGCGTACGCCAACGTCTGCTCGATGACCGCCCAGCCGGGCTTGTCGGCGGCCGGCCGCGTGTACTCGTACACGCCCAGGGCGACCAGCGCGGCTACAGTGAGCAACGTGTTGCCGAGCATGTACGAGCCGCAGCCGCGCAAGAGCTGCCAAGCGGCGACGCGGGCCATGCCCGAGGCGTAACGTGAGAAGAGGAACAGGCCGAGCATCAACACGGCCAGCACGACCATCGCCACCGGAACGCGGGTCAGGACCGGCCAGCCTTCGGCGCCGATGCGATAGCCGCTGATCTCGACGCCGCCGATCAGCTGCGTGGCGGTCAGTTGCCGCCAGAGCACGAATGCGAGCGTTGCCAGATACACGGCGCCGGCCAGGCTGAAGGCCGGCACGAGCCAGCGCAACATCCATTGCAGCCGAGCCTCGGCGACGCGAAATCCGAGCGGGCCCACGCCGCTCTCGAAGAGCTGCTCGCCGCCGGCGGCCTGCCGTTCACGCCGCAGCTCCTCGAGATCAAGGGCCTCGAGCGCGGCGAGCTCGCGCTGGCGGAACACCAGCAGGGCCGCGAACCACAACGGCACCCCGCCGAGCACGTACCAGGCCAGGTGGTAAATCGCGGCCGAGTGGCCCGTCAGCCCCAGGGCCAGCATCGCGCCGAATGCGACCAGCTGGACGGCCAACCCGCCCAGCGCGGCCCGTCGGCTACGGGTGTGGATCGTCTCCGTCACGTTGCACCTCTGCGTGCATCCCCGCGGCCGCCCGCCTGCGCCCCCGAACCCGCCGGCCCGGTCGAGCGTACCGCTGCTTGTCCGCCGGCGCGGCGCACGGCATAATGTCGCGGACCGGTCGACCGCGGCCGGCCGGCGGACATGCCCCTAAACCCGCGGATGCCGAACACGGGATGTTCAACAAACTCCACGCGATCGCGTACAACACGTTCATCGAGACCGTCCGCCAGCCGATCTACAACGTGCTGCTGTGGGTAGCGGTCGGCCTGCTGGTGATCAACCCGGCCATCGCCGGGTTCTCGCTCGAGCACGAGGGTGACATCAAGATCGTCAAGGACGTCGGGCTGGCGACGCTGCTGCTGTACGGCCTGCTGGCGTCGGTCTTCAGCGCGACGAGCGTGATTACGCGCGAGATCGAGTCGCACACGGTTCTGACCGTGGTTTCCAAGCCGGTGAGCCGCGTAATCTTCCTGCTGGGCAAGTACCTGGGCGTCTGCGGCGCCGCGCTGGTCGGCTATTTCCTGCTGGCGGTCGTCTTTCTGCTGAGCGTGCGGCACGGTGTGCTGGCCACCGCAGCCGACAAGCTGGACCAGCCGGTGTTGGTGTTTTCGCTGATCGCGCTGGGGGTGAGCGTGTCCGCGGCGGTATTCGGGAATTACGTCTACGGCTGGCATTTTCCGGCCACCCTGCTGGCCTGGGCGGTGCCGCTGGGCACGTTGGCGCTGCTGGGCGTGCTGTGCGTGAGCAAGACCTGGCAGCTCCAGTCGCCGGCGACCGATTTCGGCGACGGGCAGATGGTCTACGCGATCGCGATGTGCTTCAGCGGCCTGCTGATCCTGACGGCCTTCGCCGTCGCGCTGGCGACCCGTTTCAGCCAGGTGCTGACGCTGCTGCTGTGCACGGTCGTGTATGTGCTGGGGCTGCTGTCGGATCATCTGTTCGGCCGCACCAGCGGCGAGCACCCCACGCTGCTGGCTCAGTTGCTGTACGCGATCGTGCCCAACTTCCAGTTTGTCTGGGCCGGCGACGCGCTCACCCAGCAGCGCACCATCCTCGCGACCCACGTCGCGAACGTGGCCGGCTACTCCGTCCTCTACGCGCTCGCGGTCCTCGCGCTCGGCGTGCTGCTGTTCGAGGAGCGCGAGGTCGGCTAGCCCCGATCCCGTCCGCGATTCCGATCCGGGCCGCGACCACAAGAGCGCCGCAATTCCACCCCGCACTCCTGACCGCTGCCCGCCGGTCAAGCGTCGAACCATCGAATTGACGCGGTTTCCTTCGCTCATCAGACGGGTTGCAGCGCCACCTTTCCACCCTCGGCCGGGGCCGGCCCCGCCGCCGCCGGCAGGTGTGACTCCAGGTGCTCCCCGAAACGCACCATGCGGGCGCTGTTGAACACCACCAGGGCCGAGCTGAGCGTGTGCAGCACGGCCGCGAGCATGGGATGCACGCTCCAGAACACGATCGCGATCTCGACCACCAGGATGAACGTCACGCCGAAGATCAGGTTCTGCCAGATGACCTTGGTCGTTGCCCGCGAGAGGCTCACCAGGAACGGCAGCCGGCGCAGGTCGCTGCTCATCAAGGCGACACTGGCGCTGTTCATGGCCACGTCGCTGCCCGCCGCTCCCATGGCCACGCCGAGATTGCCGGCCGCGAGCGCCGGGGCGTCGTTTACGCCGTCTCCCACCACCGCGACGGTGTGCCCCTTCCGCTTCAGCGCGTCCACCAGCGCGAGCTTATCCTGCGGCAACACTTCGGCCTGCACGTCGGAGCAGCCCATCTCGCCGGCCACGCGCCGGGCCACCGACCAGCGGTCGCCCGTGACCATGATCAGGTCGCGGATGCCGAGTTGCCGCAGGTCTTCAAGAGCCTGCCGGGCCTCGGGGCGCGTGCGGTCCTCCAGTCCGATCCAGCCCAGCAGGCGGCCGCCGCGGGCGACGTACAGCGTGCTCAGGCCCTCGGGCTCGGCGAATTTCTCGCCCTGCATGGACGCGAGGTCGATTCCGGAAGACTCCAGCCACGTTCGCCGGCCGACCTGCACCGCGGCGCCCTGCACCCGGGCGGTCACGCCCTTGCCCGAGAACTCCGCGAACTCCAGCGCCTCGTCCAGCGGCACGCGGGCTTTCTCCGCCACCGCCACGATCGCCCGGGCCACTGGATGCCGGCTGAGACGCTCGACCGACGCCGCCACGCGTAGCAGTTCGGCCGCATCGACGCCGGGGGCGGGCATCAGCCGCGTCACGGCCAGTTCGCCGGTCGTGAGCGTGCCGGTCTTGTCGAAGACCACCGCGGTGAGCTTGCGGGCCCATTCCAGGTTCGTCACGTCCTTGATGTAGACGCCCAGTCGGGCCGCGGCCGACAGGGCCGCCACGATGGCCGTCGGCGTCGCGAGGATCAGCGCGCAGGGGCAGGCGATGACCAACAGGGCAATGGTCTTGTTCATGTCCTGCGTGAAGAACCACACCACGCCCGCGATCATCAGCGTCACCGGCGTGTACCACGCCGCGTACTGGTCGATCAGCCGCATGAGCGGGATCTTGGTCCGCTCGGCGTCGAGGATCAGGTCCTGCACGCGGCCGAGCGTCGTGTCCCGCCCCACCTTCGTGACACGGATCCGCAGGGCCCCGGTCACGTTACTGGTTCCGCCGTACACCTCGTCGCCGACCGCCTTCTCGGCCGGGAGCGATTCGCCCGTGATGTTCGCCTCGTTGATCGTCGAGCTCCCGTCGAGAATCTGGCCGTCAGCCGGCACGTTGTCGCCCGGCAGCACGAGCACGGTGTCGCCCGGCCGCAGCGCGTGGGCCTCGACCACCTCCTCGCGGTCGCCGTCGAGCAGCCGGCGGGCCTTGGTGGGCGTGAGCCGCATCAGACCCTCAATCGCCGCGCGAGCCCCAAGGGCCGTCCGGCTCTCGATCAGGATGCTCAGCAGCAGGAAGAACGCCACCACGCCGGCCGTCTGATACTCGCCCTTGGCCATCGCGGCCAGGATTGCCAGAGCGACGAGCTCATCCATGTGAAGATGACCGGTGAGCAACGCTTTCAGGGCGTGCCACCAGAGCGGGACCGCCAAGAGGAGGGCGCCGACAGCGGCCAGGGCATCCCGGTACCAGCGGGCGGTCGCGTCCGTCAACCCGTACGCCAGAAAGCCCCAATAGGCGATGAATGATGTGAGTACCAGCACCCCGCCGAGCATGGTCGCCACGAGCTTGGCGGTCGCACGCCCGGTTTCGGATTTCACCGATAAGTGATCGTGAACCATACGGAATCCGTCGCTGCCTCGGGACCGGCTGGGGCCAAGCTCCAGAACGCGAGAAGTGGGGTGAATGTACGCCCCGCCGAGACGCTGTCAACGCTCAACGCACGTGCAGAGACCACAGCAAGACTGTTACGCCGACGGCCGCGGCGAGTTCGCGCGGCCCGATTTTCCGGGAACCCGGCGGAGCGGTGCGGCCGGCCGATGCGGTTGGGGGGTGGCGTGCGATGCGGGCAGGAGGTGCCGTCCAGCGAGGCGCTTACTGATAAACCCTTTTCCTGAAGAGACTTGCGCGATCAAATGTCTGCCCGAAAGTCGATCGGAGCAAGGTGCCGCGCACACCTATTTCGTCGGCGGCGTCGGGGCCGACGCACCCGGCGCGGCGGTTCCCGCCGCAGCCGCTTCGGCCTTCGGCGTCTTCTTCTTGCCGGCTTTGGACTTGCGGTGGGCGACCTTGGGCAGATGGAGCGGACTGCGGCCGTCGGGCCAACGCTCTTCGTCCTGAAGCTTCAGCACGCGCTCGGCGCGGGAGAGCACGTTACGGTGTCGCTCCAGGGAGCTCTTGGTACGCAGCGAACGGTCGATCGACATACGGCCTCTCCGAAGACAGACCACCAATGTTACCAAGCATTCGCGCCGGCGGCAAGGGCAGGGCCGGGCGAGCCAGCCGCCGTTTCCGGTATTTGCGGGCCGCCGCCCGTCCCCGGTTGCTCCTTGCTCGCATGTGGCCGGGGCATGCATTAAACTAGATTAAGGGGATTGGAGGCTGGCCGCCCGCCCGGCGGCGAACGCCCGCCACCGGCCGTCGACGCAACGTGCCCTCCCGCGGGGCGCGTTGCGTCTGCGGCCTGTGCAGAGGTGCGGAATGCCCGACGAGCGCTTTCTGCAAACGTGCCAGGACCGCATGGGCTACCACTTTCAGACGATTGACTATCTGAAAGCAGCCCTTCGTCACGCTTCTTCGGCGACACACCGCCGGGACAGCAACGAGCGGATGGAGTTCCTCGGCGATGCGGTGCTGGGGTTGGTGGTGTGCCATGCGCTGTACGAGCAACTGCCCGACGCGCTCGAGGGCGACATGACCAAGATCAAGTCGGCGGTCGTGTCGCGTCGGACCTGCGCGCGTGTGGCAGCCGAGCTGCACCTGACCGACGGGCTGGTCGTGGGGCAGGGCATGGACAACGGCGAGCGGCTGCCGACGTCGCTGGCGGCCGGCACGCTGGAAGCGGTGATTGCGGCGATCTACCTGGACGGCGGGCTCGCGCCGGCTCGCGAGTTCATCCTGCGGCACATGGCCCGCGAGCTGCGCGAGGCGACCGCGAGCCAGCACCAGTCGAACTTCAAGTCGCAGTTGCAGCAGTGGGCCCAGCGCGAGTTGAACGCCACGCCGATGTACGAGCTGCTCGACGAGAAGGGGCCCGACCACTCCAAGTGCTTCGAGATCGCCGTCACGATCGCCGGCCGGCAGTTCCCCAGCGCGTGGGGTCCGAACAAGAAGGAGGCCGAGCAGAAGGCGGCTCGGCTGGCGCTGGTGATGCTGGGCGAGCTGCGCGAGCAGCCATGCCCGGATGAGGGCGGCGCCTCGTGATTCGATAAGTGCGTGGGGGGCAAGACGGAGCGCAAGCCCGTCGGGTTCGGCCCGGTCCGGCGGTCAGATCCCGGTCGTCCGTCCGGGTTTCCCACTTTCCCGAGCTAGGTGTTGCGGCCAGAATGGCGCCGGCGCGGGGCGTGGCTCCGCCGGCCGGGCGTGAGGGCTTGGGCAGTCCAGGTAAAGGAGCGGTGTGATGAGACGTCCGTGGGTGACCGGAGCGGTGACGGGGCTGGTGGTCTTGGCGGGGGGCCTGGCGTTCGGGCGGGCGCTCTCGGCCCAGGGGGCGGCGGCCGCCACCGGGCGGGTGGCGGTGGTGAACGTGGTGAAGGTGCTCAACGAGTACCAGCGGCAGAAGGACCTGGTGGAGGAGATCGGGGCCATTCAGGAGAAGCTGGCGGCGGAGAACAAGGCCCGGCGCGACAAGCTGGACACGCTTCAGGCGGAGCTGGACCGCATGGACCCGGACGATCCGCTGATGGTGCAGCGGCTCCGCGAGATGCTCGCGTTGCAGGTGGATTACAAGAATTGGGGGGAGACGGCCCAACTGAACATCGCGCGGGAATTCGGCGTGTGGTCGATCCGGCTATACCAGGAACTGCTCGCGGCCGTCGAGGAGCTGGCCAAGCGCCACGGCTACGATCTCGTGTTGTACCGCGGCGAGTTTGAGCGCGTCAGCATGGATCCGGAACAGATCAATGAGCAGATCCGCAGTCTGCACGTGCTGTATGCGACGAACTCGATTGACATCACGCAGACGGTGCTGGAGAAGCTGAACGTGAAGTACCGGGCCGAGCCGCGGCGTCAGATGATGCAGGCGCCGTAGGTGGCTGGCGGGGAGCGACCATGAGCGCGAGGCCCTGTCTGAGTGCGGCGGAACTGTCCGTCAAGTTGGGCGGCCGACTGCTGGGTGACGGCAGCCGGAAGGTGAGCGAAGTGTCCACGCTCGAGGCGGCCGGGCCGGAGTCGCTGTCGTGGGTGGGGCGGCCCGACCACTTCAAGCGGCTGGCGGGTTCCCGGGCGGGCGTGGTGCTGGTGCCCCGCGAATGCGCGGACGCGGTCCCGGCCGGGCGGACCGCCATCGTGGTTGACGATCCGGACGTGGCGATCTGCGCGCTGCTGGAGATGCTGGCGCCGCCGCGAAGCTGTGTTCCGCCGGGCGTGGACCCGACGGCGCGCGTCGCGGCCGACGCGGTCGTGACGGACGTTGCGATCGGGCCGCACGTGTTCGTGGGGGCGGGTGCGACGATCGGGCCGGGCACGCAACTGCACGCGGGCGTGTACGTGGGCGCCGGGTGCCGGTTGGGGCGCGACTGCGTACTATGGCCGAACGTGGTGCTGCGCGAGCACACGACGCTCGGCGACCGCGTGGTCATTCACCCGAACGCGACGCTGGGGGCCGACGGGTTCGGATACCTGCAACGTGGCGGGCGGCACGTGAAGATTCCGCAGGTCGGGCGGGTGGTGATCGGCGACGACGTGGAGATCGGGGCGAACACATGCATCGACCGGGCCCGCAGCGGCGTGACGCGGGTCGGCCGCGGGACGAAGATTGATAACCTCGTGCAGATCGGGCACAATGTGCAAATTGGAGAAGACTGCATCATCGTCGCCGAGGTCGGGATTTCCGGCTCGGCGGTGATCGGGAACCGCGTGATGCTGGGCGGGCAGGTCGGCATCGCAGACCACGTGAAGCTCGGGGATGGTGCGATGGTGACCGCGTGCTCGATGGTGGCCACGGATGTGCCGCCGGGGCGTGTGTATCGGGGGACCGGCCGGGCGGTCGAGCATACGGAGTTCGCGCGGCAGGCGGTCGCACTGCGGCGGCTGCCGGGGTTGCTGGCACAGTTTCGCGCGTTGAGCAGGAGAGTCGAGCGGCTTGAGTCGGCAACGGACCATTGAGCGCGAGGCGGAGCTGGCCGGGCGCGGCCTGTTCACCGGCTTCCCGGTGACGGTGCGCTTCAAGCCCGCGCCGCCCGGGAGCGGCATCACGTTTGTGCGCACCGACGCGCCCGAGCCGGTTCGCGTCCCGGCCCGCATCGAAAGCCTCTCCAAGCGTGCCCGGCGGACGTCGCTGCGCAACGGCACGGCCGCGATCGAAACGGTCGAACACTGTCTGGCGGCCGTGCGCGGCCTGGGGCTCGACAACCTGGTGGTCGAGCTGGACAACGCCGAGCTGCCCGCACTAGACGGCAGCTCGCTGCCCTTCGTCGAATTGCTACAGGGCGCGGGCGTGGTCGAGCAGGAGGCCGAGCGGCGTGTGCTCCAGGTCACGGAGCCGATCCGCGTGGCGGAGGGGGATGCCGAGCTGGTGGCCTGGCCCGGCGAGGCCGAGCGGCTCGAGATCATCTACGAGCTGGACTACCCCGGCACGCCGATCGGACACCAGATCCAGCGCTTCACGCTCGAGGCCGACGGGTTCCTGCGCGAGATCGCCCCCTCGCGAACATTCGTGCTCGAGGAAGAAGCGCAGCAGCTCCGCGCGGCCGGCCTGGGGCTCCACCTGAGCTATTCCGACGTGCTCGTGATCGGCCGCGACGGCCCGATTCAAAACTGCTATCGCTACGAGAACGAGTGCGTCCGACACAAGATTCTCGACTTGGTCGGCGACCTGATGCTAGCGGGGGCGTTCGTATACGGGCGGATCTACGCCCGCAAGTCCGGGCACCATCTCAACCACGAATTGGTCCGCCGGTTGCTCGAGACGGCGGCCCGAGGCGAACTCGAGCGGCGACTGGCCGCAGCGCCCGAACTGGACATCCGCCACGTGCAGCGCATCCTGCCTCACCGCTTCCCGATGCTGCTGGTGGACCGCGTCGTGCAGGTCGACGGCGACCGGCGGGCGCTCGGCATCAAGAACGTCACCATCAACGAGCCGTTCTTCCAGGGCCACTACCCGCGCCAGCCGATCATGCCCGGCGTGCTCATCATCGAAGCCATGGCGCAGCTTTCGGGCATCCTGCTGTCACAGAAGCTCGAGCACACGGGCAAGGTCGCGGTCCTGCTGAGCCTCGACAAGGCAAAGTTCCGCCGGCCGGTCGTACCGGGCGATCAGCTCGTGATGGAGGCCACTACCGTGCGCGTGAAGGCTCGCACCGGCGAGACCCGCTGCCGCGCCACGGTGCGCGGCGAGCTGGTGGCCGAGGCCGCGATCCGTTTCATGCTGGTGGATTCGGAGCCCGCCTGACAACGCAGCCGCGTTGACGTGACAGCTCTCCGACGGTGCCTGACCATCATCCCGCGAGGGCATGACGGCGCGCGGTTGACGGCATTGAAGTGAATTCGTCGGCTCAAACCCATGTTTCATTTTTGTAAGATTACCGGTTGACGCTGCGGCGGGCGAACGTAGACTGCTCACTGGCTGAAGTCAGTGCGCGGTGTAACCTTTGGGCATGTCGGCCGGGCTGATATGGGGGCTACGGCTTTGGCCAAGGTCGTCAGTTCCGTGGCAACCGAAGCAGGAGGCGAGCATGTCGGGAATCAGAATGCGAGCAACATTACGAATGGCCGCGGCGATACCGCTGGTGGCGGCGCTGGGGTTGATGGTGGGCGGATGCCCGCTGCTCCCGTCCGCGGTTCCGGTTTTGGCCGGGAGCTGGTGCGCCACGCTCGACGACGGCTCGGCCGTGGTGTTCACGTTCAACGACAACGGCGTGCTGACGACGATTGCGCTGGAGGACCCGAACGGCGCGACGGCGTCGATCACGGTGTCCAGCGCGACCGCGGCCCAGGACGGCTCCACCATCACGATCGGGTTCAACGTGGGCGCGCTGGTCATCGCGGCGACGGGCGAGTTGGCGGCTGACGAAAACTCGATCGACTTCGATTTCTCGCGGAGCTTCGACGTTGGCGACGACATCACCGTCACGATTCCGGGGTCGCTCACGCTGGAGCGCGGGGCCGACTGCGAGCCGAGCGAGCCGAACGACGGGAATGAGCCGGCGGAGGAAACGGGGAACTCGGCCATCGGCGGCGACTTTGTCGGTTCGTCCGCTGCGATCCGCTCTGATAACGGCGAAATCCCCTTCGGTTGCGGCTTCTGCCACGGTGAGTACTACACCGACTGGTCCGAGACGATGCACGGCTCGGCCTTGGCGTCGCTGGAAGACATCGGCCAGGGGAGCAACCCGATCTGCCTCCCGTGCCATACGGTCGGTTACGAGGAGCCGGGCGGATTCGTGGATCGCGCCACGACCAACGACCTGGCGAACGTCGGCTGCGAAAGCTGCCACGGACCGGGCCGCGACCACGTCAACAACGTGGCCAGCGCCGATCTCCAACCGCACGCGGGGATCGGAGCCGACGTGTGCGGCCGGTGCCACACCGACACGCATCACCCGACGGTCGACGACTGGGGCGAATCGGCGCACGCCACTGTGAACGAGGAGGTCGCCGCGGAAGTCGTGGCGGGCGAGGCCGGGCGGGCGAACACTTGCGGCATCTGCCACTTGGGCGACGTGTTCTACCGCGTGGCGATCGAGGGGGAGACGGTGACCGACGAGGACTTCGTGGGTCTGAGCGTCGACGAGTTGAACCCGACCACGTGCGTGCTGTGCCATGACCCGCACCGGCGGACCGGCAACGCGGCCCAGCCCGAAGACGGCCGCGACTACCAGCTTCGCTACCTGGAGGTCGCGACTCCCACGCCCAGCAACGAGACCGAGCAGGTCACCAACGTGCAGCGTTTCAACCTCTGTGGCCAGTGCCACCATGCCCGCGATCGCGACTGGACCGCCACGACCCGTTCGCCGCACCCCAGCATGCAGGTGAACGTGTACGTCGGCGAGATGCCGACCCCGGACGGCGTCGCACTCATCCCGAGCCGCGTGTCGGTGCACTCCTTCGCGCCCGAGCAGTGCGCGACCTGCCACATGTACCGGCAGTCGTTTGAGAGCGAGGAAGTGCCGGCGGTTTCCGGCCACAGCTTCGAGGTGAACCTGAACAGTTGCGCGACCAGCGGCTGCCACCCGTCCCAGGCCCAGGCCGAGGCGGTGCTCGCCACGCTCGAGGCGGAGATTGACATCCGCCTGGAGGAGGTGCTGGACCTGCTGGGGGATGAGGCCGAGTGGGACTATTCGTCGGACGAGTACGGCGGCCCGCCCGAGGCGGATGACGCAGAGCCGGGTGAGTTCTCCCAGGACGACATTCCGGACGCGATCAAGAAGGCCCGATTCCTCTACTACTACGCTCTTAACGACGGCAGCAAGGGGATGCACAATCCGGCCTACGTCCGCGACATGCTGATCGAAGCCAAGGACCTGATCGAAGGGGCGATCGACGACGGCGATTGGCCGCCGGAGTGATTCGCGTGATTCCCCCCGCCCAGACACACGCAGCAGAGCGGGGCGGGGGAAGTGCCAGTGCGGGCGCTGCGACGGCAGGGGTTGTCGCGGCGCCCGTTTCTCTTGGCGGAACGCCGCGGCCGGACGCTGGACTCGCGGGAGGTCTCCGCCGGGGACACACGTTGTCATTCCGAGGATGACAGCGACGAGGAGTCTGGCCGCGCCCGCGAACAGGCCGAAGCGCGCACCACTGCCCCTCCTTCCCGGGCCGCGCCCGTGAGCCCGGTCCTGCGGGTCAGCCCGCTGCCGACCGAAACGGGCGGGGTGTCACGGACCTTGGCGGGCGCAGACCGGCACACGCGTAGTCTAAGCCATCCGGCCGGTCGTCACCGCCCGTCGTACCGCAGCCACTTTTCGACCTGCTCGTCCGTCGGGGCGCTGCTTTCCCACGCCGCCCGGATCAGCGCCGCGAGCATCTCGCAGGCGTCCGCGAGCTGACCGCGGATCAGCGCGGCGCCCTCCGGTCCGTCGAGCCCGCCATCGCGTTCCAGTGTGTACAGCAGCTCGAGCTGCGCGTGCGAGCGCCGGAAATACTCCCGCACGTCCACCCAGGGGTCCGCGGTGTTCACCCGCCGGTCGTAACGCACGTACGGCTTGAGGGCCGCGGCCGAGCCGAGCCCGTGCCGCGTGACGAGTCCCTCGTCGACATACGCGTGAAATCGGTCGCGCCAGCGATAGCCGCGGGGGTTCTCGCCCACCCAGCCGTTGAAATGCTGCGTCGTGTGCAGCGGCTGGGCGATGTCAGCCACGAAGTGGCTCAGGTCCCCCAGGTGATATATGGCGATCGCCCGGGCCTGCGCGATTTGCTCGGCGCGGGCCGGGTCGCCCAGTCGCTCGAGAATCCGCACTTGATTGAGCGCGGCCTGGAGCTTCGCGTAGTGCTCGGCCACGGCGTGGAGCACGAAACCGGGCCACTCCTGCACGCGGGCGGGGTCCTTCTCCGCGTCATACGCCGCGACCCGCTCCGGGTGCGCCTGCTTCGCCGTCGCCATTTGCCGCAGGTACTCCCCCCGCAGCGGCGGCACGGTCTCGAGCGCGAGGCCGAAACCCTCGAGTAGCTCCGCATCGAGGTAATGGTCAGGATCATTTTCATGCTTCAGCGTCGTCGCCGGCCAGCCGCGCCACCGGTCCGGCTGGTTGGACTGGAACGCCGCCCGTTCGACGGCGCTCGGTTCCCGCAGCCAGGCCGGCAGCTCGGGCGCCAGCCCGCTCAAGGCCACTTCCGTCACAGCCCGATGCGCCGGCGCCCCCCACGCCCACGCCGGCATGCTGCCGGCCAGCACCAATATCACCGCCACCCAACGCCTCATCCGGCACCTCCGCGTGATGGGGTCCGGGAAACCCATCGACAGATTCCGACAAACGCCCGATCGGCCGTGAGAGTCCTCGAAAACCGGCCGGCGTCAAGGGTTCCGACGGCCGTTCTTCGCCGCTCTTCGGTTGGTCTTTGACAATTCGCACTGCATTTGTACCATATCCTAGGTCGTGAGACCGATCGTCGGCCGTGGGTGGTCAGCGGTTACCGCCCGATCGCTCGGCGCAAGACAAGACAAGGTCTTACAAGCGAAGGAGAGCGGCATGAAGGCTTGGATGACGTCTACGGTGATCGTTGTTGTGGGGCTGTTCGTGAGCGCGAGTGCCTCTGCGCAGTGCAACAAGGGTGCGCAGGCGGAGGGCAGCGGGTGCGGCAAGAGTGCGATAGCCACTGCGGCTGGCGGGGCGTGTTGCCAGAAAAGCGGGGTGAAGGGCGCTTGCAGCGGTCCGTTTGTGGCGGGCATGCCGGTGATGTACATGAAGGTGGCGGACAAGACGACAGAGTACCCGAAAGAGGCCGCGACGCTGGCCGGCGGGGACGAGTCGAAGATTCGCTACATTGTGGCGGACAAGGAGTACGGCAGCAAGGACGAGGCCGCAAAGGTCTACCAGACCGCGCTCGATGAGTATCTGACGACCGTCACCACGGTGCGCTACGCGGTGGGCGAGAAGTGTGTCGGCTGCCCGGACAGCGCGGCGGCGATGGCGAAGGCGGCCGGCCAGCCGGTGCAGTTCCGCGTGGCCAGCTACACGTTCGCCGACAAGGCCGAGGCCGAGAAGGCGGCCACCGCGGCCCGCGAGGCGGCTGACAAGGTCGTGCTGAAGTGCGTGGTGGACGGCAAGGAGATGGTCTGCGAGCCGTCGTGCAAGGGCGCGAAGGCGTCCGGCGCAACATGCGGCGCGAAGGGCGAGCCGACCCAGGCGACCGCGGGCACGACGTGCAACAAGGACGGCAAAGGTTGCGAGTACGTGATCGGCGAGTTGCGGACGCCGTGTGCGACCACTGCTCAGATTATGCTGGTGCGCAGCAAGATCAGCGCGGCGGTCCAGGCGGCGGAGCAGGTCTTCGCGCAAAAGAACGGGAGCAAGGAAGTCGCGGCGACGGGGCTGTAGCCGGCCGTTCGCGATCGGAAGTGGACATGCGCGTGCAGCGCCCGGGTCTTCGACTCCCGGGCCCTGCACGCGTTTCTTGCGCGCGGCGGTGAGAGGCAAGGGCGGGCGTGGCAGCGGCAGAACGGCGGAAGTGAGGTTCGTTTCGAATGCGTCATGCGCGGAGCGCGGCGTCGGTCGACGAACCCTCGGCCGCTACGCGCGCGGAGCCGGGACGCCGCGGCCACGGAGGAGTTCGACGGCTTTGCGGAAGGCCGGCGGGAAGGGGGCCTCGATTTCCATCGGCTTTTCGAGGATGGGGTGGCGGAACTGGATCCGCCAGGCGTGCAGGGCCTGGTGCGCAAAGATCGGCTCGACCGACCCCTGGCCGGTCAGGTCGAACTCGCTCACCACTCGGCCGCCGTAGAGCGTGTCGCCCACGACCGGGTGGCCGAGGTAGGACATGTGGACGCGAAGCTGGTGCGTGCGGCCGGTCTTGGGGGAGAGCTTGACGAGGGCGTAGTCGCCGAAGCGCTCGAGGACCTCGTAGAAGGTGACGGCATTCTTGGCCAGGTCGATCTTGTTCTCGCGCACCATGACGGCGAATTTCTCGCGGACGACGGGATGCACCCCGATCGGTGCGTCGATGGTGTCGCCGTCGAGCTGCGGATTGCCGTGCACGAGCGCGAGGTAGGTCTTTTGAAGCGTGCGGCGCTCGAACTGGAGCGCGAGCCGCCAGTGGGCCTCGTCCGTCTTGGCGACGAGCATGACACCGGTGGTGTTTTTATCCAGCCGGTGCACAATGCCCGGGCGGAACGGGTCCGCGCCGTGGCTGAGGGTGTTGGCGTAGTAGACCAGCGCGTTGGCGAGCGTGCCGGTCTGGTCGCCGCGGGCGGGGTGACAGATGATCCCGATCGGCTTGTTGAGCGCCAGCAGGTAGTCGTCCTCGTAGATGATGTCGAGCGGGATGTTCTCGGGCACCAGCTCGCGCGGCACCGGCGGGGGGATCACGAGATCGACCACATCACCCGCGTTGATCTCGTAGCTCGCCTTCGTCGGCGCGCCGTTGATCGTGATCGCCCCCTGCTTGATCAGACGCTGCAACGCGGTTCGGGATAACCGCGGAAAGCGGCCGTGCAGGTACTTGTCGAGTCGCCGGCCAGGGAGCTTGCGGCGGATGTGCAGCCGGACCCGCTCGGCCTGATCCTCGTCGAGGGGAATCGGGCGTTCGAGAATGTCGTCTTCTTCTGGCACGATGGGTGCTTACGGCACCGGCGGGCTCTGCGGTTGCTGGGCCGGTTGCCCGGACGGGGGCTGCTGAGGCGGTTGCGGCTGGGCCGGTGGCGCGCCGGAAGGTGGTGCGGGCTGTGGCGTCTGCTCGCCGGCGGGCCGCCGCGGCACCGGCGTCATCTCGACGGGCAGATTCGCACCGCTCAGGGGCGTTCCGGGCTGGATCTGAATCGGGCCGCCGCCGGCCGCGTTCCCGGTTCCGCGGCGCAGCTTCTCGACATCCAACGGCGCTGCGGTGGGGGCGTTGGCTGACGGGTCGTCCGGCTTGGTGGGCTTTCCGGGCTCGAAGACGACAGCCACACGCGCTCGGTCCAACGATTCAAGCCGCTTCTCGGCCAGCTTGACAGCCGGCGACCCGGCGTAACGCGCGTCGGTCGTCAATTCGCGGTAGATCGCCTCGGCCGCGTCGGGCGCGCGCAGCGACTCATGCACTGTGGCCAGCAGAAGCGTGGCGCTGGCGGCGAGCATCGGGGGGCTCTGCGCGTTGCCGCGGATCTGCTCGAGGAGCTGTTGCGCCTCGGCGAGGGCCTGCGGGCGCGTCGCGGGATCCCGATGTCCTCGGTCCACCAAAGCCCGGGCGAGGGCGAGCCGGGCATATCCGGACAGGCCCGGCTCGCGCGTGGCATCGATCAGCGCCCGCAGATCGCGTTCAGCGGCCGCCCGGACGGCCACGTCCGTTGCGGCGAGGTCGTCGAGAGCTTTCCCGAGCCGCTGTGAAGTCTGCTCGGCAGCACTGATTTGCGCTGAGCGCCAGGCATACACCGACGCCGCGATCACCAGGACTACGCCGACCCCCGCGGCGGCGTACAGAAATCGCGGATCACGCAGGTTGCGCAGTTTGGCCAGCGCCTCGGCCAGCTCGTTTTGCTTGAGCTGATGTCGAGCATCGGCATCCATCAATTCACCTCTGGAGCAGCGCCCGCCCGGGGGGCCGGTGCACCGGTCGCGGGGGGCTGGGACTCGCGCTCGGGCATGCTCTTGGAGAGTGGTCCGAGGTCAATCGCGAGGATGGTCTTGGATTTTTCAGGCCGCACGCGGATGGAGCATTCCTCTTCGGGACTCTGGTAGCGGAGCGTGTACACGCCGCTCTCAAATCGTTTATCCATCAGATCGAATTGTGCCGTCGGCATGTATCGCTCGTAGAACGCAACGACCACGTCTGGGCGGGTCGGGCCCTCGAACTCGCAGCGCGCGACGCGCAGGCCGGCCGTGGTCCGCACCTCGCTGCGTTTCGGCAGCATCTGGAAGTTGACCGGTACCGGGAAGTTGGGCAGCAGCGGGTGCTCCATGGCCGGCCCATCCGGACCCGGACCCGCGGCTGTTCCCCCGGTGTTCTCGCACGCGGCCACGCAGAGGGCGGCAACTGCGAGAAGAGCCCCGCCCATGGCCGACAACATGCGCCTTCCGTTTCGCACTGTGACGGCGGTCATCGCAAGCTCCTCGTGGAGGTCATAAACCGTCATTTTGCACGACTCGTCCCGTTTCGTCAAATCACGGTCGACACGCGGCTTGCGCCGCCCCCTGCGCCGTCGCCCGCTTCCCTCGCAGCGCTACACTTCAGGTATGAGCGGGACTCCCGCACTCGCGGGCGAAAACACGAGCCGAGAAGCGGCCGCCGCGGCCGTCCTCGACGCCGCGCTTGAGGCCGGCCGCAAACGACTTGCCGCACAGGTGCTCACCGGCCGATTGCTCCTGGTCCTGGGAATCGCGCTCGTGCTGCCGCTGGGGGCCGTCTTGGCGGATCACACCTTACCCGGCGGGCTGCCGCGGGCGTGGCTGTGCTGGGTGGTGCCGACGTGGGTCGGGGGCCTGGCCGGGGCCGCACTCGGGCTCGTGCTTCTGTGTCATTTTCGCCGCGTCAGCAGAGTGTTTGCAGCGCGGTGCGTCGAGCGCGGCGCCGGGATCCCCCATAACGCGGTCGTCAACGCAGTTCTTATCCGTCAGGCCGCCCACAGCGCCTACGCGGCCGAGGCGGCCGTCACCCAGGCTGCTCGCGCCCTCGAGAACTCGCCGGCCGTCGCCCTTAGCCGCCCCCGCTGGCCGGAGATCGCCCTCCTGGCTGCGGCCGTCGCGTGGCTCGTGTATCTGGTTGTGGCCCCAAAGCCGGTCGGCCCCTCGGTTGCCCGGCTGCTAGGGGCCGATTTGCCGCCTCCCAGTGCGAGTCGGATCGAGTTGTTGCGGCCGGCTCCGGGCGACACCGTGCATGTCGGCGACGCCGTGGAGTTGCTGTTCGCGGTTCACGGGCGACGGGTCGGCGAATTCACACTCGAGCTGCGGGACAGCGCCGGCCGACCGACGCGGACATTCCCCACCTCGCGCCCTGTCGGCGCCGCGGGGGACCGCTTCCGGTTCGTCCTCGCACCGTTGGACGTCCGCGGCGATATCCACTTCAAGTGTACGGCCGGTGACGGCCGGCTCGAGGGGATGATTCCGGTGCTGCCGCTGCCCGAAGTGGTGTCGTTGACGATCGAACTTCAGCCGCCGGCATACACCGGCTGGCCAACGGAACGGATCTCGGCCCCCGAGTTCGAAGTGTTGGCGGGCACCCAGGCCGATTTTCGCCTGGTCGCGAACGGCCCCGTCGCGGACCCGATCTTCGTGTATCGGAATGACCACGAGCAGCGCATGCGAATGACGGTGGATACGCAGTATCCCGAGCAGGTTTCGATCGTGATCCGCCTGGTCGAAAGCGGCCACTATCGTTTCGAGTTTGCCGACCGGACGGGCTTCGCGCGGCGCAATCCGCCGGACTACCGGGTTGTGGTTCGGTCAGATATGCCCCCGCAAATCGACTTCCCGGATCTGCCGCCGCCGGGCGACGGCACCGTCAACATCGCGACCTGCCCGACGCTCGTGGCCGCGGCGGCGGATGATGTGCGCGTCGCCGAACTGGCGCTGGTCCTCGACGCCGGCGACGGCCAGGTTCGAACGCCGCTTACGATGACTCCAGGGCGCGATGTTGTGGCGCGTATTGACCTGGAGCCGCTGGTGGAGCCCGCGGGCGAGGCGGTGCGGCTGTGGGTCGAGGCCACGGATAACCGCGTCACGCTTGACGGACAACCCGGTCCGCAGACGACCCGCAGCCGGGTACTCACGGTGACGCGCTCGCGAAGGGACGAGGAGCGTGGGGCTGACCGCACGAAAAAGAACCCTGCCCCCGGGCCGTCGGGACCGGCGGGTGCGGACGGTACGGAAGAGACCAGACCGGACGACGCCGGCCGAGGCGATCGGTCTGATGCCGGAGGGGCTGGACCGCGCCAGGCGTCAGGTGCCGAATCTCCGAATGCGGGGCAGCGCGAAGGACAAACGAACGCAGGGGTGGATTCCGAAACGGCAGGCGCGAATGCATCACGACGCAATCCGGTCGAGCGTCCAGGCGGCGGCGGCGAGCAGACCGAGCGGGGCGGTCCCAACGGCACGCCGACGGAGCAAGATGCGGCCGAGGCGGTTAGTCAATTCGTCAAGCGCAACCGCGAACGGGCACGCGATGCGGCGCGATGTTGTCGCCGCTCGGGAGAAGGCAAGCGATCGGACGGAGAGCGAGGCCAGCCGTCGCAGGGGGGGCCGGACGTGGAAAACGGTCCGTCGCGCAGCAGGCCCGTTGGGTCCGGGGATCGGCCGGACGATGCGAGTCCGGAGGGCCAGGGCGCGCGTGGGGAGACGGCGACCGGCCCCGATGACCGCGGCGGGGCGGAGGTCGCCGGCGGCACCGCGGAGAATCAGGCAGCCCCACAGCCAACCGTGACCTCGGTTGCCTCTCCCGGCGGCGAGAGCGTAAAGGGGCCGCTGGAGGCGACGGGCGTCGCGGAGACCATGGAGTTGCTCGAGCGGCTCGACCGCGGCGAGGACATTCCCGAGGAGTTGCTGGTCGAGGCCGGTTGGCCAGTCCAAGAAGCAGCAGAGTTTATTAAGGCGCTGCGACGGCTTCATCAGAGCGTGAAGGAGTCGCGAGGTACCGCTGCCCTGCGCCGCGTTTTCCACGACGCCCGGCTCGGCAGTCCTGACGTCCAAGAAGGGGCGGGTATCTCGGCCGAGCTGAAACGGCGGGTGCGACCGGGCGGCGCATCCCAAGACGGCCTTGGTCCGATCGCTCCACCTCCCGAGCAGACGGTCCCGGCGGAGTTGAACCAGTTACTCGAGGCATACTACCGGGCGATGGCAGGACAGGCCGGGGAAAATGGACGTTAAGTGGTTATGAGGAAACCATTTCCAGTGCGCGGACGCCGTCGCCCGCGCCAGTCGCCGAACGAACACGGTTGAGCAGAAGCGCGGTCCGCTCAACGCACACCGTTTCTCACGTGCAGGGACTAACTGGCTGGGGGCGGTCATCTCGGTTGCTCAGGAGCGGGCCGGTTGCTGACCAGCCGAGTTAGCAGCCCAATGAAAAAGGGGGGTGGCTCCGCGCTACGCGACCAACAAGGTGGGGCCGACGCCCACATCCAGGCGGTGCCTGTCCCTTTCTGAACGTGCCCCTTTCTCAACGCAGCGCCCGGCCCATTGGGATGGCGCACCACCGGTCCCAGGGCGAGTCGTCTTTTCGATCCGTCAGCTTCGCAATAGTTCCCCGCTCGTGCCGTGCAAGGCGGTGGGCATCCCCGAGGTCGGCGTGCATCAAACACGCGGGGATTTCAACTCGCACATCGGCTGGGAGCAGCCGTGTGCTTGGACGTTACTGGTTGTGGTTCGGGAGTCAGTGGAAGGGGATCTGGAGGGCTGGATTTCAAAAAAAGATGGCCGAATCCAAATTCGGGTCGAAATCCATTTGACGGTGTGTGGGGACATGTGGTAGTATATCCCTGTAAAAGGACTGCTGGTGGAGGTAAATGGGGAAAGTCGCACGGCATGTTTCTGGCTGGCACGTATGAGTTGACAATCGATAACAAGAATCGATTATCAATTCCGTTTGCCATCCGGCGGAAGCTGAGTGAGGAAACAGACGGGCACGCGTTCTACATAGTCCCCGGGAGGCGGAAGGGGACTTTGGCGTTGTACGCGGAAAAGTACTATGAGCGGCTGCGTGCGGACCAGCCTCCCGATGATCGCTTGTCGGACGAAGCGTACGCGTACCGGCAGTTCGAGTACTCCCAGAGTGCGCTTCTGGATCCCGACAACCAGGGACGGATTCTGATTCCCGAGCGGCTGCTGAAACGCGCGGGTCTGGACAAGGACGTCGTGTTGATCGCCGTTCGCGATCATCTCGAGCTGTGGCGGCGCGACGCATTCGAGAGTTTTGAGGCCGGGATGTGGCCGTCGTATCCCGAACAGCGGTCGCGGGCCTTTGGAGAGATGGAGCGCATCGCGTCGGCCGGGGCCGCGGCCGGGAGTGCGAGCTGAGGAAAGCGACTCGGCCGGGGCAACGGCCGAGAGGGTTTCGGTTGGGTTTCATGAGGGCGGGTTGCGGCGGCGGCTGATGCGGTCAGCGCCGCCCCAACCCGGCAAAGCGGAAGCGCGGAACAGGCCCCGCTGTGGGTAGCGGGGCGTGTGCAGGGACGCATTGCGCTCCGCAGGGCAGTCGTGCAGGGCTGTCCACAGGGCCGCCCGCAAGCCAAGGACGGCGAGCGGCGGCCGACCTTCACGTCGCAGCGTCGGCACTCTAGCCGCCGTTCGGCAGTTTGTCCAGCCGGACCATCTCTCCCCGGGGCCGCGATCCGGCCAGGCAGTGAAAGACCGCCGTGGGTGAGCGGCCTCCCGAGCACGTGCCGGTACTGTTGGAGTCCGTTCTGCGGTTCCTGCAACCGCGGCCGGGCGAGGTCGTACTGGACGGGACGACGGGGCTGGGGGGGCACGCGGCGGCGGTAGTGCCCCGGATTCTGCCGGGCGGTCGCTACATCGGACTGGATCTCGACGAACGGATGCTGACGTTCGCGCGGGAGAAGCTGGCGGCATTCGGTCCGGCGGTCGCGCTGTTCGCGGCGAACTTTACGGACTTTCCCGAGGTGCTGGCGCGGCTGGGCGTGCCGGCGGTTGATGCCATGCTGCTGGACCTGGGCGTCAATTCGGCCCAACTGGCGGATGCGGAGCGGGGGTTCTCGTTTGAGCGGGAGGGGCCGCTGGACATGCGTTTTGACCAGACGCAAGGCACGCCGGCCGTGGACCTGGTGAACGGGCTGTCCGAGCGGGAGCTCTCCGACCTGTTCTACTTCAACGCCCAGGAGCCGCAAAGCCGCAAGATCGCCCGCCGCATCTGCCAAGTGCGACACGCGGGCCGCATCACCACCACACTGGCGCTGGCCCGCGCCGTCGAGTCCGCGGTGGGGCCGGCCACGGGGAAAATCCACCCGGCGACCCGCGTTTTCCAGGCCCTGCGGATCGCCGTGAATCGCGAGCTGGACAATCTGCGGCAGTTCCTCAGCCAGGTGACTGCGTACCTGCGACCGGGCGGGCGACTGGTCGTAATCAGCTTTCACAGTCTCGAGGACGGGCTGGTCAAGCAATACATGCGTGCCGAGAAGGCCGCGGGCCGACTCGAGGACCTGACGCGCCGGCCGGAGATTGCCGACGCGTCTGAGCGGGCGGCGAATCCCCGCAGCCGCAGCGCAAAGCTGCGCGCCGCCCGGCGGACCGACGCGTAGCAGCAAGGAGGCAGCGATGGCAATAAACGTCAAGGCAGCTATGCTGATCTGTATGGCGTTCATCGGCGGGGTGTCGTGGGTGGTCGAGCGGTTCGAGGCCCGGCCGTTGGCGCGGCGCTCGCCCGTGGTGGCCAGCCTGGATCCGCTGCCGGTGATGCCGGCGCTGGGCGAGTCGCCGCTGCCGGGCGAGGTGGACCCGCGCACCGAGTGGGTTCGCCGCCTCGCCCGCCCGAACGCTTTCGACCTGGAGCTGCAACGGAGCCGGAGTCGGGAGGCGGCTCGAGTGCTTGCGCCGGCGCAGCCGGTCTTCGTGGAGTTTCCAGCCACGACGCTGCCGCCGCTGGTCTACCATGCGGACGCTGCGGTGGAGAGCGCCGCGGTCACCGTGGACGGCGCGACCACGGCCGCTGCCGAGGCCGGCGTCGTTGTCGCGCATGCGGACGAGGCGGGGGCGGCCCCAGCCGGGGGGCCGAGGCGGTATCGGGTCGCAGCGGGCGATACGCTGTCGGGGATCGCGCGCCGGGAGTGGCAAAGTAACGATCCGCGTCTTTTGGAGGTTCTGGCAGGAGCGAACCCGCAACTTGCGAGCCGGCGCGGCGGACGGATCCAGGTGGGCGAGGAGCTATTGATCCCCGACCGTGCAACCGTGGCGCAGGCGCTGGCCAAGCCGCCCGCGGACGTGCGCGGCGCGCCGGAAAAACCGGTGCCGGGGGCCAAGACAGTGCGGGAGCAGTGGTATACGATACAGCCGAACGACACGCTCGCGGGTATCGCGCTGAAATTCCTGAACGACAGCCGACGGTGGCGCGAGATCGTGGAGCTGAACGGCGTGAGCCCGCGCAGGATCGTGCCGGGGACGCGGATCAGGCTCCCGGCGGCGCTCCAGGTCGCGCGCGGGTAGGTGCGCGACCCCCGAGGCGGCGGGTGTCGCGCTCATGACCGTATTCCGAATGATCGTGATTCTGGTGGGCGGCTTGGCGATCCTCCTGCTGGTCGTCATCCTGCGGGCCGAGACCACGCGGCTGCACTACGAGATTTCCAAGTGCGAGCGGGCCGCCGACGCGCTGCGACAGGACCTGCAAGAAGCGGAACTCGAGCTTGCCCGGCTGCGCAACCCGATGCGCATCCGACAACTGGTCAAAGAGGCGGTGAGCCGGTTCACGGACGAGCCCGCTGCGCCCGCGGAAGCGCCGCGTCGTCCGTCGCCGAGGCCGCGAGGGCGCTGATGCGCGGGTCTGCGCTGCTGTTCCTGGTGGTTGGGGCGCTGCTGGCCGGCGGCGGTGCGCGCCTGGCATGGCTCGAGGTGACCCGCGGGCCCGAGTTGCGGCAGAAGGCCGAGCGTCAACAACGTGCGACGCGGGTCATTCCCGCGCGGCGGGGGGAGATCTTGGATACGCGCGGCTGCGTGCTGGCTGGCACGGTCCGCCGGCCTTCGATCTACGTGGATCCGCACGAACTTCGCGACCTGCGGTTCGCCGCCTACAGTGTCGGTCCGCTGCTCGGCCTCGACCCGGAAGAGCTCGAACGCCGTCTGACGCAGTGGCACGCCGCCGGTTCGCGCTTCGAGTGGCTCAAGCGACGCGTCAGCGACGACGAGCTTGCGGCCGTGCAGAGCGTGATCCGTTCGCGGCGGCTGGGCGGGATCAAGGTGGAGTTCGAGCCGCAGCGTAAGTACCCCCAGGAGCGTCTGGCCCCGCACGTGGTCGGGTTCGTTGGCGTCGACGCGCAGGGGCTGACGGGGATCGAGCTGGCATACGACGCCATGCTGCGCGGGACGCCCGGGCAGTGGGCGGCGACGGTCGACACGCACCGGCGGCGGGTCCGGGCCCGCGAGGACGAGTTCTCGCCCGCCGTCGACGGGGCCACGGTGATTCTCACGCTCGACTCGTACCTCCAGCAGTGCACACAGGAGATCCTGCGAAAGGCGGCCGAGAAGCACGCCCCGGAGTGGGCTGTGGCCGTGGTGATGGATCCGCAGTCGGGCGAAGTCCTGGCAATGGCGAGCTGGCCGGATTTTGACCCTTCCGACCCGCTTCCGCGCGGCTTCTTGACCATGACGGTTGGGCAGCGGGAGCGGGCGAAGGAAATCTGGCGAAACCGGGCCGTGTCCGATTCGTACGAGCCGGGCAGCGTGTTCAAGCCGTTCATCGCCTCGCAGGCGATGGACGAGGGCGTGGTGCGGATCGACGAGGTTTTTCGGATCGACGGTCCGGTGCACGATTTCGGGCGGCGGCAAATCCGCGACACGCACGCCTACGGGTCGCTGGCGCTGCACGAAGTGATCAGCAAATCGAGCAACATCGGCATGGGGCTCGTGGGGGCCCGCTGCGGGAAGGAGCGGCTGTACCGCTACGTGCGGATGATGGGCTTCGGTGACGTGACCGGCATCGGTTTGCCGATCGAGCACGCGGGGCAAGTGCGGCCGCTGGAGGACTGGAACCCGTCGTTTTCGCTACAGTCGATTCCGATCGGGCAGGAAATCGCGGTCACGCCGATCCAGCTCGTTGCCGCGTTCAGCACGTTCTGCAACGGGGGGGTGCTGCTGCGACCCCGGATTGTGCGGGGTGTGATCGGGCCGGACGGTTCGATGCTCGAGGACGATTCGCGGCCGATTCCCATCCGGCGGGTGCTGAGCGAGCAGACGTCGGAGCTGTTCCGGCGCCAGGCGCTGGTCGAGACGGTGGTGAGCGGCACGGCCCAGGTCGCGGCCCTGCCGGAGTACCAGGTGTTCGGAAAGACGGGGACGGCGCAGATCGCCAGCGGTCGGGGCGGGGGCTATGAGGGCGGCCAATACGTCGGGTCGTTCATCGGCGGCGCTCCCGCGGATCACCCGCGGGCGGTGGCGCTGGTGTCGATTTACAAGCCTTCCAAGGAAGGGTATTACGGCAGCGTGGTGGCTGCACCGTCCGTCCGCGAGATCCTGCGGGAGACGCTGGCGTACATGCAGGTTCCGCCGGAGCTGGAGCCGCCGCCGCGCGGGGCGGCCCGCGCCGCCACGGACGGGAAGCGGACCGATGACGCGAGCCGGGACTGAACTGCGGATGCGGACCCTGGGCGAACTGCTGGCCGGGATCGCGCCGGACGGGGCGCTGACGGCCGTCGCCGCGCGCGTTGCCAGCGGCGTATTCGACGACTCGCGCCGCGTGCAGCCGGGCGGGGTTTTCGTGGCCGTGCGCGGAGCTGCCGCAGACGGGCGGGCGTTCGTGGCGGACGCGCTGGCACGTGGCGCCGCCGCGATTGTCGGCGAGGAGCTGGAGCGGCAGGAATCCGTGTTGACGGTGCAGGTCGCGGATGCCCGGGCGGCGCTGGCCCAGCTCGCGCTGCGCTGGTATGGCCTCGCGGCCGACGGTTGTGGGGGGTTGCAGCTCGTGGGCGTGACCGGCACGAACGGGAAGAGTACGACCGCGTTCATGGTGCGGGCGATCGCGGCCGCGGCGGGGCGCAAGTGCGGCCTGCTGGGGACGGTGCACTATGACCTGTGCGGGCGGAGCGTGTCGGCCGGGATGACGACGCCCGGGCCGCTGGAGTTGGCCGCGTGCCTGCGGGAGTGCGCGGACAACGGGGCGGATGCGGCGGTGCTGGAGGTTTCGAGCCACGCGCTGGACCAGAAGCGCACGGACGGTCTGCGCTTCGTGGCCGCGGCGTTCACGAACCTGACGGGCGATCACTTGGACTACCACAAGACGATGGAGGCCTACGGGGCGGCGAAAGCCCGCTTGTTTGCGGGGCTTTCGCCGGAGGCGCTGGCCGTGGTGAACCGCGACGATCCGCGGCACGCATGGATGCTGCGGGAGTGCCGCGCCCGGGTGCTGGGCTTCTCGCTGGAGGGCGAGGCCGAGATCAGCGCCCGGATCACGCGGAGCACGAGCCAGGGGACTCTCTACCGGATGCGGATCGAGGGCCGCGAGCTGGTGCTCGAAAACGCCATCGTGGGCCGGCATAACGTCTACAACGCGATGACGGCGGCCGGCCTGGCTCGCGGGCTGGGCATCGAATGCGAAGCGATCGCGGCCGGGCTGTCGGCGGTGCGAAACATCCCGGGCCGGTTGCAGCGGGTGCCCTGCGAGAGCGCGGCCGACGTGTTCGTGGACTATGCCCACACGGACGACGCGTTGCGGAACGTGCTGGCGGTGCTGAAGCCGCTGACGCGGCGACGGCTGATCCTGGTGTTCGGCTGCGGCGGAGACCGCGACCGGACGAAGCGGCCGCGTATGGCCCAGGCCGCGGCCGAGTTCGCGGATGCGATCGTGGTGACCAGCGACAACCCGCGGACCGAGGATCCGCACGCGATCATCGCGGATATCTTGGCGGGTTTTGACGCCGATGGCCGCCGGCGCGTGCGGGTCGAGCCGGACCGGGCGGCCGCGATCCGGGCGGCGCTGGCGGATGCCGCGGAGGGCGACGTGCTGGTGATTGCCGGCAAGGGGCACGAGAACTACCAGATTCTGGGGTCGCAGCGGATCCACTTTGATGATGTGGAGGTTGCGATCCAGGCCGCCGCAGAACTGCGGAAGAAAAGCTGAGACGCCGGACGGAGCGCGATGTTGCGCCGGCCGGCGCGGGACGGGCGGGTGTGTGGGCGGAGGCGAAGCAGTCGTGATCAAGCTGACGCTGACCGAGGTGGTGAAGGCCATGGCGGGTCGCCCGTGGGGTGAACTGCCGACCGTGAGCGTGGGCGGGGTTTCGACCGATTCGCGGACCTGCGCGGCCAGCGACCTGTTTTTCTGCATTCGTGGGCCGCGGTTCGACGGGCACGATTTCGCCATCGCGGCGCTGAAGCGTGGAGCGGTGGCGGTGGTGGTCGACGCGGCGGGCGCCCCGCGCGTGGCGGAGAGACTGCAAACGGCGGACGTGCCGCTGCCGCGCGGCGCGGTGCTGATCGAGGTGCCGGATACGGTGGCGGCGCTCGGCCGACTGGCCGCGTTTCACCGCACGCTGCTGGCGGCCGAGGTGATCGCGGTGGTGGGCTCGAACGGCAAGACCACCACGAAGGCGATGATTCACCACATTCTGAGCGGACGGCTGCGTGGTCGCTGCTCGCCGAAGAGCTTCAACAACAACATCGGCGTGCCGCTGACGCTGCTTTCGGCCGAGCAGGGTGACGAGTATCTGGTGGTGGAGATCGGGACCAACGCCCCGGGCGAGATCGCTGCGCTGGGGGCGATCGCGGCGCCCGACGCGGCCGTGATCACCTGCATCGGCGAGGAGCACCTGGAAGGGCTCGGAAGCGTGGAGGGCGTGGCGGCCGAGGAGGCCGCGATCCTGGGAGCGCTGCGGAAGAAGGGGTTTGCGGCCGTCAACATCGAGACCGAGGCGATCCGAGCGCACCTGGGGCGCGAGGGGATCGCGGTGACGACGTTCGGGAGCCACCCGGAGGCGGACGTGCGGCTGAGCGACGTCCGCTACGAATCGCCGTGGCTGCGTTTCACGCTCAACGGCCGTTTTCCGTTCCGCTTGCGGATGCCGGGGACGCACAACGCGGCGAACGCGGCCGGGGCGGTGACGGTGGCGCGGCGGCTGGGGTACGACTACGCGGAGGCGGCGGTGCGGCTGGAGTCGTTCGTGCTGCCGCCGATGCGGAACGAGGTGAGCGAAGCGGGGGGGGTGACGATCATCAACGACACGTACAACGCGAACCCGCAGAGTGCGGCGGCGGCGATCGACGTGCTGATGCAGATGCCGTGCCGCGGGCAGCGGGTGGCGGTGTTCGGGGAGATGCGGGAGCTGGGGGCACAGGCCGTCGACCTGCATCGCAAGGTGGCCCGCAAGCTGCGCGAGAGCGGCATCCAGCAGGTGCTGCTCGTGGGGGAGGCGGCGGGCATGATGTACGACGCGCTCTCGGGCGGCACGCTTTTCGGGCCGAAGGTGGAGCGCTGCGGCAGCGTGGATGAATGCGGCGCGCGGCTGATGGAGTTGCTGCGGCCGGGCGACACGGTGCTCCTGAAGGCATCGCGGGCAGTAGAGCTGGACCGGCTGGTCGGTCCGCTGACGGAGCGCTTGCGGGCACGCACATAGATGCTCTATCACGTGTTCTACTGGTGGTTTCAGGGGCAGCCCTTTTTCTACAAGCCGCCCTGGTTCCGCGCCACCACCGGCGTGCTGCTGGCGTTCATGATCGTGTGGGCCCTGGGGCCGTACGTCATCCGCACGCTGGTGCGGCTGAAGATCGGCGACCGGCCGGAGTTCGACCACCAGGCCCTGAACGAGGCCACGCGGAGCAAGGCGAACACGCCGACGATGGGCGGAGTGTTGATCGCGCTGGCGATCCTGCTGACGGTGCTGCTGCTGGCCGACCTGACGAATTTCTACGTGATGATGGGGTTGTTCTGCCTGGTCTGGTTGGCGGCGCTGGGGGGCGTGGACGACTGGCTGAAGCTCACGGCGGGGCGGCGGGCGGGGACGCGCGACGGCTTGCGGATGTGGGAGAAACTGGTTTTCCAGATCGCGCTCGGCGTACTGCTGGCGCTGTTCATCTACCGCTTCGGCGAGGTGAACGCCGAGCACGCCCGTTGGCAGATCGTCGACGCGAACTACAGCCCGAATTACAACGTGCTCAACATCCCGTTCTCCAAGCACCCGGTCACCACGCTCAGCGTGCCCGCGTTCGTGCTCATTGCGGTGATTGTGATCGCGGGTACGTCGAACGCCGTCAATCTGACCGACGGAATGGACGGCCTGGCCAGCGGTTGCATGGCCCTGACCGCGTTCGCGTTCATGCTGCTATCGGTGGTGATCGGGAGCGAGAAGCTCTCCGACCAGCTCATCTTCCAGCACATTCGCGGGGCGGACGAGCTGGCCGTGCTGTGCGGCGCGACGATGGGCGCCTGCCTCGGCTTCCTGTGGTTCAACGCCTATCCGGCCCAGGTCTTCATGGGGGACACCGGCGCGCTGCCGCTCGGCGGGCTGATGGGCTACGTCGCGATCGTCACCCGGCTGGAGCCGTGGCTGCTGATCGTCGGCGGCGTCTTCGTGATCGAGGCCGTCTCGGTCCTCCTCCAGATCTCGTACTATAAGGCGACCGGTGGGCGCCGCATTTTTCGTTGCGCTCCGCTCCACCACCACTACCACCTGGGCGGACTGACCGAGACCCAGGTCGTCGTCCGTTTCTGGCTGCTGGCCGTGCTCTTCGCCGCCTTTGCCCTGGCCACCGTCAAATTGAGGTGACATGTCCGACACCGCGCCCCAGACCCGCTCCGCGGTCCTCGACTGCCTGTACGACCAGACCGTCGTCTTTGTGGCGGGCCTGTTGATGGCCCTCGGGGTGGCAATGGTGTATTCGGCCTCGGTCACCATCGAGGGGGCGGGACTGGGGGCCGACTGGCGCACCTGGTGGACATCGCCGCTCAAGCAGGCGGTGTTCGCCGCTGTCGGCTTCCTCGTCATGCTGCTGGCCGCCCATTTCGACTACCGCACGCTCGGCTGGTATGCCCCAGGTCACGGTTGGAGGGCCGGCAGTCTTGCGGTCGTCACGGCCCTGCTGCTCGCGGCGGTACTCGTCCCCGGCATCGGCCGCGAAACGCTCGGCGCGCGACGGGCCATCGCCCTGCTCGGGACGGACCTCGGCTTCCAGCCGTCCGAGCTGGCCAAAGTCGTCATTGTCGTGTGGCTCGCGGCGCTGCTCACCCGCCCGTCGACGCCCGGCCCCCGGCCGCACGAACGCACGACCGGCCGGGGAACCGCACTGCTGGTCAAGCTCGGGCTACGCAGCGCCCGGCCAGCGGCGCCCGCCGGGCCCGCGGCGAATCTGCGGAGCTTCCCCAGGGGATTCGTGCCCGCGGTAGCCAGCGCCGGGCTGCTCATTGCCCTGACGGGGATCGAAGACTTCGGGACGGCGGCGCTGATGGGGGTGGTGATGCTGATCCTGCTCGTGGTGGCGGGCGCGCGATGGGGGCACCTGGCGCTGCTCGCGGTGGCCGGCATCGCGGCCGGCGTGGCGCTCGTCGCGGTCGAGCCCTATCGCGTGGAGCGCGTTCACACGTTCATTTCGTCCGCGCCAGACCCGCAGCGCGAAGGCTACCAGATCAACCAGGCGCTGATGGCGATCGGGTCGGGCGGGTGGTACGGGCGGGGGCTGGGCGCCGGCGTGCAAAAATACGGCTACCTGCCACAGGACCACAACGATTTCATTCTCGCGATCATCTGCGAGGAGCTGGGCGTCGTCGGAGGCATGGTGGTCGTGCTGCTGTTCCTGGTGTTGCTGTGGCGCGGCTGGCGGATTGCGGCCGCGGCCCCGGACGCGTTCGGGAGACTGCTGGCCACAGGGCTGACCATGGCGATCAGCCTCCAAGCGGCGATGAACATCGGTGTGGTCACGAACAGCATTCCGACGAAGGGTATCTCGCTGCCGTTCGTGTCGGCCGGGGGGTCAGGCGTGGTGTTCCTGGGGCTGGCGGCCGGGCTGTTGGCTTCGGTGGGGCGCCGCAGCGCACCGGCCGAATCCGAGCCGCGAGCATAAGCGGGCGGGTCGAGCGGCCCGCATCGGCTGGCACGGTCTGTACGGGGTGGCACGGTCCGCGGATCGCGAAGCGATCAAGGGCCGTGGGGGCGGCGCGCGAAACCACGGCCCGGCGCGGCAGCGCCGCTCGGACCCTGCCACCGTGTCACTACGGCCGGCGAGCCGCCGGGCCCCCCCCCGCTACTCGTCGTAGCGGGCATTGTAGTACGAGATTTCGCGCTGGCCGATGAGTTCCGGCCGGCCCGAGCCGGCGATCACGTTATAGCGGTCGCCGTTCGTGCTGCCAGGCGTGGCGGGGGCGTCCTTCTGGCCGTTCTGATTGAGGTCCTCCCAGATCAGCCGCGGGAGCAGGGGCGTGCGGTCGATGGTGGTCTGGCAGCGGAGGCTGGCAGCCGGGTTGTCGCGGTCGGCAAGCGTGACGTAAACGGTGAAGGTGTTGCTGCGGGTCGTCAGGAAGTGGGTGTCGAGCAGCGCCAGCAGGCTGACGGCCTTCATGAAGTCGGGGGTGGGGCTGGCGGCGGAGTAGCCGCCCAGCACGGTAGCGTCCGCTCCGAGCTGCAACTCGGTCGCGCTGGAGCCGTCGAAGCCGGCGACGTTCGCCAGCTCGCCGAGGCTGAGAAATCCGCGCTTCCAGCGCTGCGGGTTGTTCGGATCGGCCTGCATGTCGAGCTCGCCGCGCACCTCACCATAGCGCTGCGGGCGGTACGGCCGCTCGGCGCCGCCGCCGTCATTGCGGCGGTGCGCCTCGGTGACGGGCGAATACGTGCGGCTCTGGACGTACTGGACCCGGTCGCGGTAGGCGGTAATGGCTTGTGCCAGGTATGGTCCGAGGCGGTACCACTGTCCCTGCGTGGCGTCGCGCGTGTCGATGAGGATTTCGCCGGGGCTGTCGCCGGTGGTCGGGAACCGGGAGCGATCGTCGAACGGATTCACGGCGCCGACGCCCGCGAGGATTCCGGCGTCAGCGCTCCAGAACGCGGGGTCGATGCCCGTGTCCGCGCCGGTGACGGCCTCGCGCAGCGGAAGATCGCCCTGCGAATTCGGGCCGATCACCGGCAGGCCCGCCAGCAGGAACCACGGCGCGGCGTTGATGTTGATCCGCCCGGGGATGCGGTACGGATCCAGCGCGTAGTCGCCGTAGTCGTACTGTACCGGCACGCCGTCGCCGTCGCCGTCGTCGGGGTTGATGGTCGTGAAACAGTCGAACACGGCCAGGCCCCACGGCAGCCGGCCGGCCCGGTTCGATTCGTCGAAGTGGCTGTAGCTGACGACGTCCTGCCGGTTATCGAACACCGGCATGTGGCCGAAGTCGGCCGGCGCCTCGGCCAGCGTGGTCGGCGTTCGCCGTTTCCAGGCTTCGGCCAGCATCACGCCCATGGGCACGTACGGCTCGGGGGCCCCGGGCTGCCAGACGTGCGAATAACGCGGCACGTAGAGCATGAAGCCGACGGTCGGGAACGCGGCCGGCCGGGCGGCGCCGTGCAGGTAGACCGTGGCGCCCAGGTCGGGGTTGGCCGTATACAGCGGTACCGCGGGCTGGAACGTCTGCGTGGGGAAGCCTGGGTCGGCCGGGTTGGGCGTGCCCACGCCGAGCTGCGTGATGACCGGATCGCCTGGCGCGGCTCCCTCGACCGGGCTGCCGACCACGTGATAGGCGCCGTCGACCGTGGGCCGGAAGGCCGTCGCCATGCGCCAGCGCGCTTCGCGGCCGGACTGGCCTTTCCAGCGGCCGAGGTACGGCTCCCACGACGTGTCGCGATCGACGTTGACGTACCATTGCTGCCGGGCGCCCAACTTCCCGGGCGAGCCGATGCCGCCGGCCGTGAAGTCGGTCTGCACGTCGAAGCGATCGACGACATACCACATGAGGTCGCCGGCCGAGCCGCGGCGCCAGAGATAGACCTTGATCGGCGTGCCATCGACCGTGTACGGGACGGGGATGTTCAGCGCTCGCGGCCGGCCGAGCGGATACGCGGGCGCGTTAGGGTAGTTCTCGAAGTAGGTGTTCGCGCCGTTGTCGTTGACGGACACGAGCATGAAGCTGCGCCCCGGCAGGAACTGGAGCGTGGGCGGCGGGGTGGTCTGGCTCAGGCGGCGGAACGCGACCGAGTCGTTGGGGTCGGTGCTGTTGACGCTGATGGCGAAACGGTCGAGATCGAGGTCGTAGTAGTCGTGGTCGACCGCGGAGTCGTGCGGGTTGTAGAGCTCGATCGCCAATGCCACCCGGGAGGGGGACGGCGGCGGCCCGGGATCGGGATTGTTGTAGGCCACGATCTGCGTGATGTAGAGCTGCGGCGCGTAGCCGATGTAGTACCGGTCGGGCACGCCCGGCGAGACCGCGTCCGGCGCAATGTAGACCGTGTCCACGTGCAGCTTCGTGGTGTCGCGCGGAGCCCGCGGGGCGGCGAACGCGACCGTGTTCACGGCCAGCATCCACGCCTGCTCGTTGCGACTCACAGCCTCGCCGCTGGGGCTGTCCCACTCGTCATAATCGGCGAGCATCTCGTAGAAGTAGTCGCGCAGCTCCGCGATGACCGCGAAGCCCTGCGGGATACCCCGGCCGCCGACCGCGATCTCGTCGCTGTCGTTGAACGTGCCGTCCGGTTTGAACGCCCCCAGCAGCGTGTTCGTGTACCCGTTGCCCAGCACGTCGCGGGCCCGGCGCGTGTCCGTGATCTTGCCCAGGTAGTACTTGAGTGCCCCCGGCCGCAGCCCCGGGCCCGGCCAGTTCGGGTCGTTGGGATCCTGGCCGATCGGGTTCGGGTTGTTCGGGTCGGGCAGGGCGGGCGAGCGCAGCCGGGCCAGCTCGTCGCTGTTGTTGACCGTGGTCAGGTACTTGCGGCGGGCGTACGTCGTCAGCCTGCTCGGATCCGGGTCCGCGTTGTAGGCATCGGCGCTGAGCGTCGCGGCCTGCACCCACAGGTCCCACTCGTCGACGACAGGGCTGGCGATGTTGAACCGCTGCCACACCGACTTGTTCGGCCCGTAGTCGAGCACGGCCGTTCGCGGGAACTGGTACTCGAACTCCCACAGTGGCCGCGGCACACGGCCCGAGAGCGTCTCCTCCTCGCCGTACGCCGGCAGCAGTCCGCCGCGGCGGCGCAGGAGCGGCTCGATCATTGCCGCCCCGCTGCCCAGCGCGTGCAGCAGCGGCCGGTCGCCCCGGGGGTCGTAGAGATCCAGCGACCGGTCGTCCGGGCTGCGGATCCAGTCGAACATTCGCGTCGTGAAATCCGCGTTCCACGGCGCAACGTCAGGGTTCGGCACATTCAGCTCGACCAGGCCCCCGTGCGACAGCACCCGCGCCGCCACCAGGTACCGCGCCTGCGACTCGAACTGTGACCAGCGATAGTAGTTCAAGTCGGGCCCGAAGCTGTTCAGCATCGACGGTTCGATGTCGGCCGCTCGCACCGCCCGGCCCGCGATCGCGTTCGCCAACTCCGTCAGCAGAGCGCTGCCCGCGAAATCCGTATCGGGCACGCCGTCACCGTCGGCGTCCATGAAGCCCTGCTGCACAGTCACCCGCGTGTCCGGCGAGTCCGGATCGGGCGTGATCCCGCCGTCCTGGTTCGCGTCGAGCATCAGTTCCGCAATCGTCCGCGGCCGGATCGCCGCCACACCCACGTTCGACGTGTACGGCAGCTCCACCTCGTCGAGGTCGACGGCCCCCATCTCCGTCCGCAGCGCCTCGGGCGCGCTCGCCCACGGCGCACCCCACACGGCCGGAAAGTTCGGATCGTACGTGCCCCCGGCGAGGTCCTGCGTGAAGCCCGGCGTGTCGGCCGCGTCGGCCCCGACGACCAGGTGCGCCATGCGGCCGCGCAGCCCCGTGCTGATGATGTCGTTCACCGACTCGACGATCTCGCCCATCCGCTGGGCCTGGCTCGAGAGCGTGAGCGTCTGGCGGTCGTACCGCGCAAGGACCAGGTAGGCCGAGATGATCATGAACAGCATGGCCAGCAGGCCCACGATCATCAGCAGCACGGTCGCCCGCCGCCGCGCTCTCGATCCACCTCGACGCATCTCAGTTCTCAGCTTCAGCTTCCTGCGGCCGGAATCTCCGCCAACTTGCTGCTTGCGAGCTGCACTCTCAGCCTATTGTGCATCCGGGCGTCAAAACCACCGGATGTCACGGACGCATCCCTTCGATACGACCTGCACCCCCCGGCGAGCGATTCCCCGCTCGCGTGGCCCGCTCCCGTCCCGTTCCAGCTCGGTGTTGTTCGGGATGTTGACAGATCATGGGCGCGGCCCTCCGCGCCGCCTCGCGGCCGTCGATATCGCTGCGTTATTCGGAACCAACGCCCGTGCCATCCGTCACCCGCCGTTCGCTACTCAAACCGGTGAACCAGCGTCCGCACGATCGGCTCGTCCAGCCGCCCCCGTGGGTCCCAGACCCGCACTGTGATCCGGATCGCGTACGGCCACGTCCGGATCACGCGGTTGCCGACGGGGTTCACCTCCGGATCGAGGAAGGGGTCGATCTGGGCAAAACTTTCCAATCGCTCGTTCTCGTACGGTGCTCCCGTGTCAGGGTCGACCTGCCGGGCGATCACCTCGCGATTGGCGGCCGTATCCGGCACGAACACGTACATCTGCCCGTCCCGCACGCTCGTCCAGCGTGGCATGTCGGAGTTTGCGCCCACGGGGGGTTCGGGGTGCACTTCCAGCGGATCCGGGTTGCTGTACGCGAAGCTGTTCCGCGGGTCCTCGGGCATGAGGAACTCGACGTGAAACCACGCACAGCCCGGCAGCAGGTGCAGCCCCAGGTTGCCCTTCAGGTCGACCGGAACCTGCGTCAGCACCGTGGCCGTGTGGTGCCAGGCCCACATCGTCCCAACGTACAGCAGTTTCCGGATCGCTTCGACCATCGGCAGTCCCTGCCAGGTCCAATTCGGCGGGATTTCGTTCCACCCGGGGCCGTCCACGAAATACGGCGACGCAATGGCCGGCCCCGCCCAATTGTTGAGCGGATCCGGCTCGAACCCGGACAGGAACAGCTCCACGTCGAACGGGACGACGTCGCCGGCCAGCCGCAGCCGCGGGTTGGCCAGCCCGCTCTTGAGCCGGAACGCCGGATCGCCGGGGGCCTGGGTGATGTCCAGGTCGCCCGGGGAGGGTTCGAGCAGCGTCGCCCGCCGCGACAGGTGCCACTGGCTGGCCGGAATCGGGCTGTTCGGGTCGGCCCCGTAGCCCGGCAGCGTTTCGATGTGCCGGATCTGGTCGTCCGCCGGGAACACATAGTTCGTGCCGCTCCACACCGGAGTCCCCTGCGCGGCATGTCCGTAAACCACCAGCAGCGGCGCGGATTTCACGTTATTAGCCACTGGGTCGAGCGGCGCGTTCGGCGGCGGCGCGCTCGACGTCGCCGGCCGGTCCGTGAAGAACAGGATCTGGTCGGCCCGCGGGTCGCTGTAGTGGCCGTCGGGATCCTCGAGCGGAGCGAGCTTCGGATCGTAGCCGGCCGGCACCCACTCGGGGTTGCCGATCAGCACGCGGTAATGCAGCCCGGCCTGGCGGTCGGCCTCGGTCAGAGCCGCGGTCTGCTTGCGGCCGACGAGCACCAGGATGCTGCGGCTGGGCTCGCAGAAGCGCAGGTCCTGCTCCATCTGCTCCATGAACTGGCGGACCCAGTTGTGGGCCTCGGAATACGCCGCCGACTGATTGGCGGTTTTGGTCGTCGCGGTGAAGACCAGGCCGACGACCGTGAGGGCGAGACTGAGCACGGCCAGCGAGACGAGCATCTCGATGAGCGTGAAGGCCGCCGTGCGCCCGCGGCCGCGTGGGCGGGTGCGCAGGTATGCCGGTGGAAAAGGGCATGCGTGCGAACGTGGCCGTGCGGGCGCGGCGCGCAGTGGCCGGCCCGGCCGCGTTTCGTCGTTCCCACGTTTCCACATGCCCAGAGCCACGCTACGGTACCTCCGGGAGGCGGACGAAGCGCCGAGCGACGGCCAGGATCGAGGATTGGTTGCTCCAGAGCACGTTGCCCGAGCTGTCGCGGCGGGCCGCGGGCGGGATTACCCAGACGGGCCAGGCGCCGGCGGCGGGCGCGATCTGCTGCACGTCATCGCTGGCCCGGGGATAGAACCCGTTGTACTTGACGACGACGGTGGTCGGGTCCGGTCGGGTGACGACCTCGAACAGCGGGAGGTTGGTGGTCGGGGGGCCGAATCCGACCTTCCAGTCGCCGCCGGTGCGAAGCGCGTGGGGGGCGACGTCATTGCGGGCCGGGATGAACATCGTTCCGACGGGAAACAGTGGATCGCGCCGGGCGCTGCACTTGAACGTCAGCGTCGGGGGCGGCTGGGCCGCAACCGGCGTCCAGTTGTCGGCGAGCAGCGGATTGCCGTGCATGTCGAAGCCGCCCGGGGGGGCCGGCAACGGATCGCTGAAGGTGACCAGCCACGGCACGGGCGCGGCCAGATCGTAGTTGTCTTCGCCGAAGTACCCCGGATTCAGGGCCGAGCCGCCGCTCTGCGGCAGGGGTGCCACCCCGGCGGAGAGATAATCGCCGGCGTCGTCGGGATGCTGAGACGGGAAATGCTGATCCGCGTCGGGCACGCGCACCGAGACGGCAATGAACTCGTACAGCGTCGGATCGCCGACGGACGCGGGGTTGTTCGGGTCGGCGTAAAGGACGCGGCGGTAGAACGCGGTCCACGCAACGCGGCGTTCGAGCGCCTTGACGCTCTCGCGGCCGTTGGGCGGCGTGAGCACCGGGTTGGGGTAGTACGGCCCGGCGAAGAACATGTCGGGGTACTGCGTGATGTCGGCCGTCACCGGCGGGTAGACCATCGCCACGGACGGCAGCGGGGGTCGGACCAGGATGGGCTGTTCCAGGTCCACCTCCAGCAGCTCCCCGTCCAGGTCGGCGGGTTTGAGCCAGTTCCGAATGGCGGCTTCGGTCAGCACCACGCCCTGTCCCCACGGCGGCAGCGCGATCTCCTGCCCGTAGGTCGGCCCGGGCGTCGCGCTGATGTTCTGGGTGAACAGCGGACGGACCTTGACGATCGGCTCGTAGTCGGGAACGAACTCCCCCAGTTCAAACGTGGACCACTCCGGTGGCGAGCTTTCTCCCCGCCGCGGGACGAAGAGCCCGGGCTCGCAACGCGGCGTGCCGTTGCGATCCATCGCTTTGCGGTGAATGCAGAGCTTCTGCTGCAACAGGTCGAGGCCGAAGTGCGCGGCCGCCTCGCCGCTTGCGAGGTTGATCGAGTCGCGGGTGTAGCGGAACCCGACCGGCAGCGCCGCCCCGATCACCAGCAGACCCATGGCCAGGATCGCCAGCGCGATCATCAGCTCGGCCAGGCTGAACGCGCGGCGTGACACCGCCGCCTGTGGCACCGCCGCCCCGGCGGTGAGTTTCCCGGCCGGGTGCGGTTGGGCCGCATGCCCACCTGCTTCCCCGGCGCGCCGCGTCGTCCCATCCACAGCTTGCGGCATGATGACACCACCTTATTGCGGGCGCTGGGCGCCCGGCATGAGTCCGCCGCTGAACCGGTGCGTCAAATACGCCCGGCCGTTCTGCCGGAGGTACTCCTGACGTAGTTGTTCCTCGTTGCCGCCGGGCAGGTTCTGAAGCGCCGCGAACGGCTCGCGGCGGTACGTCACCACGCCGGAGAAGCTGTAGCGCGTGTACCAGTAGCGCTCGTCCAGCGGCTTGCCCGGCGCGGCGGTGCTCATCTCGAGCCCGCGCAGCGGGTTGTATGCCCGCAGGTGGCAGGCCGTCGGAATCCCTGTGCGGATTCCGGTCTCCGGATCGCACACGAGCAGGAAATCGTCGGCCTTGAGGAAATCGCTGGTTGCGTAGCGCGGATCGGCGCTCACGCTGAATGCCCCGAAGTCGCCCGGCAGGACGAAGTCCCGCCCCAGCGACGCGTACGGAGTATACTCGATCGTCATCGGATCGGTCGACAGGGCCTCCAGCGGCGCCGCCCACGTGTCCTCGGGCATCTTCACGCTTTCAAGCTCGCGGGCCTTTTGGAAGTACTCGCCGAACTCCACCCGCGTCGCATCCTCCGAGCTCGTCGCCCCCACGTATTCGTAGATCGCCAGGTGCTGCCGGCCGCCGGCTGCCCCCGGCTTTTCCGACACATCCCACTCACCCGGGAACAGCCGCACCGCCGTCAGCGTCCGGCTCGCCTGGGCCAGGTGATACGCCCGCGTCGTGACGCTGTGCAGCGTCTGGTGCGCGGCCGTCTGCCGCATCTCGGCGTTCAGCGTGGCAAGCCCCGGCACTGCCAGCGCGAGAATGATCACGATGACCGTGATCACGATCACGAGCTCCACGATGGTGAAGGCGGCCCGGCACCGCCACCTGTGGCACCGCCGCCCCGGCGGTGATTCTCCCGGCCGCCTGTGGCACCG
>CAZMCT010000003.1:59520-75439 GCA_964564785.1 uncultured Planctomycetales bacterium
GCCGCCCCGGCGGTGATTCTCCCGGCCGCCTGTGGCACCGCCGCCCCGGCGGTGAGAGACCCAGCCGAGGGCGGCTGGACCACAGGCGCGCGGCAGCCGTCCGGGTAGCACGGTCCGCAGATCGCGCAGCGATCAAGGGCCGTGGCCGCGGCGCGCGAACCCCACAGCCCAAGGCGGCGAAGCCGCTTGGGCCATGCCACCCGCTGGGCGGAACGGCCGCACGAACCGCGTCACACGCGACCGGCGAAACCAGCTTATCGGCACCACACTGCAACGCGCTCTCCATCGCCCCGTTAATCATTCTAAGAACGTGCCACCTGTCTGCCGCGCCACTTATGGGACGAAGCCGAACGCGTGCGGCTCCCCCGTCCGCAAATCGCCCTGGGGAACCGCCCTGGCCCAGCCGCTCAGGTTCTGTGCCGGTGCGACGAGGTCGCCTCCGACCCCGGCGGCCCCACACGGCGGGCTCGGGAACGGCTCGCTGAAGATCCAACTGCTCGAATCGAAGGCGACCCCGGCGCCGACCTTGCTGTCGTATTCCTCCCGGTCGATGCCGAGCGAGCGCAGCACGGGCACTCGGTCGGTCACGCGCCAGACGGCCGCGCCGGCGCGTGCGTCGAACTGCGGCTCGAGCTTGACGTGCAGATAGTAATCAAGCGGGACGCCCCACGCGTCGTGAATGCCGAGCACGTCGACCAGACCGATCGCGCCGGGATTGGTTCCGTTGCCCGCGGGGTTGACGTATTCCGCCGTGGTGCCGAGCGGTCTGAGCGCCGATTGCGGGATCTGCGAGACGATCCCAGGGCTGTACACCCGCAGGTAGGCGTACAAGGCGCGGATGTCGTCGTTCCGCTGGTCGTTCGCGGTGAGATAGACGTAATTAGAGACGCTCGACTGCGGATTGCTGGCCAGGTCGCGATGCAGGCGGTTGGCGAGCACGTAGTCCGGTCCCGGGAAGCCGGGGTTCGGCTCGATCGTCGCCGACACGCCGATCGTGTGGTTCGCCAGCATGTACGGCGGGAGCGGACCGAACGTCGGCCCGGTCGGACGGTTGTAGATCGAAGCCAGCGGAGCCTCGCGGGCGAACTGGTCGATCGCGATCCGCACGTTCGACATGATCGATTGGGTCTGGCGGACCTTGTTGCCGCGCAGAGCCTTCATCCCGACGATGCCCAAAGCACTGACCAGGACACCGATCACGACGACGACGATCAGGACCTCGATGAGCGTGAAGGCCCAACGCTCGAAGGGCCTCGGCGCGGACGGTCGATGGAGGCGGCGCGCTCGGCCGCGACCCGTCGTCCGCTTGCCGCTCGAGGCTAACCGCTCAAGGCTCATTCATTTCCCGTTATGCTGGAAATTCGTCACGTCGTCCGCGGTCCCGTAGCGCCCGTCCGCGCCCGGCGACACCAGGAGGTATGAGTCCGGCCGCTGCGGCTCGAGCCGCGCCGAGACCGACTTGTTGAGAACGTACGCCTGGAACGTCCCGAGCGGCGGCGGATTCGACACCGTGTAGTTCCCGGTGCCCCAATCCAGCGCGTGCGGCTCGTCGGCCTTGTTCAGCCGCAGGACCGTCGAACTTTGCGTCCACACCAACTCGTCGTTGTCACCGCAGTGGTAAATCCCGCGCGTGTTACCCACCGGCGGCTCCGTGCTCCAGTCGGCCATCACCCGACCGGCCGGATCGGCTCGATAGTACAGGATGGGATACCCGAAGCCGTCGAGAAACATCGCGTACGCACGCCGCGGCCGGCCGGTCTCGACCACGTCGCGTTCGGCCGGAATCACGAAGTCGGGATCGCTGCCGACCGCATTGACGTTCTGGGTCACGGCGAGCTTGGCCAGCTCCACATACGGTCCGCTCCGCGCAAAGACCGGCTGGCCGTTATTGTCGAGCGCGTACGCGTCGCTGTCAGTCACCGGCTGTTGCACGTACGTCCGACCGCTGGACTGGCCCCAGGTCAGGCGGTTGCGGGTCTTGATAAACCCCGGCGTGCCCAGGAAGTCGGCGCCCGCGAGCGCCCAGACGAGGAGCCCGGCACCGGAAATCGACATGTTCTGGCCGGTCACCGGGCTGATAACCATCGGCTCTTGATCGGCAAACCAGTCCGAAGCGGACGGAGGATAACTGCCACCGATCCGCTGGTCGGCCTTGAACGTCTCAATCCCGTTCTCGATCGAGCTCAGCGCGGCCTTGCTGGCGGCCTCGCGGGCCACGCGCCGCACCGCCCCGACAGCCGGCACCAGCAACCCGATCAGGATCGCGATGATGACGATGACAACCAGCAGTTCGACTAGCGTGAAGGCCGCGTGGCAGTGCCGCCCCGGCGGTGAATTCCCCAGCCGGGGGCGGCTGGGCCACAGGGGCCTTGCCAGCCCGGGGCGGCTGGGCCACAGGGGCCTTGCCAGCCGGGGGCGGCTGGGCCACAGGGGCCTTGCCAGTCGGGGGCGGCTGGGCCACAGGGGCTTTGCCAGCCCGGGGCGGCTGGGCCACAGGGGCTTTGCCAGCCCGGGGCGGCTGGGCCACACCACGGGCTGCGGTCCGCTATCTTCTCGCATGCGTGCCACGTTACGGCCTCCTCGGCCCGCCACTGGGCGGCTAGAAGTTCGCGATATCGTCGTCGCTGCCCCAGATCGCATCCTTGCCAGGCGAGATCAGGATGAACGTGTCGGGGTTGCGCGGCCAGACCTTCTGGCTCTGTTGGAAGATTCCGGGGTCGTGCACCGAGCGAGCGAAGTGTCGTCGCGAGGGCGTCTCTTCGAGCCCGTTCGGTGCGACCCATCCCAGCCGGTAGAGCCAGTGGAACTGGCCGGCGACGGCGCCCTGTTCCGTCGGCAACGCGCCGCTCCCGAGGTCGAGGCCCAGCGTGCCGCCCGAGGGGTTCTGGGCCGATCCGGTGAAGCCGAAGTTGTCCGTCTGGTCGTAGCGCCCGGGCAGCGGGTTGCTCTGCGTCCAGTCGGTGAACGGCAGCTTGGCGTGGTCGTTCGCGGCGTAGTACAGGACGGGGTAGCCGAAGGCGTCCATCACGAACGGCAGGTTCTGGTTGCTGAACGGCGAGTTCGGGTCGCCCTCGGCCAGGCCGGTCGGCAGCGCGCTCGGATTGCCGCCCTGCTCGATGATCCAGTTGCGCGGCGAGACGGCCATCTTGCCGTCGAGCGGAACGTACGGCCCGAAGCGGTGTAGCGGCCGGTTCGGGTCGTTCGGCGCATCGTCGTTCTGATACCAACTGATCCAGTCGGCCGCGTTCACCCCGGCGCTGCCGTCGATGTCGTAGAAGTTGTCCTTGTCGCGCTTGATGTAGCCCTTCAGGTCGGCGCCGGCCAGTTCGAGCACCAGCCACTGGGCACCGCTGAGCATGACGGCCGGCGGCCCCGGGTAGGTGGCGGCGTCGAACGGATTGCCCCCCCGCGACCGCGGGTAGCGCCCCAGCTCGGTCTGGAACGTCTGGCAGCCCTTGCCGAGCGTCGCTTGCAGGTTTTGCGTGCTGGCCTTCTTGGCGGCCGTGCGCGCGGCACCCACCGCGGGCACCAGCAGGCCGATCAGCAGCGAAATGATGGCGATTACCGCCAACAATTCGACCAGCGTGAACGCAGAGGCCACGGCTCGTGGATCGCGCCGCGATCGTCGGCCGTGGCTGCCCGTTCGCTGCGCGTTGTCATCGCCCGGCGCGGCTGCGCCGCGCGGCCCGTGCCGTCGACCCGTCGCGGCCTGGATGCCGCCGATGGTCTGCATGTCGCACCCTCTCTTCCATCCGGCCCGTGCGGGTTCGACCGGCAACCGCCGCCCGATCCGCCGCCGCCCGTTACGCTAGCCGCCGCTGCTCATGACCGACTGGATGAGCGAGACCAGCGGCAGGAACAGCGCGACCACAATGAAGCCGACGATCAAGCCCAGGCACACGACCATGATGGGCTCGAGCAGGCTGACGAGCGACGCCACCAGGGTGTCGACCTCGTCGTCGTAGTTGTCGGCCACCTTCATCAACATCTTATCGAGTTCGCCGGTTTCCTCGCCGACGTCGACCATGTTCACGACAATCGGGTCGACCGTCTTCGAGGCCCGCAGCGGGTTGGCGAACGAATCACCCTCGCGGATGCCGTCGTGCACTTTTTGGAGCATCCGCGCGTACACCTCGTTGCCACTGGTCTGCTTGGTGATCGCGATCGCCTCCAAGATCGGCACGCCGGCCGCGACCAGGGTGCCGAGCGTCCGCGTGAAGCGCGCCACGGACGATTTTCCCACGAGCTGCCCCACGACCGGGATTTTGAGCGCGAGCGTATCGAGCACGAAACGCCCGGCCTCGGCCTGGCGGATCAGCTTGTAGGCCAGTACCACGAACACCGGCCCGAGCATGATCACGACCCAGCCCGGCGGCGTCCCCGTCGCGAACCACGTCGACAGGTCGATCAGGAACTGTGTCACGCCCGGCAGCGTGGTGTTGAAGTCCTGGAAGATCTCTTTGAACTTCGGGACGACCTGCACCATGATGAACGTCACGATACCGCCCGCGATCGTGATCACCACGCACGGGTAGATCATCGCGCCGATGATCTTTCGCCGGAGTTTCTGGGCCTTTTCGAGAAAGTCGGCCAGGCGCTGGAGAATCACGTCGAGCACGCCGCCCGCCTCGCCGGCTGCCACCATGTTGCAGTACAGCCGATCGAAAGCTTTCGGGTGCCGCGTCATTGCTTCGCTGAGCGTGGCGCCCCCCTCGACGTCTTCCGTGATCTGCTTGAGCACCGAGCGCAGCATGCCCGGCTTCTGCTGCTGCTCAAGAATCCGGATACTGCGGAGGATCGGCAGGCCGGCGTCCTGGAGCGTCGAAAGCTGGCGCGTGAACGAGCAAAGCTGCTTGGTATTCACCCACCCCAGGCCGGTGCCCGCCGCCTTGCGGGCTTTCGGGCCCGGACCGCCTTTCTTGGCCGCGACCTTCTTCTTGTCCAGCTTCTCGACCACCTTGGTCGGGAAGTAGCCCAGGCCCCGAACCTTCGAGACCGCTTCTTCCTTCGTTGGCGCTTCGATCTCGTCCTTGATTTCCTGCCCGGAAGCGTTCAGCGCCTCGTACTTGAACACCGCCATGCCCAGCCTCCACGGCCCACCCGGGCCGGAACACTCCGGCGTCGCCGATCCCAGCGCCGGCCGGGTGTGATTAGACCCTACCCTACGGAATTATTGGCGTTACCAAGTGACCGCCGAGGAATCGTGGCGTCCGAAAAAACCGCGCCCAAGGGTCGGTACCCCCCGCCGAGCCCCTGGCGGCTGTCACGAGATCTCCTCACTCAGCGTCTCGCGGACGACCTCCTCGATTGTCGTAATTCCATCGTACAACGCGAGTAAGCCCGATTCCCGCAGCGTGCGCATGCCGCGTTTGCGCGCCTCGGCCCGCAGAACGCCCGTGGACGCGTGTTTCATGATCAGCTCGCGCAGCTCGTCGTCCATGATCATCGTTTCAAAAATACCTCGCCGGCCCCGATAGCCGGTGTGGTTGCAGTAGTCACACCCGCGGCCGTAGTACAACGTGCGGTGAGCCACATCCCCCGGAAGCAGGCCGAGCTCCATGAGCTGCTGTTCTGTGGGCTGGAACTCCTCCTTGCAGTTGGTGCAAATCTTACGCACAAGTCGTTGTGCGATAATGCCTTCCAGCGTTGCGGTCAGGAGGAAGGGCTCCATGCCGAGGTCAAGGAGGCGGGCGATGGAGCTGGGCGCGTCGTTGGTGTGCAGCGTGCTGAAGACGAGGTGTCCCGTAAGGGAGGCCTGGACTGAGATTTGCGCAGTCTCAAGGTCGCGGATCTCGCCGACGAGGATGATGTCGGGGTCCTGACGCAGGAAGCTCCGCAAGCACCGCGCGAACGTGAGGCCGATTTCGGCCTTGATCTGGCACTGAATCATCCCGTCGATGTCGTACTCGACGGGATCCTCGGTGGTTAGGATCTTGACATCGATCGTGTTCAGGTCCTTCAGGCACGAGTAGAGCGTGGTGGTCTTGCCCGAGCCCGTGGGACCGGTAACGATGATGATGCCGTGCGGCTTGCTGATGAGCTGTCGCACGACGCCCATGTCTTCTTCGCGCAACCCGAGCTGGGTGAGGTCGAGATTCACCTGCGTGCGGTCAAGCACGCGAAGCACGACGCTCTCGCCAAACATGGTCGGCAGCACGCTGACGCGCAGGTCGACGGGGCGGCCTTCGACGAGCAGCTCGATGCGGCCGTCCTGCGGCATGCGGCGCTCGGCGATGTCGAGGTTGGCCATGACCTTGATGCGCGAGGAGATCGCCATCGCGACATGCTTGGGAGGGGGGACCATCTCGAAGAGCACACCGTCGATGCGATAACGCATCTTGAACTCGTCCTCGAACGGCTCGAAATGCACGTCGGAGGCTTTGTCGCGGATGGCCTGGAGGAGGACCAGGTTGACGAGTTTCTTGACCGGGGCGCTTTCGGCAGCGGCCATGAGTTCGTCGAGGTCAATGCTCTCGCCGCGGCCCTGCATGCGCGAGACTTCCTCGCTGGTGGACATCTCGTCGATGATGTCGCTGATGCTGGCGGCGGCCTCTTCGGGGTAATAGCGGTTGAGCGCCTCGGCCATGTCCGCTTCGGTGGTCACGCGGGCGACGACGTTGTAGCCCATGAGGGTCTTGAGGTCGTCGGTGGCGTGGAAGTTGTCGGCGCTGGCGATCGCGACGCCGAGGGTGTTGGTCTCGCGGTCGTAGTCGGTGGGGATGACCCGATAGGCGTGCGCCATTTGCGACGGGATCAGGTCGATCACGCTCTTGTCGATATCGATGTCACTGAGCTTGATGCTCTCCATCCCGACTTGGGCGGCGAGCGCGCGGTTGACGTCGGCTTCCTCGACGTAACCCATCTCGATCAGAAGTTGCCCGAGCGGGCCGCGTTTCTTCTTTTGCAGTTCGAGCGCCTCGGAGACCTGCGCCCGGGTGACTTTGCCCATCTTGATGAGAATGCGGCCGAGGGGCCGGCCTTTGAGCTGGGCGATTGGCGGCATGGGCTCGGACGGCATTCGGCATTCCTCCGTGGCGCCGCATTATACGTGGCGGGGGTGCGGACCGAAAACGGCGGCGGCGTGCCGGCGTCGAGATGTTCGGGCGCATCGTCGTCGGATGGGCGTGTCGGCCGCGTGAGAGCGACTCCGGCGTTGGGCCTGCCGCAGGTGGCGCGGCCGAACGATTGCCGAAGTCGGTCTGGGCGACAGGGTGAAAAGGTGGGGCGGGCGGCTTCGGAACGGACGTTTTCAGGAGGGGGGTTGGGTTTCGAGCGAGGGGACCATCAAGCGCGGATCAAGTTTAGCAGCCAATCCTGTTGATGGCCTGTGAACGTCGCATCTGAGAGCCGCCAGCCCAAGCAGGGTCACCGGGGGCAACCGGTGTCCAAAAAGCGCACCGGTCCAGTGTCCATACCGACCGATGCGCGAGTGGTCGTCCAACAACCCATCCGTGAGCCGTCACCGACCGGGATCCGCAAGTGAGCTCATCGGGACTATTACCCAGATTAACAGCACAATCCGGTCTAGCCGCCCTTATGATAACACCAAGTTTCTGCTCATGAAGAGCGCAATCTTATCCGTTTTGCAGATTCCACCTTCCGTTCTCGGGCGCGGTTTCCGACAGATTTGACATGGCACAACATCTTGTGCTGAATATTTTCCCATGACAATATGGGGCCAACTTCTGGCATTTCAAACCACGATTGAAACTTCCTATATTCTCACTCGGGAGCCTTCTCACCCCCCTTGACATACGCTCACGGGCCCAGGTTCCCGTGCTCTACGCGGCGCAAGAGTTTCCGGACCAGTAGGTAGTTCCGATCTCGGTAGCGTGTGACTTCGGCAGAGATGACGAATTCATTGAACCCGGCCTGGGCCTCCCGCTCCATGAGCTCCAGGAGCTGATTCTCCAGCAAGTCGAGCGTGCGGGTCGCGCGGTTGTCTCCATCCAGGAACGCGAATCGTGCTCGCCCCTCCTCGTGAATCAGGCGGCCCGGGCGCTCGACGAGCATCGTTCCTTCCAGAAGGAGCGGCGGCATGCCGCCCTCGCCCGGTCGCACCTCGCCTGGCGATTCCGGCGTCTGAGGCGCGATCGCCGTCGGCCGGTCCGTGCGGGCGAGCAGGTTGCGCAGGATTTCCGATTGTGCCGGCTTCCGGAGGGTCGTCCGACCCTCCGACGGTCGTGATGCCGGCTGGGTTTCGGCCGGCGGTTCGGCCGGTTTTTGTTGAGGGGTCATCGTCGCGAGCGCCAACATGAATGCGACGGCGAGCCAAGCGGTCATGGCGCGCTCCTTTACCGGGTACGGGGGGCCCCGATCGGCCGCGGGGAGCCGTACCCGCCGGGGTACATATATCGCGTCCGGCGGCCGGCGTCGATTCGACCGATAGGGAAAGCCGGGTGAGACATGCAGAACGTGGCGATTTACGGTGCAGGCGGACTCGGGGAGGTGGTGCTCGACATTCTGCAACAGGGGCGGCGGTTCCGGCCGTGTGCGTTTGTGGATACCAACCCGGCCCTGAAGGGGCAAGTCGTCGCCGGCCTGCCGGTTCGGGGCGGTCCCGAGGAACTGGAGGCTCTGGTGCGCGAGGGGATCGAGGGGCTGATCGTCGCGATCGGGGACAACCTCACGCGAGTCGCGTTGGCCGAATCGATCGCGGCTCGGGGGATACCGCTCATTTCGGCCATCCACCCGCTGGCGAGCATCTCGCCGTCGGCGGAGCTGGCCACCCACGTCGTGGTGGGACCGCGGGCGACCGTCTGCGTGCACGCCCGAATCGGTTCGCACACCGTGGTGCTCGCGGGGGCGATCGCGGAGCACGACAATGTGCTGGGTCAGGGGGTCTTTCTGGACCCGGCCGTGCGGCTGGCGGGGGGAGTGACGGTCGAGGACTTCGCGCGCGTCGGGATCGGCGCGTCGGTGATCCCGGGACGGCGCGTGGGGCGCGGGGCCCGCGTCGAACCAGGGGCGGTGGTCATCCACGATGTGCCGCCGAACCAGGTGGTGGGAGGCATTCCCGCCCGGCCGACAAACGTCAGCGCATCGCGCTTCGTGCCGAGCGGGGGCTGACCGCGCCGCCGCGGGCCGGCATTCAGGCCGATTGCTTCCGCACCGTCATGTCGAACCCGCGCACCATGCTGCTGTACAGTGCGTAGGTGATGGCCAAGTACACGACGGTCGAAATCAGCGTGAAGACCGCCCGCGTGACGCGGAACGAAGCGACCGTGCCGGCGCTCACAGTCGCGCCGCCCGCCGAGAACACGCCGGCGGCCCGTTCCGCGGCCTGCCACGGGTCCAGCAGCGCGTGAATGCCCCAGACGGGAGTGAACGGCAGCACGATCGCCGCGACGGTGACGTCCGTTTCACGCATCGCCAGCCCGCAGCCCCACAACAGCCCCGCGTTCCCGAGCACCACGGCCGTGCTGAGCATGACGGCCTGCACCGTCTTCTTCGAGATCAGCGAAAAATGCAGCCCGATCATCGCCGCCAGGGCTGCGAACGCCACCATCATCGCCGGGACGAGGAAAACGGCCTCGACGGTCGTGACCGCGGGGAGATTGCGGCGGCCGAACAAATCCAGGATGGCGAACAGCGCCACCGTCAGCGTCGGCACGGCGATGAGCGGAATCACCAGCCGCACGAGTCCCTGGAGCATCCCCGCGATGATGTAGCGGCTCGTCAGCGGCGTCGTGAGCAGCAGCTCCAGGGTCTGCGATTCCTTCTCGCGGGTCAGCGTGGTCGCGGCCGTGCTCGTGACCACCAGCAGGATGACCGTCAGCTCGATCCACACCAGCGGCACGAGCCAGCCGCGGACGGCGGCCGCGGCGGTCGGACCCGCCCCGAACGTCTGCGTGTGGTAGGCGACGACCAGGAGGATGCCGAGCGCGAGGCCGGCGGTGTTGAACAGCAGCCGCATGAGCGAGCGGCCGCCGGCGGAAGCGCGGGTCGCGGCCTCGCGCCAGGCGATCGGGTTGCGCCAGACGCGGCGGGGGGCGCGGCGGTGTTCGCCGGCCCGGTGGGGCAGCAGGCGGTCGACGAGGGCGGTCCACAGTCGGCGCTCACCCTCGCGGGCGCCGCGGCGGACGTAGATCAGACTGATGAGCACCATGACGGCGGAGGCGAGCGTCGTCAGGAGCATGTAGCCGTACTGCGGGTAAGCCAGCAGCCAGCGTGCGGGCCGGCCGAAGCCGTGCACGGCGGCGGGGTCGGGCGCGGGAGTCTGGCCGGTGACGACCAGGAGCGCGAGGAAGGGATGGACCGGGGCCAGCCAGCTCATGCTGTAGGTGGAGCTGCGGCTGAAGAAGGTCGTGGCGGCGGGGGCCTGCGGGAGCTGCCCCCAGGGCGAGAGTCCGACCAGGCCCACGCCCAGGAGGTACACGGCGACGCCGACGAAGAAGGCGAAGATCGTGCGGCGCGTGCCGATCCGCAGAAAACTGATCAGGATCGCCAGCGAGCCGGTCAGCAGCCCGGTGCATGCGGCCAGCCCGAAGCTCTCGAAGATCTCAGTGGTCGTGACGCCGCCGTAGATCATCGTGATGCAGAAAATCGGCAGGCCCGACAGCAGCAGCACCCAGACGAAGAAAATCCGCGAGGCGAGCGATCCGAGTACGATCTGGGCGTTCGACAGCGGGGTGGTCAGCAGGATGTGGTAGGTGTTCGCGTCCTTCTCCTGCGTGATGGCGGCCGCGCAGAACACCGGCGCGATGAAGCTCATCAACAGCAGTTGCACGACGCTCACGAGCATGAACGTCTGCGTGGCCTGTTTGGCAAGATCGGCGAGAGACTGGTCGCCCGTGCCGAGCGCGAGCCCCTTGCCCAGCAGGAACACCGCCACCAGCGCCAGCAGGTAGACCAACCGGGCCCACAGGTGCCGCACGCGCTTTCCGCCGGCTGACACCACCCGCAGCAGAATGGGGTTGGCCGGCAACAGCCGCCAGAGCCACAGTCCCAGGTCGGATGCCAGGTTCACGGCGCCCTCACCCGTTCGTCCCGACGCGGTGCCGCCCCGCGCCGCCGCTACTCGCCCGGCGACCGGCTGTCACCCGTGCCCGGCGCGGCCTTCGGCGAGAGCCAGTCGATCCACATCCGGCAGCGCGGGAAATCGACCGTCAGGCTGCGCATCTCACGGAACAGCGCCATGCCGACCAGCACATCGGTCTGAATGCCGATGATCGGGCTGAGCGTGTCGTCCAGGATGTTCAGACCCACGCCGCCCAGCCGCTCGAACGTGCGGCCGCCCAGCTCGAGCCGCACCCCTTCGGTCAGCGTGATCTGCGGCAGGCCACCCTGCCCGACCCCCAGCGCCACGGGAACGTCGAACACCTGCCGCTCGCGATCCGGAAACAGCTCGGCCAGCCGGAGCGGTGAGAGCGCGACCACATCGGCGCCGGTATCGAGCAGCGCCATCGCAGGCTGCCCCTCCAAGCGGACCGGGGCCATGAGCTTCGCGTCGGCCGCGATCCGCACCTCCGTCGCGTGTCCGGGCCCCGGCTCCGCGCTCGATGGGCCGACGATGAGCTGGCCACCCGCGAAATCGAGCGTCATCCGGCCCTCCGCGAAGATCCCGGTGCCCAAAATGCCGTCCGCCGCCCCCATGATCGACTTGCGGACATCAAATATCCGCGTGATCACGCGGCCACAGCGGATGGTCCCGATTTGCAGCTCGTCGATCACCGCCTGGCCGGTCTGCTCCTTGCCGGCCACCCCCCGCACACTGGCCGCCGCGACCGAGCGGAGCCCGATCTCGTCGGCCACCGTCTGGTCGAGCGCCAGCATGATGCTGCCGCCGGTGTCGACCACCATGCGATACGGCCCGCGGCCGTGGATCACGACGTCGACGCTCGGCAGGTTGAGCATGACCAGCGGGGGCATCGGGGCCGCGCCGCCGGATGCGATCTGGTTCAGCGGCCGCGGGCCGACCGCCTGGAGGAACTCGGGCACGCCCTCGATGGCCTCGGCCACGTAGTACTCGGGGTAGCCGTTGTCCGGGTCGGTCAGCTTCGCGGCCCGCCGCAGCAGATCGGGCAGGCCTTCGAGCTCGTTGCGGGCCGCGCGCACCGCGTAGATGTAGTACAGGTCTTCCGCGCGGTGCGGCCGGATCTGTTCGAGGCGATCGGCCAGCGCGTCGGCCTCGACCCAGTCGCCGCGGGCCAGATGCACTTCGAGCAGCGTTCGCAATGCGACCTGTTCGCGCGTGTCCCGGGGAATCCCCGCCGCGACGTGCTCAGCCTCTTCGAGTCGGCCGGCGCGCCACAGGGCGCGTGCGGCCAGGCCGCGCAACTCCTGGTTCTTAGGGAGTTTCTCGAGCGCGACCGCAGCCAGTTTGCGCCCGGCCCGCCAGTCGTCGGCCCGCCAGGCGGCGTCGAGGGCCTGGGCGAGGGCTGCGGCGGTGGGGTGTTTTTCCGCTTTCGCGATCAGCCGCGGAGCCCGGCCCTTCCAGGGGTTTTCGGGGGTTTCGCCGGCGGCGTAGAGCAACATGATTATCGGCAGCACGACGGAAACAGGCATACGGTCCTCGTGTGATGCGTGCGTTACGGGTGGCCGGGTGCATCAGGCGGCGGCCCCTGGGACCGTGCCGCGCGCAGGCCGCGGGCCTCGGCCTCCTGCGGCGAGGAATAATAGCGCAGATTGGACGGGGCGATCTCCTTGATCCAGCCCGATTCGGCGGCATGGTAGATGTTCCGCTCGATCGAGCCGTATACCGTGGTGGTGGTGGGGGGGCCCACGGCGGATTTTAGAAACTCGACGATCTTCGCTTCCAGCCCCGCGACCTTGCCGAGCATGTCCGTGCCGTGCGCCGGTTCCTGCCGGAACACCTCGACCTCCACCCCCGTGCCGCGCTGCTTCAGCGTATACGGTGCGTCACGCTCGTCCTCGGTCGCCAACATCAGGATTCGGCGGCCGGTGATCTGCTGCATCTCACCGGCAGAATCGAGCCCGAGGTAGTTGAGACCGGGCGACAGGCACACGATCGCATCCACGCTGCGGTCGCGGGCCGCGTATTGAAGGGCGATGCTGCACCCCACGCTCGCGCCGACCAGCGCGAAACGGGCCCGGTCCACCTCCGCCTGCTGCGCGAGCCAGTCGTATGCGCCCAGCACGTCATTCTGCATCTTGCGGAAGATCTCCGGGTCGCGCTTGAGCACCAGGTCGCGGGTCTCGGTCGTGGCGCTCTGTCCGTGCCCGCGCAGATCGATGGCCAGCACGGCGAAGCCCGCGGCCTGTAGCGGCTTCGCCAGCGGGGCCCAGCGCGAGCGGTCCGAGCGGTACATGTGAAGCAGGATGGTGCACGGCGCGGGTCGGTCTGCGGTCGGCGGGGCGTAGTAGTCGCCGGCGATCCGCAGGCCGTCGGGAGTCGCGAATGTAATCGGTTTCGGCTCGGCGGCCGGCCCTGGGCGGCCGAACCCTGCGAGCAGCAGTCCGATGACCAAGCTTCGCCTAGCAGCCTGTTGAAAAAAGGGGCTGGCGCCGCGCCATCCCACCATCGCGCTAGCGCCCATCGCCACTCCGGTGGCGCCGGTGCTCTTGATCAACGGGCCGGTAAGTCCATTCTGAAGCATGTCGTGCCTCCGCTCGGCGGCGAAATGCAGCCACCCCGGTACAATGCGGAAGATGCGGTATTCTAACGTCATCGTTCGTCGGCGTGCCAGCCGGCATGATCGGACCTGCGGCGGGCGGAATTGTCGGGAATTGTCCCGCGTCCGCGGAGGTTCTCATAGTGGTGCGCGCCGGCGGTCAGCGGCGGGCATCTGATGGCGGGTGAGAACAGGTCATTTGAAGCGCTCGCCATGCCTCATCTGGATCTGCTATACCGCGTGGCGTACCGCCTGACGCGCCGCGAGCACGAGGCCGAGGACTTGGTCCAGGAAACGTTCCTGAAGGCGTATCGGGCGTTCGACAGCTTCGAGGAGCGCGAGTTTGGCATTCGGCCGTGGCTGCTCCGCATTCTGCACAACACCTATCTCAATCGCGCGGCCCGCGAGCGGCGGGCCCCCCGCGCCACCGAGCAGCAGACGCTCGCGCAAACCGAAGCCTCCGAAGTCGCGCACCTGCCCGTGCTGGACCTCGAGCAGGTGGATGACCAGGTGAAACAGGCCGTCGACGGGCTGTCGCCCGAGTTTCGAGCGGTGGTGCTGCTCTGGGCGACCGGCGAGTTCAGCTACCAGCAGATCGCCGACGCGCTCGAGCTGCCGATCGGAACCGTGATGAGCCGGCTGCACCGCGCGCGCCGGCAACTCGCTCGCGCTCTGCACGATTTCGCTCGTGAGCACCGCATCGCGACCAAGAGGGCCCCATCATGACGCCGGATGATCTTGAGCTGCGACTGCCAGAGTACGCCGATGGCGAGCTGCCCGCCGAGCTTCGGGCGCAGATCGAACGCGAGCTGCCGCTGCGGCCCGCGTGGCGCGAACAGGTTCAGCGCTGGCAGGCGCTGCGACAGCGCCTGCGGGCGGCGATCGAGCGCACGCCCGTTCCGGCCGGACTGGCGGAGCGCGTGCGACGCAGCCTTCGTCGGGACGCGCTGCGGGCTCCAGTTGATGCCCGGCGGTTATCGGCGGACCTGCCGCAGCGGCCACCGCCGCCGTTCTGGGACGCGTCGTCGGGCCACGCCGCGCCCCCACCTTCCTGATCCTCGTACGGGCGGCCCGACCCGCCGCGCCCGCTTCCCCCGAGTGCGAGCCGAACCCCGCCGCGCACGGCCGTTCTCAATGCTGCGTCATCCACCAGGCCCGCAGCGTCTCGGCCACGCTCCACGCCTGGGCAAAGCAGCCGTCGGCGCGGTGCGGCTCGTCGCCCTCGAAGATCTCGCTCAGCGTGCCGATGCCACTCGACCAGAGCTGGCCCAGCAGCGGCTCGAGCAGCCGCCGGGCCGCGACGCGGTCGTGGTGCAGCCGCCAGTGCGCCAGGACCAGCGGGCCCAGCAGCCAGCCCCACGCCGCGCCCTGGTGGTAGGCCTCGTCGCGCTCCGCCGGCCCCCCCGCGTAGCGCCCCCGGTAGCCGCTCTCGCCGCGCGCCAGCGTCCGCAGCCCGAACCACGTCAGCAGTTCGTGCTCGCACTTGCGCAGCACCGCCTCCTGCTGCTCGACCTCCAGCGGCGAGTGCGTCAGCGAAACCGCCAGGAGCTGGTTGGGCCGCACGCGCGCGTCGCACCCGTCCGGGCCATCGATGACGTCGAAGCAGCAGCGGGCCCGCCCGTTCCAGAAACGCTGGAACGAACGCCGCGTTCCGGCCGCGAGGCGCGCGAACCGGTCGCCCGACTCGTCCAGCAGGTCGGCCAGCCGCGCCAGGTTGCACAGCCCGTCGTACCACAGCGCGCTCAGCTCGATCGGCTTGCCGGCCCGCGGCGTCACCACTCGTTCGCCGATCCGCGCGTCCATCCACGTGAGATTCAGGCCGGCGTGCGCGGCGGCGACGAGCCCGTCATCCCACACGCGGATTTCGTGCCGCGTGCCTCTCAAATAGCTGTCCACGATGCTCTGCATGACCGGGAACAGCTCGGCCAGCGTCTCGACATCCGCCGTCGCCCGCACATACTGGTCGATCGCCCAGAGATACCACAGTGCCGCATCCGCCGTGAGGTACTCGGGCGCACCGCCGGCATCGGGGAAGCGATTCGGGATCAGCCCCTGGTCGACATAGGCCGCCCACGTGCGCAGGATCTCGCGGGCGATCTCGGTTCGCCCGGTGATCATGGTCAGGCCCGGCAGGGCGATCATCGTGTCGCGGCCCCAGTCGGTGAACCACGGATAACCCGCGATCACACTCTGGCCCACGCCGCGCCCCGGTGCCGCGCGCTGCACCATGAACTGGTCGGCGGCCAGGACGAGTTGCCGGAGCGCAACGCTCGGCTCGTACGTCGGCGTCGCGACGCCCTCGGGCGCGCCCCGCTGCGGCGTGCGGGCGCTGCGCGCGGCGACGC